>JBBRLB010000046.1:0-40911 GCA_038231575.1 Opitutales bacterium | reverse complement strand
GCTACGCTCCCCTACACCCCCTCCCTTGCTTTCCCGCTTGTCCTCCCGCCCTAACTCATAACTTACTTTCACCTCCCACCTGTCTAACCGGAAGGGTCCACCTCACAAATCGCGCCTGCTGAGACCTGCGATGGCGTCAGTAGCTACAGCGACGAGGGCTTTTTTGCTAATGGGCTTACGTGCTGGCATGATCGTTTCCTTTGTTCTGGTATAGACGAGGAAACGAATAACCCCAAATTGTGGGCCTTCGTTTCCAGTGCCGTTAGCGGCTTCGTTTCCAATTAGAGGGATTTCTCATAGGCGCCGCGGAGTGGAAACGATTTCGTTTCCTCTTTCGTTGCCCCTTGTTTCTCGTTTCTCGCCTATAGGGAAGAAACGAGAAACGAGGGGAGTTACAGAGCTTCGTTTGCGAGTTCATAATCCCTTCCGTTTTTCTTAAGCCAACCCTCGCGCATCCCCCTAGCTGCGAGTTTAGAGACGTGCGATTTCGAGGTGCCCATCGCATCGGCAATTTCCGAGGCAGTCCGGTGCCCGTCGCGCAACCACTGCTTGAACTCGTCAAGCGGAGAGACCCGCCGACAGGTGATTGCTACCTTCCCGCTTTTAGTCGATTCGAAGCTCCATTCTAAGGGTTGCGTCTCATCATTCGAACCCTGCCGATTCTTGGTAAAGTGCGTGACGAATCTCGCACCGTCACTGCTCCGCAATGATGAAGGCTCGCTGAGTCTGATGATCCAGAACGCCGCATCCTCCCGCCTCGACGTGCCGCGCATATCGATCCCCGCACGGCCAGAGTGATGCACCATCAGGACCGACACCCGCCGTCGTCGCAGCTCCAGCAGCCAAGGGAGGATTTTCTCCCAATCATCCGCGTCGTTTTCTTTCACGCCTGAGAACAGGCAAGAAAGATTATCCAAGACCAAGACGCGAACCCCCTGCCGAACGACCAAGGCCAAGATTGCTTGCTGCAAGTCGGGATTAGACAAATTCAACGTCTTGCCGGTCTTGTCGAAGTATTGCTCATGATTCAGGAAGGACAGGTCACCCGAGCCTCTGTTCAAGCTCATGTCCCGATCCCGTATGGCATCGAGCGGCATTTCCCCGTCGACATAGACCACCTTCACTCTCCCCGATGCTTTCCACGGGCCGATTTCGTTACCCTCGGCAATCGCCCTTGCGATGCCGTGAACCAGCCATGTCTTGCCGAGCCCGCGTGAACCGAAGACGAACCCGAGGTCACCCTCTCGAAACCAAGAGCCAAGAAACGACGCACGCGGACGCAACTCCAATGCAGGCAGCGCATCCGAACTCAGAAGACTTTCGAGTAATTCATTTTCCGCACCAGGACTCGTCGCAATCGTGGCCAATTCCTTCACCCGTGCCAGAGCGTGTTCGATGCTGAAATCGGACACGTTGCAGGACTCTATCAAGCCCAGTGCACCATTCGCCAACCGTCGCTTGGTCACTGATTCTTGGAGTCGCCGGACGTTGCCTTTCAAGTTGAGGCTTGTCGGCTGGGAAAGGCGCATCAAATCGGCCATGCCCACCCCGGTCTCGTGTTCCACGGTCAGTGGGTCGATGGCCTCGCCCCGTTGCACGGCGTTGCCTGCCGCCATCCAGACTTTCGCCAGCCGCCCATCCGTAAAGTGTGCGGCAGTAATTCCGTTGCAGCAACGGAAACGTTCACGGCTCTCCAACGCATCGACACAGGACAGCAAAGCCCCAATGACCCCGGCCTCAGCTTCGGTGTCTGGAAGTGGGATATGGTCAGGTTGCATCGCGGTGCCCTCCACTCATGATCCCATTTCCTCTCGGCTTAAGGCAGCACAAGGCAAAATCTAATGCGACATTGACTATCTGCGAGATATGAATGGGTTCATGGATACGAATGCTGAATGGATCGGCCGCGCTCTCTGAAGGGGCGCGGCTTCTTATTCTGTCGTTGTTCAAGACTTGTGCCCTCCGGCCTCAAGCTTCGCCAAGGCGTTTTCCACCGCGGCCCGCCGATAGAGGCTGCGCCTACCTAATTTGATTCGGGGGATTAAGCCGCGCGCTTCAAAATTTCTGACGGAGCGGACAGAAATGCCGATAAATTCGGCGACTTGTTGTTGATTTAAGAAAGCACCTTGTGCTTTCGAGGAATCGATTTCTGAGATCATGGTTAGACGTATGCTTTCGCTTCGGTTGTGCAGCCGATTGTTGGCCCTGCGTCAGTGAGCCGTTGAGACGCGTCAGGCGCTTTCGGCGTGGGGCGAATGCCTGTGGTCGCGGCCGAGAGTTTGACGAACTCCGAACGGGCCTCATTCGAGCGCCAGTCGCAGGGATTTTTTACGTCTTCCGAGAAGACCAGACGAAGGGATTTTAACGTCTTCCAACGAGACGGTCATTGCACCGTAGCGGGTGCCTCAACAAACCGGACGATGCCGGAAGCTACCGATTAGACAAGCTAATAGTGAGAAATATTTGGCAGACGCTCGTCATAGGAGAAGACATTAGGACCGCTTGAAATATAGTCACCCGCTAGTGGTCCTTTCAACCAACGCTTTTGGCCGGGAACGCGATTACCTTTCCTTCACTCGGCGGGAGTATCCCGAAATACGTTGCGCCCTGTTCCTTCGAGGTGAGCGCCCGGTAGTGGGCAAAAAGCACGTTGTCGTCTCCTTTGTGTCCGAGGATGCGAGCTGTCTCAAGGCTATTGGCGTATAGAGCGAAGTGATACGAGCCGAATGAGTGGCGCATCGCGTTGCTCTCCCACTTGATTTTGGCCGCGGCGCACAATTTTTTGAAGCGTTTCTGGAAATCGTTTGTGTGGGCGCTACGTGCGACGGGCCCCGTCTTGGCGTGTTTCCATCGTTGCAGCCATGCGATCGCGCAAGCTGGTAGAGGGACATTTCGGATGCGGCGCTTTTTCGCGATCTCGGGGCCAATTACCACGAATGGGGATTCGTCATCGAGGCGGACTGCGTCCCATTGAAGCCGCTTGATTTCTTCCGTGCGGATGCCGCCAAACAGTCCAAGAACGACCGCTGCGCCCAAGTCTAAGTCCGGGTTACTAAACGCGGCATCGAGCAGTTTGCTGGCTTCGGACGGAGAAAGGATTGAAGGCTGCCGCATCTCGGATGAATTGCCCTCGATTTCCTTGATATCCTGCCGGGTAAACTCTTCGAGAGGATTGGCGCTGATGAATCGTTTCTGCGCTGCGTAGCGGAGCATTTCGGCAAGAACCATTCGATAGTTCTTCTTTGAGCGACGGGTGAGGCTCAGGCCTTGTAACCATTCAAACAGCATCTCCTTGGTTACTTCGGGTAGCGCGAGGGAGCCGATTTCATCGGCAATCTTGTTTGCGCGAGACATGAAATCGCGGAAACTGGCGTCGCGTAGGTCGCCCCGTGCAAGCCATCCGCGCTTCATCTCCACCATCTCCTTCGCCAACTCCGATAGCGATTTCGTGCCACCTTGTGGGCACAGTCGAGCAACCGCCAATTCTACGACCTGACGCAACGGTTTCCCCGTTGGAGCCACAATCGCCATGATCTCGGCCAATTGCTTCGCGCCTTCGGAAACACTGACATTGAACGGCAACAACGCGTTTGCCGCGTCGGCGTAGTGGTTGGCCGCCTCATCCAGTCCGACGGCCAGCCCCTTTTCGCTCAGGATTTTGACCGCGCGAGCGGCTTGGATTTTCTTTTCGTCCGAGAGAACTAAAGCGGTCGAACGGCTCTCGCGAAATTCAAGTCCCTTGGCTCTGGCTACGGCTTTCGCGTCCTCGAAGTCGCGGCTCTGCACAAAAATGACGCGCCCGCCAGTAACACCCTTCGGAAGTGTGACTCGGTAACCGAGCCCGCCCGATGCGTTGATTCGTTCACGAATTGAAACGCGGGGGTCATCTGTCCATTGCCAGACCCGCAGCAGACCCTTGCTCCCGCGACGCGCCGTGAAGTCGTTCTTTGCCGGTGATTGCGGTTCCATGCCTCAGTAGGGCACAAATCGGAGACAAATACGATACAATTACAAATCGCCCTACCGCTTGTTTTCGCAATTACTTGTAGCGCAGGGTAATAAAATGGTGGAGGTGGTGGGAGTTGAACCCACGTGCCCCTGACTTTTGCGCACCGCGTCTACCATGTATAGCGTGAGTTTAATCTCACTGTGGCCAAGCGATCACGCGCGCTCAGGCCCCAGCCAGTCCCCAGAAGAAGATACGGCGCGCAGTCTGCGGACGGCTCCGCGCGCTATGCCTGCTGTCGACGTTCGTTCCCGCTAGCAGGTGTCGCGGGACAAACGTGGCTACCTAATTAGGCGGCCAGGGGCATTTCTTCGTTGTTGCCTATTATTTTTGTTGCAGGGGATTTAACGAGAGACCCACAACTCTCGACAGGCAGCGGCGCACTCCAACCAAGGGTAGAATCCAGAACACCCCCAAAAAATGGGAAAGTGATTGGGCTACTCGAACGAGTGCGAACCAATCAAAGAACGGGAGCGGGAACATGCGCCGGGCCGACGCAAATGCAAGCGCGCGGTTTTCCGAGGTCTGCCTCGAACCACAGAGGCACGCAGGCACCGAGGACGATGCAGCCGGATCGGGGCGGCCGATCGCTTCTGGTCTCAGTGTCTCCGTGGTGAAAACCTAACTGTTCAGCATCAGTCCGGCGGAGCCCGGGCTGGTGAGCACGACTTTGCCCGGGCTTTTCATCGTCGCCTGAATATCGAGCAACGCGAAGAGCGCGTCCGCGACCTGCGACTCCCGCTGAATTTCGGCGAGCGCGCGCCCGACGACTTCGGGGCGGACGGCCTGCGCCTGGCCGAGACGCTGCGACGCTTTCTTGTCGGCTTCGGAGTGAATGATCGCGACCTCGTTTTCGCCGGCCTGCTTCATCGCGGCGGTGACCTGGCGCAGGCGGTTGACGACCTTGCGCTGGATTTCCGCAATCATGCCGCGATCGCGAAACGCGACTTTGCGAATGTAGGTCGAGCCGAGGTTGAAGCCCCACTGGCGCGACGTCGGCGAGACTTCCTCGCGCACCTTCTGCGAAAGCGCGTCGCGATCCTCGAGCAGCACGTCGAGCTTGAGATTCGAGAGCTGTTTCACGACGGCCGTGGCGACATTGGCCTTGAGCGAACCGAGCGGATCGGAATTTTGAAACAGGTAGGCCTTTGGATCGCTGACGTAGATTTCGAACCAGACCCCGACGCCCATCGGCGCGCCTTCCTCGGAATTGACAAGCTGGTTGCGCAGGTAGGACTGAAAGATTGGCGTGCTCACGGTGTAGGCTTTGCCAAAAAACGGCAGCAGCAGCGCGCGCGGACCGAAATGCACGATGGGAAAAAAGAGTCCGGGCTCCTCGACCTGGCCGATGACTTTGCCGAAGAACGTGTAGACAAGCACGGTGCGCTCCGGTAGCACGCGCCAGAGCTGAAACATGCTGCCGAGCGCAGTGATGATGGCAGTGCCGATGAACGTCGCGGCGACGCCGGCAATGAGAGCGATGAAGAAGGTCATGAGAGTGGGGGCCGACGCCGTTAAAGTTTAAGGATGGTCTGCGCCGCGCGTTCGCGGAGCGGCAAGGAGGCGTTGCGCAGGTAACTGTCGAGGGCGGGCTTGCCGCCTTGCGCGTGCATGGTGTGGAGAATTTTGCCGAGCTCGAGCAGCGGCGCGGCTTCGGCCTCGGCGCGGTTTTGCGCGATCTGCACGGCTTGCTCGGCCATCTTCAACCGCTGATCGGCGTCGGCTTTTGCCTGGCTGATCGAGGCGGCGACCTGGTTTTGCGTCGTGTTGATCGAGGCGAGGGCTTCGTCGACGTCGCCCGGCGGATCGATGTTGGTGATGAGGGCGGCGTCGAGTTGCACGCCGTAGCGCGCGGCGGTTTTCTCGCACGCCTCTTCCATGAAGCGGTTGAGCACGGAAAGATTGCGGCGGAGATCGTTGATCGAGACGCCCTCCACGGCGCCCTCGTGCATCGGGCCGGAGAAGGTGGCGATGCGATCGCGGAGGACGGAGACAAAGTAACCGATGACGTGCGCGGCGGGGTGCGCGACGCCGAAGAGGTAGGCGTAGAGATTGCGCTCGCAGGGCCGCCAGCGGATCTGGCCGGTGATCGCGACGGTGAGGTTGTCCTTGGTGACGGCTTCGACGTGCTCCTGCTTGATGTCCGGATCCCACGCGACATCGATCGTCTGGATGGTCATATCGACTTTGTAGAGCCGCTGCCACGGCCATTTGAAATAGGGGCCGCCGGGCAGGATGACGCGGACGTTGGGATAATTGTAGCGCAGCTTTTCCTCGGGGGTGAGCAAGGAACCCAGTTGCGGATCTTCGGCGGTGTTGCCGGGCGTGCGCTGGGCGCGGCCGAACGTCGTGAGCACGCCGCGTTGCGTGGGTCCAATCGTGTAGACGCCGAACAACAGCGTCAGCAGGGCGGCGAGGATGAAGCCAAAGGCGAGGCCGAGCAGGATCGAGGTAGCCATGGGAATGCAGGGTGGGATCCAGCGCGCGGATTGGGGAGCAAAACTGGATGAGCGGCTGAAACCGGCCGCACAGTGGCGCGGGCGCGGGGCGGTCGTCGAGCGGGAAGCGTGTCAAAGCGGAGGGGGCGCGATGATCGAGGGTCGGGCCGCCTCTCCGCAGGCGTCCTGAGGTCCAGCGTGAGTCGCGAGCTAAACTCAGGACGCCTCGGAGAGACGTCCCCACCTCTAGAACACGGGCTACGTCGTCACGCCAAGCAAGCCGCGCGTGAGCTGGAAATCGACGACGCCGTGGGCGTTGGCGACCGGGACGATTTCGTGCTGCGCGACGGCCACGAGAAGTTTTTGCAGGGCGGTGTCATCGGCGAGGGCGTCCCCCGAGAGAAACGCGTCGATGTCGTCGGCGGGCAAGGTGCCGCGCTCGGAAGGTTCGGCGACTTGGAGCACGGGAATCAACGGATGGCCCTGGCGCGCATGGCCGCTCACGATCGTGAGGGCGAGGTGGGCCCCGCAGCCGCCCAGGCCGGTGAGATTTTCCGTCCAATGATCAGATTCCGTCGCGACGACGTGAAATCCGCGCGCGACCGCCGGCTGGCCATAGGCGAGCGTGGCATGCGGCGCGTGGGCGCCGAGGAGGGCGGTGCGGAAAAGCGGATTCGCGAGCAACGCGTCGCTTTCCGGAATCAACACGGAGCCGCCCGCGCTGACGACGAGGTGGGTGAGGGACGCGAGCACGCGGGCGGTCGAAGGAGTTACCGGCGCCGCGGTCATCAGCGCCACATGCAGTGCACCCAGATCAGCCGCCGTGCGGGTCGTGGAGGGGAGCGACGCAAATTTTTCCAGGAACCACGCCTCGATTTTCGTGAGGGCTTTTTCGATGCCGCCGTCGAGCTGGACGCTGGCCCATCCGAAGCGCGTGGTCGGCACGCCGGCGGCTTCGAGATGCCGGCGCATGACGTCGTTCGGGATTTTTTCGCAGCCGTGTTCAAGGAGGAGCGCGGCGGTGACATTGGGATGCGTGACGTAGCCGCGGTAGGTCCGGTGGAGCAGGTGATACATCGTCTCGCCGCCGAAGCCGCAGCCCTCAGTGTGCGCGAGCGCGACGAAGCGGGAGATGCCATGGGCCTCGCCAATTTTTTTCGCGTTGAGCCGATCGGCGGCGAGCCGCGTAATTTGCGCGGCGCAGAGGCTGGTGGGCAAAACGAGACCGACGCGCTCGGTGGCGAAACCGGTGTCGGTGCGGAAGGCAGAAAGTTGCGGCGGAGTTGAGAGCGAACTCAGGCCGGCTCGGAGCGCCGGCACCACCTGGAGCGGAAGTCCGTCGGGCGCAGCCCGCGCGCGAATCTCGGCCACCTGCGAGGCGTCGGTCTGCGACCAGTTGCGCCAGATCGAAACTTGCGAGTGGCCGGCGTGCTCACCTTTCGTCCGCCGGCCCGACGCCGTGGCGAGGAGCAGTTCGAAATACTCGGCGGTCAGCGCGGGCATCGTTTCGCCGTCGAGGTAGCGGCCGGCGTTGATGTCCATCTCGTGGATGAGCAACTGGTGGCGGCGCGTCGTTGTCGTGATCTTGAGCGTGGGCACGAACGGAAAATTCGTGATCGAGCCGTTGCCGGTGACGAAAATGATCAGGTTGCAGCCCGCGGCGATTTGGCCGGCGACGCCCTCGAGGTCATTGCCGGGGCCGTTCATGAAATAAAAACCGGGCGCGCCGAGCGGCAGCGCGTAGTCCGTGACGAAATCGAGCCGCGTGCGCGGATCTTTTTTGTGGACCGCGCCGAGGGATTTCAGCGCGATGTTGTAGAGCCCGCGGAATTTGTTGCCGGCGGACGGATTGCTTTCGGGCGTGACGCCGTGCCACCGGAGGCGTTCGCGGAACGAATCGATTTTGCCGAGGAAGGCGCGCGCGGTGGGCAGGTCGCGGACGTTTTTCAGGAGGTAAGCCTCGGCGCCGACGGCCTCGTCGGTTTCGGTCAACACCCCGGTGCCGCCCTGACGAATGACCTCGTGCACAAGGGTGCCGGCGAGCGGATTGCCGGAGACGCCGGAAAAGGCGTCGGAGCCGCCGCATTGCAGCGCGATGCGGAGTCCGCTCAGCGGTTCCGCGGTGCGGGGCTGCGCCGAAATCGTGGGTAGCCAACCACGCACAATTTTCTCTCCCTCCGCGAGCGCGGCAGCGAGTCCGGTGCGAATCGAGAGAAACTGATGCGGCACGTCGTCGAGCGGATAGCCGTTCGCCCGCATGAATTGTTGCAGGCGGGCATTCGTGATGGGTTCGACGCCGTAGTCGACGGCGAGGACGGCCCCGACGTTCGGGTGCACCATGAAGCCGGCGAGGGCGCGGAGAATTTCGTGAGCGTTGTTCGGCTCGGCGTTGCCCCCACCCTCGGTGTGCGCGATCGGAACGAGACCGTCGAGCGACGGATGGACGCGCGCGAGCACCTGCAGGCGCGCCGCGAGCTGGCGCGCGAAACTCGCGGTGCGCGACGTCGTGCCGAGAATCACGATGGTGTTGCGCGTGCCGATGCCGCGCGAACCGGGCCGCCGGTAACCTTGAAAGGTGCGAGGGCGGGGGTCGAGGGGCGTCGCGGGTGCGGCCGAGAATTTTTTCTCGTCAAACGCAAACGGCACGAGGCAATCGGCGAAGTTGGGTTGGGCCGGGAGCGAGAACTTTTCAATCTGCCGCACGCTGAGCGCGTCGAGCATCGATTGGTTGCACACGTAGTCTCCGGGCGCGATCGCCGTGAGGGCGGTGCCGAATGGCAGACCCCACGAAAGCAGCGCGTCGCCCGCCGCGATCGGTTGCACGGCGAAGCGGTGGCCTTCGAGCACGGTGTGCGCGAGCGGGCGCGAGCCGGCGGGAAATTGCAGAATTTGTCCCGCTTCGAGGCGACGGACGGCGATCGCGACGTTGTCAGCCGGCGCCGGGCGTCGGCCGACCACAGCGGGATCAAGGGTTGTCGAGGTCATGGTGAGGCGAGGAGTGTGGCGACGACGGGCAGATCGGCGGCGGCGAGATCGACGGTGGCGAGTTCTGCGACGGAGACCCAGCGCAAAGCCGCGTGTTCGTGCGCCTGCGGTGCCGCGCTGCCGGGCGCGAGCCGGCACACGAAAGGCAGCAGCGCGATGACGACGCTGCCATAATCGTGGGTGAACCCGGGCAGGGTGCGGAGGATTTCGATTTCAATCCCGAGTTCCTCCCGGAGCTCGCGGGCGAGGGCGGTCGCGGGGGTTTCGTTGGCCTCGATTTTGCCGCCGGGAAATTCCCATTTCAGCGCGAGATGCTTGTGCGCGGGGCGTTGCGCAATGAGCACGCGACCGGTCCCGTCAGCGATGACGGCGGCAACGACGGGAAGGGGCGGTCGGGTCTCCATGAAGCACACCCAACACCCGAAGCCATCCGGGCTGCAACTTTTCACGGCGAGCCGGGTTATTCAGCCATGAAAACCTTCCTGAAGATCCTCCTGCTGGTCCTCGCGGTGATTGTGGCGGTGAAGCTGCTGCCGGTCGCCCTCGTGCTGGGTTGCGTCCTAGCCGGAGTGGCGGCAATCGTCGCGACGGTGGGCGTGTCGCTGGCGGCGGGGCTAATGGGGGCAAGCTTGATTCTGGCGCTGTTACTGTCGCCCCTCTGGCTGCCGATCATGGCGCTGATCGGGATCGTGGCGTTGTTCAAAGAGGCCGGCGCAAAACCGGCGGTGACCTGAGGACGCGATTTTCGGGCTGGCGCGTTGGCGCGGGGCGGAGTTTTTTGGTCCCGCATGTCGTCGCCCGATGAACTCCCCTCCCGTGTCGTGGCCGGAATCAGTTTTGTCGGCCGGAGCAGCGGGTGGGTGAAGGCGCTCGCGGGTTTCAAGAAGGGTCATCACACGCTGCCGGATGCGTCCAACGCCACGACGAACGCGTTTCTCGGAAAAATTTGCGAACGCGAACTGACGGACGAAGCGGAGAAGCTTTTCCAAGAGGTGCGCAGTGCGCTGGGCTACAAGCGCAAGGAGGTCGTCCTGAGCGTGACGAGTCCGCTGGCGATGCTGGGCGCGAAGGATTTCTCGGTGGAAATCTTCTACGCGCTCGAGGAACGCGAGCCGGCGCAGTATGCGGTCACGACGACATTGCGGGGGGTGATGAACGTCGAGCTGCTGCGCGTGGAGGAATTTGCCCGCATCTTCGCGGGGCGCTTCACGGAGATCTCGTTTGCGTTGAAAAAGGGCGCGCGCGTCGAGGCCGTCATCGACGCGATCGAGGAACTGGATCGTGACGACGGGCTGACGGTGACTTATCCGTCGGACTATCGCGACTGCACGATTGCGGTGGAAGGCGTCGATGCAGTCGTGCGCTGCACGGGTGCGACGCTGGAGATTGTTTTTCCGCGCGGCGCCGGGCCGGCGGAACTCATCGATCAATTCGCCGCGGTGCGAGAAGCGTTCCGCATCAGCAAAGGACTGAGCAGTCTGATCGTTTGAGGAGATAAGCGCACAGACCCGAAGGCGCTAAGTTCGGAGCGAAGCAATCGATCTTTTGGATCGACCTCAGCGTCTGCGCGTCTTTGCGCTGCAAAAAAACGGCGCCCGATTTGGGCGCCGTTCGGGAGAACGAGAAGCAGTCGCGAACGAAACGATCGCTCAGCCGATCAAGTCGGCGACGAAGGCGCGCTCCTCGGCGAGCTCTTTGTTCGTGGCGGCGATCTTGGATTTCGCGAAGTCGTCCATCACGTAGCTCGTGATGACTTCGTAGCTGCCGGGGGTCGTCGTGCGGACGGGCATGCCGGCCCAGACGTTGGCGTCGAAGCCGTAGCGGCCCTCGCTCTTCACGGCGATGGAGTGAATCGCGCCGGGCGTGACGAGCGAGCGCACGTGATCGACGAGGGCGTTGGCCGCGGAGGCGGCCGACGACAAACCGCGGGCGGCGATGATCGCGGCACCGCGTTTGCCGACCGTCTCGCAGAACGGGCCTTGGAGCCACGCGCTGTCGGTGATGACGGAGGTGGCGGGCTGGCCGTTGATCGTCGCGTGAGCGAACGAGGGAAACATCGTCGGACTGTGGTTGCCGTAGATGAAGATGTCTTTGACCGCGGTGAGATCGACGCCGGCTTTTTTCGCGAGCTGGGTCTGCGCGCGATTTTGATCGAGGCGGACCATCGCGGTAAAACGCTCGACGGGGAGGCGCTTGGCCTGCGACGCAGCGATCATGCAGTTGGTGTTGGCGGGATTGCCGACGACACAGACGCGCGCATCGGCGGCGGCGACCGCATCGATGATCTGGCCCTGACCGATGAAGATCTTGCCGTTGTCCTTCAGGAGATCGGCGCGCTCCATGCCGGGGCCGCGGGGTTTGGCGCCGACGAGCAGGCACCAGTTGGCGTCCTTAAAACCGATCGCGGGGTCGGAGGTTTGGACAATGCCTTTGACGAGCGGGAAGGCGCAGTCGTCGATCTCCATCGCGACGCCTTCGAGCGCCTTCAGCGCTTTCTCGATCGGGGCTTCAATGAGCTGGAGGATCAGCGGCTGGTCGGGGCCGAACATCGCGCCGGACGCGATGCGGAAAAGGAGGGAGTAACCGATTTGGCCGGCAGCTCCGGTGACGGCGACGCGAATGGGGGATTTCATAGGAGGAGGGAAGTTGAGCCCGCGAAGGACGCGAATCGACGCGAAATTTTAAGGGACAGGAAAATTAATTAGCGGTCGTTCGCGTGATGAGCGGAAGGCAGATCACTTGAACTGCGGGGCGAGCGCGGCGTGGAGTTCGCGCACCAGTTTTTCGGTGGTCGGCCAGTCGATGCAGCCGTCGGTGATCGAGACGCCGTAGCGGAGTTTTTCCTTGGGCTGAGGGAAAGCTTGGTTGCCCACGCCGAGATAGCTCTCGATCATCGCGCCCATGATCGAGGTGTTGCCGGCGGTGATTTGACCCAGAATGGACTGGAGAACTTCCGGCTGAAGCTCGGGTTTCTTGGCGGAGTTGTCGTGCGAACAATCGACGAGGATCGACTTGGTGAGGCCGGCTTTGGCGAGGAGCGCTTCGGTCTGCGCGATGTGGGCGGGTGAATAATTCGGTCCGGTCGCGCCGCCGCGGAGGACGACGTGGCAATCGGGATTTCCCGCGGTGACGATCGCAGACGCGGCGCCGTCGAGATTGATGCCGAGAAAAGTCTGAGGCTGCGACGCGGCCTTGATGGCATTGATCGCGGCCTGGAGGGATCCGTCGGTGCCGTTCTTGAAACCGAGCGGCATCGAGAGGCCTGAAGCCATCTGGCGGTGCGTTTGCGACTCCGTGGTGCGGGCACCGATCGCACCCCAGCACACGAGGTCGGCGACGTATTGCGGCGTGATCGGATCGAGAAATTCCGTGGCGGTGGGCAGCCCGAGATCGAGGACGTCGCGCAAAAAGGTCCGGCCGAGGCGCAGGCCGGCGGCGATGTCATGCGAGCCGTCGAGATGCGGATCCATGATGAGGCCCTTCCAGCCGACGGTCGTGCGCGGCTTCTCGAAATAGACGCGCATCACGATCATCACGCGGTCGGAGACCTCGCGGGCGAGGGCGGCGAGTTGGCGCGCGTAGTCGCGACCGGCGTCGAGGTCGTGGATGGAGCAGGGGCCGATGATCAGCAGAAAGCGGCGGTCGTCGGTGAAGATAAGCCGGTGGATCTCACGGCGCGCCCGCGTCACGAATTCGGCCTGCGCCTCGGTTTTCGGCAATTCCGCCAGCAAGGCGGCGGGCGAGGGAAGGGCACGGGTTTCGACGACATTGATGTCGGAAGTTCTCTGCATGAACGGCCAGCTTGGCGGACGGGTCGCGCGGCGTGCAAGCCCGGCTTGCTTGGGTCATTGCGCTTGCGGGGTCGATTGCGATGGGCAAAAAAGTGGCCGGCCGCTTACCCCTAAGCGGCCGGCCTTTGCTTTCTTAGTTACCCCAAAACTCCCCGCTAAGCGGGGAGAAGTGTTAAACTGATGGGAGAAGAGATAGCCGCAGATGCTGGATGGTCAAGGAGGAGTTTTCAAAATCTATCATTTATTTTGCAATAATCATTCTGACAGTATCTTAACGCCTATGAAGTTTCCTACTCACGCGGTTTTTTTCGGGTGGCAACCCGCCGCCTGGCTGCGCGTGCGGGGAAGTGATGCCGCCAATTTCCTGCAAGGGCAGTTCACGAATGACCTGCGCTCGATCCCGCAGGGCGACGGCGTTTATGGCCTTTGGCTTAATGTGAAGGGCAAGGTCGTCGCGGATAGCTTTGTGCTGCGCGGGGGGGCGGCGGGGGAATACTGGGTTGCCAGTTATTTTTCTCCGGCTGCGGTGATATGCGAACGGCTGGAGAGCTTCGTCATCGCCGATGATGTGGTGATTGAAGACATGACGACCGAATGGGCGGCGGTGACGATTTTCGGCGAAGGCATGAAGGAAGCGCTCGCCGGGGAAACGCAGGGCGGGTTTTTGTTTTGTGGGCGGCGTGGTCGGGAGGAAAGCGTGGAGTGGGTGTTTCCAACGAGCCAGCAAGCCGCGGTGAGGGCGCAGCTGGTCGGTGGCCGCGCCTGCTCGACCGAGGAAATGGCGCGTCGGCGGATCGCGGCGGGCATCCCGGCGGTGCCGGCCGATCTGGGCTTGGGGGATTTGCCCAACGAGGGCGGGCTCGAGGCCGACACGATTTCCTACACGAAGGGATGTTATCTCGGCCAGGAAGTGATGGCGCGCCTGAAATCGATGGGACAGGTGCGGCGGCGGCTGATGCGCGTCGCGTTTGCGGGTGAAGAGATCCCGGCGCGGCCTGCACCTCTGTTTCTGGGGGCGCGCCAAGTGGGTGAATTGCGCTCGGCGGCGCCCGATGATGCGGGTGGCTGCATTGGCCTCGCGATGCTCTCGCTGTTGCAGGTCGCGCCGGGAGCGGCGCTCGCGTTTGCACCCGACGCACCCGCGACCATCAACCTCCTCGAGCCGGACTCGCGATGAACGAACTCGAGCAACTCACCCAAGTTTGCACGCGGCTCGGCGCGCCGCCCGTGCAGGCGCAAACAATGGCGGCGCAATTGTTGAAGCGCGCCGGCCAGCTCGCCGCGGGGCGCGGCACGACGCGCGAAGCCGAACTCGCCCGGCTCCTCGAGATCGTCGTGCAGGGGCGCGCGGGGGTCGTGCCGGAAAATTTTACCCCGCCGCCCGTGCGTCCGCCTGTGGCGTGAGGTGGCCGGGCCGGCGGGGCCGGGATTGGGTTTGACCGCCTGGGGTGTTGCTTCTTCCCTCGCGCCTCGTTTTCGCCCCGATGAACAAAGCCGCCCTCGTTGATGAAGTGCAAAAATTGCTGGGCGAGGGCGCCTCGAAAGCCGCGGCGGAGCGGGCGGCCGAAGCGGTGCTCACCGCGGTGAAACGCGGGCTCAAGCGCGACAAGGAAGTTGCACTCGTGGGCTTCGGCACCTTCGCGATTGCGACGCGGTCGGCGCGGCGCGGCTTCAATCCGCACACGAAACAGCCGATGAAAATTCGCGCGATGAAGACCGTCCGATTCAAGGCCGGGGCCGACCTTCGCGCGGGCGCTTGAGCGGCGGCGTGTCGCACTCATCCACGCTTCGCGCTCGACCCGGCGGGCTGGGCGGTCTTTTTCACGGGACTCCTGTGGTATGAAGTCCCGGCTCATCGAAAAATTTCGCGCTACGTTTGGCCGCGCCCCCCAGTGGATCGCCCGCGCGCCGGGGCGGATCGAATTCATTGGCAACCACACGGACTACAACGGCGGCACCGTGCTTGGCGCCGCGCTGGATCGCAGTATTTGGGTGGCGCTTTCGTTGCGGGACGACGGGTCCCGACGCTTCGCGAGCGATCAGCGTGACGATATCATCACGCTGCCGGCCGCTCGCCTGGAAAAACAGCACGGCCCCGCGAGCTGGGTGAATTATCCTCTCGGCGTGCTGGCGGCCTTGCCGGAATTCTCCCTGCGCGCGCCGATGGGCTTCGATTATCTGGCGATGTCGGATTTGCCCGTCGGCGCCGGCCTCAGCAGCAGCGCGGCGATCGAACTTGCCTCGGCGCTCGCGTTTCTCGCGGCGACCGGGCAATCGCCCGATCGCGAGACCCTCGTGAAGATCGGCAAGCACGCGGAAAATAATTTCGTCGGCGTGCCGTGTGGTATTCTCGACCAGGGTGTGTCCGGCTTCGGCCGGAAAAATTCCCTCGTGTTCATCGACTGCCGCGGGCCGCATTTTTCCACGGTGCCGTTGCCCGCCGGTGCGCACTTTTGGATTTTCAACACCCACACGAAGCACGCGCTGGTCGACGGCCTCTACGCGGCGCGTCACCGCGAGTGCATGGAAGCGGCAAAGACGCTGGGGGTCGAGTTGCTTGTCGATGTCACCCCCGCCGCCGTGCGGGCGGCCGAGCAAGCTCTTTCGCCCGTCGCGTTTCGACGCGCGCGGCACATCGTCGAGGAAATCGCCCGCGTCGATGCCATGGTCCTCGCGCTGCGCGCGGGTGATCTGGGCACGGTGGGAAAACTACTCACGGCCTCGCATCGCAGTTCGCAAACGCTCTTCGAGAACAGCACGCCGGAACTCGATTTTCTCGTCACGGCCCTGACCGCGACACCGCACGTCTTTGGCGCACGACTCACCGGCGGCGGTTTCGGCGGCGCGGTGATGGCGCTGACCTCGGAAAAATTCAGCGAAGCCAACGCCCGTGCCATCTCCGCCGCCTACGAGAAAGAATTCTCTGCGCGCCCCGACATCCTTCACACGCAAACCGGCGACGGCGCAGAGCTGATCGCGGATTAATTTTTTTCCGGCCTTGGCCCGTAGCGGCGGTTTGAACTCGATCGGGATCACCACCGTCGATTCGACGAACGCGTGATTCTTGATCGCGGGGAAAAACCGCCACTGTCTCACCGCCGCGAGCGCCGTTTCGCCAAACTCCGGGCGCGAGGCCTCGCGCACTTCGGAGGCTGTGATCGTTCCTGCCGCGTTGATGCGGCAGAAGATTTTCGCTGCGCCAATCTCGTTTGCCCCAGTCAGGCTCGGTGGGTAGCGGGGAGCCACCAGCCCGCTTGGGCGCGGGCCGGCGTCGGCAGAATTCGACAAAATATATTCATCGGTTTTTTTCCGCTGTTCCGCGATGATCGATTCGGCCATGAGCGAGTGAAGAAACTCCACTCCACCGGCAAAAATATGCAGCCGCTTCGCATCGGTTTCTTATCCCGGATAAAAAAGCCCGGTGGCAGTCACGTGCATTCCCGCCTTGAGGTCGGGCAGGCTAAGAACGGCGGGGGCAGAGGCGTTCGTTGCTTCAAAGACTGCATAGCAGTCGCGCAGATCGCGATCGGCGGTTAATTCGCATTCCCAGTTGGCGCCTTGAGCCCTCATGGAATAGGTCGGAAATAGCCCGGTGCCTTCCGAATTGATTCCATACCCTGCGGAAGACTCGAACCGCGGATGCACCTTCCATCCGGCGACCACGACAAACCCTTTTTGAAACACCGCTGCGGGTTGGAAAACAAGATTGCTCACTTTTGCTTTCACGCGCTGGCCGTCGATGAGCGCGAAAGGAGTCCGCTCCTGCACCGCCACGATCGGATTTAGACGATCGCCACTTTTTGCCATCAACACGTGCTGGGCGCATAACGGCGGCGCGATCTTAGCGAGCATGACGCATGAAAGAACACCGAGAGTTTTCAGTTTCGCGCGCATATTCAAAACAGCGCCGCCACCTCCGCGAACCATGCAGTCACCCAGCCGCGGAAAAATAAAAAATACAGCGCCGCGGCGATCGCGAGCATCGGGCCGAAGGGGACGTGGGCGCCGAAGGCGAGCGGGGCGGCTTCCCCTTCCGGCGTTTCGGAGGGCGGTGCGACCGGCGACGCTTTCCCGGAGATTTTTTGCCAAAGAAACGCGACCGCGAACCATACCGTGCCGACCAGCGCGCCGCCGAACACCGAAAACGCCGCGCCCTGCCAGCCGCAGAACGCGCCGATCGCGCCGACAAATTTCACGTCCCCGAATCCCATCGCCTCTTTTTTCAGCAGCGCTTCAGCGATGAGCGCGATCCACAGGACCAGGCCGGAGCCGACCAGCAGCCCGAGCACGGAGGCCGTGCCGGAGCGCAGGGCGTCGACGAGCGGCACGTCGAGAGGCGCCGCATGCAGGGCGGGATGCAGCGCGGGCACGATCAGCGACAACCCCACGCCCAGCACACCGAGCCCGATCGTGAACACGTCGGGAATGATGAAGTGATCGAGATCGATGAACGTTGCGGCAATCAGGCAGCTCAAAAAGATCCAGCCGCACACCGCCACGCCGGGCTGCCCGGGAAAGCGCAGCCAGCACCCGACAAACAGAATCCCGGTCAGCAACTCGACGGCGGGATAACGAAACGAGAATTTTCGTCTGCAGCACCGCGCGCGTCCGCGCAGTAGGAGCCACGAGAGAATCGGGATGTTGTCGTGCCACTTGATCGGCTGGCCGCAGCCGCAGTGCGAACCGGGCATGACGATCGATTCCTCCTTGGGCACGCGGTAGATGACGACGTTGAGAAAACTGCCGATGCACGCGCCGATGGCGAACGCGCCCGCGGGAAAAAACCACGGGAACGCGGCGGCGACTTCGACGAAAGAGGCGAACATCGGAAGGACGGATTGCGGGTTTCGGAAAACGGAAAGTCAAACGCCCAGCGCGGTGCGGGCGGCCGCGAGCATGGTGGGCGCGGTGGAGGAGGCCGGCGCGCCACTCCAGATTTCGAGGGATTTGGCGCCTTGGTGGGCGAGCATCGAAAGTCCGTTGGCGTGAGGCAGTCCGAGCGTGGCGGCCTGACGGAGGAGCGGCGTCTGCGGCGGATTGTAGATCATGTCGTAAACCGCCGCGACCGGGGGCAGCGCGGCAAGGTCGACGGGCGCGGGATCGCCCGGACGCAGGCCGGCGCTGGTGGCGTTGAGCACGAGGGCGGCCCCGGGCAGATCGGCGGGTGGGGACTGGGGGGCGAAACCGCGCACGGGAATCTTTCCCGCCAGCGGCGCGAGCAGCGCGAGCAAGGCGTCGAGATTTTCGCGCGTGCGGTTGCAAATCCAGAGGGAGGCGCAACCGCGTTGGAGGCATTCGACAGCGGCGCCGCGCGCCGCGCCGCCAGCGCCGAGCAAAATAATGTGCGCCCCGGCGAGCTCGCGGCCGAGCGTGGCGCGGACGGCGGCGGCGAGGCCGTAGCCGTCGGTGTTGAAACCGTGCCAGCCGCGCGGCGTCCCGCGCAGGGTGTTGACGGCGCCCAGTGGACGGGCTGCCGGGTCGACGTCCGCCACGCGATCAAACGCGAGGATTTTGTGCGGGACGGTGAGATTGAGTCCGTGAAATTTTTTGGCCCGGAAAAGCTCGAGGGCTGTCGGGAGATCGGCGGGAGCGATGTCGAAGCGGAAATATTCCCAGGCGGCGAAAGTCGGATCGGTGCGCGCGAGCAGGGCGAGGGCGGCGTTCTGCATCGGTGGGCTGACCGAGTGCTTGATGGGGTGGCCCAGGACGGCGAGCGCCGTGCCGCCAAACGACCACGACGCCAAATCCGAAAGCGTGAGGACGGCGGCGGAATTTTCGATTTTCGATTTCAGATTTTCGATTGAAACAGCAGCCCGCGCCGCGCGCAAAATCGAAAATCAAAAATCGCGAAGCGAAAACCTTAGGTCGCGTTGCGCTCGTAGGTCGCCTCGAACTCCTCGACGAAGCCGTTGAACAGCTGCGCGTGGTCGGTGTCGCCGGCGGCCGCGTAGTGATTCACCAGATTGCGGCAGCAGCGGCACAGCACCTCCCGCACCGGGGTCGGCGCGAGATCGCTGGGCTTGGGGACGACATGGCTGGCGCGCAGGGCATCGAAAATCTCCTCGGGATCCCGGAAGATACCGCGGTCGAACGGGTCGATAAAAAACGGCAGGTCATCGGTAAAGCAGCCGACAATGAAATGGCCGGGGAGCCCGACGGGCTCGAGTTCAACGCCGAGGCGGGCGGTGACGAGGAGGTAAACAATGCTGAGCGAAACCGGAATGCCGGTGCGGCGGGCGAGCACCTGATCGAGGAAACTATTCTGGGGATCGGTGTAGTGCTCGACGTTGGCGTGGAAACCCCACTCGTGAAACAGCACGCGGTTCACGATGCGGCATTTCTCGCGCGGCGTGGACGGCTCGACGATCAGCTCGCGGCAGCGCTTCGCGATGGCGTCGAGCTCGAGGCAGCACGCGCCCACGTCGAGGCGTGGCGAGACGGTGCGCGCGAGGAGCAGGGCGCCGGTTTCCAGCTCGTAGTTCAGCGAGCGGATGAAGCCGCGAAATTCGGCCACGGGATCGGCGAATTTCAATTCCTCCAGGAACCACGCGGCATGGCGCGCGAGCATGCGGTTCGAGCCGCGCGCGACGGATTGGAGAAAAGGCGCGGCGGTCGACCCGAGCTGCGCAAAGTGGACGAGGAGCGCGCGGCGCACGCTGGCACTCGGATCGTCGAGGAGACTCAGCAGCGCTTCCCGGCGGGCGGCAGTGAGTGTTTCCATTTCCACCCCGCGAAGCGAAAAAAGATTTTCGCGCAGCGCAATCGCGAAACCGACGCGGGGGAAAATAAATTTCTTGCCCGCGATTTCTCCGCGCCGGCTCCGCTCAATCGCGGGTGCCGTAAAGCGCGGTGCCAACGCGCACGATCGTGCTGCCGGCGGCGACCGCGGCGACCAGATCGCCACTCATGCCCATGGAAAGTTCGCGCAGCGGCTGGCCGGAACGCGCGGCGAGGTCGTCGCGGAGCGTGCGGAGATGGGCGAAGGTCCGGGCGGCATGCGCCGCCGTCTCCGCGGGCGTCGCGCCGAGCGGCGCGATCGTCATGAAGCCATCGACCCGGAGGTGTTTCTGCGCGAGTGCGGCTTCAAGGAGCCGGGGCGCATCCGCCCGATCGGCGCCAAACTTCGCGGGGTCGTCGCCGGCGTTGATTTGGAGGAGGACAGCGAGCGTCCGGCCGGCCTCGGCGGCGGCGCGGTCGAGGTGATTGAGGAGTTTCTCGCTGTCGACGCTCTGGACGCGATCGAAACATTGGACAGCGAGCTTCGCCTTGTTGGATTGGAGATGGCCGATGAGCTCCCACGCGATGGCGGCGGTGGTCTGGGGCTTTTTTTCGGCGGCTTCCTGCACCCGATTTTCCCCGACGGCGCGCAGGCCGTAGCGCGCGGCGTAATCGGCGGCCATAGCGGGATGCGTTTTGGTCACGGCGAGCAACTCGACCTCGCGGGGATCGCGCCCGGCGGCGGTGCACGCCGTCGCGATTTGGGCGCGAATGGCGTCGGCCCGTCGGGCGAATTCGTCGTAGGAGAGGAGCATGGCTGGCTTTAGAAAATCTACTTAAGGGTTTACCGCGCGAAGCGCGCCCCTAGTCTGCGGACAACAACGTGCGCTAATCATGCAAATTGAAAACTTCAAAATCTTCGCGGACCTGGTCGAGACGAAGAGCTTTTCAAAATCGGCGAAGTTGAACGGCATCACGCAGTCCGCCGTCAGCCAGCAGGCGCGCGCGATGGAGCGGCATTTCAAGACCCTGCTGATCGACCGCAGCCAGAAGCAGTTTCAGCTGACCCGCGAGGGCCAGCGCGTTTACGACGCCGCGAAGGAGATGCTGCACACCTACGAGAAGCTGCTCTCGGAGCTGCAGGAGATGAAAAAGGTGATCAGCGGCACGATTCGCATCTCGACCATTTACTCCATCGGGCTGCACGAGCTGCCGCCGTTCATCAAGAAATTCCTCCACGACTTCCCGGCGGTCAACGTGCGCGTGGAATACCGCCGCTCGAACCTCGTTTACGAGGACATCCTGCATAACGCCGTGGACTTCGGCCTGGTCGCGTTTCCGGTGCGCCAGCGCCAGATCGAAGTGCTGCCGTTTCGCGAGGATCACCTCGTGGTCATCACGCATCCGCAGCACGCGCTGTCGAAACGGACCGAAATCGAGGTCAAGGACCTCGCGGCGCAGAAGTTCATCGGGTTCGATCCGGACATCCCGACGCGCAAGGCGGTCGACCAGATTTTCCGCGAGCACAAGCTCGAGATCGAGCCGGTAATGGAGTTCGACAACATCGAGACCGTGAAACGCGCCGTCGAAATCGATCACGGCATCGCGATTGTGCCGCAGGCGACGGTGCTGCAGGAGCAGAAGCAAGGCACGCTCGCCGTGCTGCATTTCAAGGGCCGCGACTTCACCCGGCCGCTCGCGATTCTCCATCGCAAGGGCCGCGTGCTCACGCCGGCGATGAAGAAATTCATTGAAACGCTCGGGCTGGATTTGCCGGAGATGCGGGACGCGTGAGCGCCGCCCGCGTCAGGGCGCGGCAAAAGCGGGAAGAAAATTTGCGGCGGCGACTCTTACTGTTACGTTCACCTGCTTTTCTCATTTTTATGAAACCAAATTTATCTTTCCGGATTTCCGCCAGCGCGCTGCTCGCTTTGCTCAGTTTGACCGCCTGCTCGCGCCAGGCCGAGGCGCCCAAGGTCACGGCGAGCGCCGCGTCCGCCGCGACGACCGCCGCGCTGCCCGTCCTCGGGCCGGCCCCCCGGTGGAATTTGAAGGACGTTCACGGCCAGCCCGTCAGCTCGGAACAGTTCCGGGGCAAGGTCGTGGTGGTCGACTTTTGGGCGACGTGGTGCGGCCCGTGCCGCACGGAAATTCCCGGCTATGCCGAACTCCAGCGAAAATACGGCAAGGATGGCCTCGTCGTCGTCGGCGTGTCCCTCGACCAGGCCGGCCCCGCGGTCGTCGAGGAGTTCGTGAAAAAATTCAATGTGAATTACCAGATGGTGATGGGCGACGAGGACGTGCAGACGGCGTTCGGCGGCATGGACGCGATCCCGACGACCTTTCTCATCGATCGCACGGGACGGATCCGCGACAAGAAAGTCGGCGCCGAGCCGGTGGCCGAATACGAGAAGAAGGTCACGGCGCTGTTGAATTGACGCGTCCGCGGCGTCCGGACCGCGGTTTGATTCATGCGAGCGAACCGCGGCATGAGCGCGGTGATTTGATGCTCACGCTGGCGGCGAAAAGAAGGGGCCGGCGATAACCCCTTAACGCCGGCCCCAGTATTTCTCTTTCCGGCCTCGCAGCCGGTTCACGCTACCCAAAACCCTGCTGTGGGCAGGATGCGTTAAGAAAGCACCGCGCGTGCCAGCCCGGGGGACAGTTCAGCGTTAAAGTATCTTTCGATCTCGTCCTGTCTTTTTCCCCCTCCCTTCGCCGTCGCCGAGAATAACGGCCGACGTGGGAACGCAGTGCCATCAATCGACGGCGAAGTTCGTGACCTGCGCGAGCTCGTCCGCGATCATGCGATCGCTGCGGCAGCGCGGCATCTTGTGCTGGCCGCCCCACTTTTTGTGAAACGTGAGCCAGTGCTGGAAGACGCCCGGCATCACCAGCCGCACGAACGGCGCCTCGAGTCCGCCGCTCTTGCGCCTCGTGGCATAATCCTCGCTCAATTTTTGGAGTTCGAGGTCGATCTCAGCCGCCATCTGCGGGCCGATCGGCGTGGCGACGGTGCCGGGCTTCAACTCGATCCACCACTCGTGGCGGCCGCGGTTCACGCCGGTCAGGGACGACGACGCGAAGAGCGGCGCGACATGGAAATTCGCGATCGACCAGTGGCGGCGCGCGCAGACCGCGACCAACGCATCGGTCAGTTCCTTTTCGATCACGCGCTCGCCGAAGGCGCGCAACTGCAGATTCGTGCGGCCGACGTAAATCAACCGCGGCGGCGCGGTGGAAACAAACCGCACGACGTCGCCGACGATGTAGCGCACCAAGCCGGCGGGCGTCGTGAGCAGCAGCGCGTAGTCGACGCCGGGGTTCACGCCGGCGAGGGGGATGATTTTTTTCGCAAGCTGATCGAGCCGGGTTTCATCGAACTGATCCATCGGCAGGAACTCGTAGAAAATCCCGGCGTTGGTCATGAGCCGCAGGCCGGCCGCGGCATGGATGTCCTGCGCGGCGATAAATGCTTCGGACGCCGGATAGACCTCGTGAAAATTAACCGTGGGTCCCAGCGCGGCGCGCAGCTCGTCGGCAAACGGCCCGATGGGCACGCCGCCATGCACGAAGCATTCGAGATTCGGCCAGAGACCCTGGAGGTTCGAGACCCGCCGCTTGCCCTGCGTCGAGCCCTCGCGCAACGCCTGCGCGAGCAGCAGCACCCAGCTCGGGATGCCGGCGAGCAACGAAATATCGAGCTTGCTCGTGCGCGCGACGATCGCGTCGATTTTTTGCGTCCAGTCGGCCAGTTGCGCGATGGCCGCGCCGGGTTCAAACAGATGTTTCTCGACCCAGTGGGGGAGATTGAGCGCGGTGATGCTGCTCAAGTCGCCGGCGTAGGCGACCGGCGGCTTCGCGTCGGCGATGGGTTTGAGTGCGTTGGTGCCGCCGAGCAGCAGATGCCGGCCCCGAAACACGCCCGCGTGTTTTACGCGCACCGTATAATAGAGCAGCGAGTCGAGGCCGGCGGTGCGGAAATGCGCCAGCATCTCTTCGGTAAGCGGAAGGGTTTTGGTTCCCTCTGCGGTGGTGCCCGACGACTCGGCGAACAGCGCACACTGGCCGGGCCAGAGCACGTCGGCCTCGCCGCGCTTCATGCGCTCGATCGCGGGCGCGAGCTGGTCGTGGGTGCGCGGCGGAATGCGCGCGGCAAAAATCCCGTAGGTCATGCCCGGCTCGATGCCCGCCTGACGCCAATAGCTCGTGCCGACGAGTTTCGGTTGGAGGCGGTCGAACGCGCGCTCCTGCGCTTCGACGTCGCCGCGCTTCTGGCGCAGGCGCCATTCGACGGCGGCGCTCATCAGCCCCGCGCGGAAGGTGTGGAAACTTTTTGACCAAGCCGTCATGGCAGCGCGTGGGCATTGAGGCAGCGCGCGCGGTCACAGGGCCGCAAGCGAATTTGTGCACCTCGCAGCCTCTTACCCGATTTTACCCCCGGGCCCGCGCGCGGCGATCGCGGCGCGGCGCCCCGCCGCCTGATTTGGTTTGCCCATGGGCGGGAAGCCCGCGCCACTTCAGGGCTCATGCCGCTTCCGCCTGTCATTTTCGAGGACGACACGCTCATCGCGTTCGACAAACCGAGCGGCCTCCTGGTCGCGCCCGATCGCTGGGACAAGAAACGCGAAAACCTGATGGGGCTCGTGCACGCGAAATTCGGCGACCACGTCGCCAACGTGCACCGGCTGGACGCCGACACCAGCGGCCTGCTGCTCTGCACCAAGAACAAAGTCGCCCTCGATTTCGTCAGCGGACAGTTCCAGTCGAAGACCGTCCAGAAAAAATATCACGCGCTCGTCGTCGTGCTGCCGATCGACGAAGCGATGAAAGTCGTGAAGCCGATCCGTGATGCGTCCGGCGCGCTACCGGAGGCTTTCACCGTCGAACTCGCGCTCGGCGAGGACGAGCGCCAGAAGGGGAGGATGCGCGTCTTCAAGGGCCGGGGCGGCAAGGATTGCACGACGGAGTTTCGCACGTTGGAGCGGTTCGGGCGGTTCGCGTTCGTCGAGTGCAAGCCGCTCACCGGTCGCACGCACCAGTTGCGCGTGCATCTCGCCGCCGCGGGCGCGCCCATTCTCAACGATCCGTTTTACGGGGCACCCGAGATCAAGCTGCTGCTGTCCGATTTGAAGCGGCGCTACAAGGGCCGCGACGAGGAGAAGCCGATGATCGCGCGGCTCGCGCTGCACGCGAGCGAGCTCGTGATCACGCATCCGGCCACGCGCGAACCGCTCACGCTGAGCGCGCCGTTGCCGCACGAGTTTGAGGTCGCGCTGAAATACCTCCGGAAGTTTGCCGCGACGAAAAGGTAGAAGCCCGCCGGCCGGCGATGGCGCGGGAATCGCCGGTCCGCAGGCTCCTCCCCGCAGACGCTGTCCCAATTTATCCCGGCGGTGCTATTACCTTGCTTAGACCCAACCCGAACCCCGCATGAACCTACGCTGCCGCTGCATTGCCCTCATCCTTGTTTCCGGCTTCGCGCGCGGCGCCGCCGTCCAGGCGCAAACGGCGAATTCCGCCCCGAAAACCGACGAGGCCGTGAAACTCTCCGAGTTTACGGTCACCGAAAATACCGACAACAGCTACGTCGCCTCCGAGTCGATCACCGGCACGCGGGTGCGCACGCCGATCAAGGACCTCACCTTCACGGTCAACGTGATCACGAGCGAATTTCTCCAGGACTTCGCCTATTTTGAAATCAACGATCTCGGTTACACGAGTTCGGTGAGCAATTTCGACAATGGTGGCGGCAACGTGAACATCCGCGGTTACGGCGCGACGTCCTACCTGCGCAACGGCTTCCTTCGCCTCGGCCTCGTCGACCGCGTCAACATCGACCGCATCGAGGTCATCAAGGGCCCGGCCGCCGCGATTTACGGCATGACGACGCCCGCCGGCATGGTGAACATCATCACGAAGCACCCCAAGGAAAAGCCCTCGCAAAGTTTCTCGATTGCCGGGGGCAGCTACCAGACGACGCGCGGCGACTTCAACGCCGCGGGCCCGATCACCAGCGACGGGCGCAACAACTACGCGTTCAGCGCGGGATTTTTCGAGCGCAACTACGACACGCCGTGGAATTTTTCGCGCACGCAGACCTACTCGCTCGCCCTGGAGCATAAATTTTCCTCCACCTCGAAGGTCCTGGTGGAACTCGAGTGGCTCGGTCGCCACACGAATCCGGGCGGCGCGATTCCGTTTCGCTCCGTTTCCACCGCGCCCGCCACCGCGCGCATCCAGGGTCTCGCCACCGAGCTGAAATATTTCAACCAGAACGGGCCCCACAGCGAACAGAACCGCGACGTCTCCTCGCTCAACGTCACCTACGAGAACCGCCTGAGCGACGTGTGGTCGCTACGCGTCGGTGGCGCGGCGTTTCACCGCCACTCGCTCACGTTTAACAACGGTAACAGCACGACGTTCGACGTGCTCACGCGCCGCATCACCGGCCGCACCGCCAACAAGGGCTGGATCAGCGAGGACGGCGCCGCCGGCCAGGTCGATTTGCTCGCGCACTACAAACTGTTCGGCGGCCGGCTGGACAACAAGACGCTCTTCACCGCCGACCATTCCCAATATTGGAAATACAACCCCACGAAACAGCTTCCGGCCGCGGTCAACGCCAACCCGCTCTTTTATTCGGCCAGTCTCAGTGTCGATAATCCCGACTACCGGGTGCCCGATTTCGCCGCCGACGTTTACACCAATCTCAACCGCAAGCTCGTCACGCGCGTGGACGTGAATGGCGGCTTCCTGCGCCAGCAGATCACGACGTTGAACAACCGGCTCATCGCCGTCGCGGGCACGCGCGTCGACAACGTCACGTTTAATTTCTGGGACAAAGCCGCCGCCGCCGCGAACCCCGCTTCGCTCACGACGACGAACCATTTTCACGACTTCCAGTTTTCGCCGATGGCCGGGGTGAACTACAAGCTCACGCCGCAGGTGGCGCTCTACGCGAACCGCTCGAATTCGTTTTCGCCGAATGCCCAGCGCGCCACCGCCGGCCTCAACGCCAGCGAGACCGCGCGCGGCTGGGACTACGGTTTCAAGGCCGGCTTGTTCGAGGACAAGCTCCAGTTCACCCTCGGTGGCTACTACATCGATCGCACCGGCGTGACCGCGACCGAAGTTCTGCCCAACGGCACGACCGTCGCCACGTCCGCCGGCAATCAAAACGCCAAAGGCATCGAACTCGATTTCACGTGGCGCGCGACCAGTAACCTCACGTTTCTTGGCGGCTACGGTTACGTGAAGGCCATCACCACGGCCAACGGCCGCGACCGCGATTCCGTTGGCCGCCGCCCCGCGAAACTCCCGGCCGTCAACTACGGCCTCGCCCTCAAATATAATCTCTCCGCCGTGGCGCAGGGCCTCGCCTTCAACGCCGGCGTCACGTTCACCGGCCAGACCTTTCCCGACTCGCTCGCCGGTGGCATCAACGAGCCCGCGAGCAGCCCCAACCGCGGCTTCACGCTGTCGCACGACGGCCGCCGCACGCTCTCGCTGCCGAGCTACACCCTCGTCGATCTCGGCCTCAGCTATCGGTTGCGCTTGGCGGATTCGAAATTCAGCCACTCGATCCGGTTCAACGTGAAAAATCTCACCGACACGGACTACATCGATACACAGAAAAAACCCGGTGATCGCCGCGGCTTTTATCTCAGCTACGCGATCAACCACTGAGCTTGCCCGCGCCGCGGATTCGGACGAGGTTTCGCCATGCCCCCCAAAAACCTGACCCGGCGCGACGCACTCAAAACCGCCGCCCTTGGGGCCCTTGCGCTGCCGTTGCTCAACGCCCGTTCGTGGGCGGCTGAGCCGGCGATGTCCCCCGCCGGCGCGACGAAGGCGGACAGCGAGCATGGCCTGCGTTTCGGCGTGGCCGGCTTCACGTTTCGCGGCCTCGGGGTGGAGGAATCGATCACCGCCCTGAAGGTCCTGCGGATCAAGAACGCGTGCATCTACAAGAACCAGCTCAACTGGGAAACCGCCACGCCCGACGAAGCCAAGGCGATCGCGGAAAAATATCACGTCGCCGGCATCGCGCTTTCCGGCACGGGGGTCGTCAACTTGACGAATGACGAGGCGAAATGCCGACGGGCGTTTGAAAACGTCCGTGTCGCGCAAGTCGCCACCATGATCTGCAAGCCCGATCGCGCGGCGCTGCCGCTGGTCGAGAAACTCGCGAAGGAATACGATCAGCGGCTCGCGCTCCACAATCACGGGCCCGAGGATAAGTTTTATCCGACGCCGGCCGACACCTTCAACGCAATCAAGTCGCTCGATTCCCGCCTCGGGGTCTGCATCGACATCGGTCACGCCATGCGCGCCAAGGCCGATCCCGTCGCGACGATCCGGCAATACGCTTCGCGGCTCTACGATTTGCATCTGAAGGATTCGGCCGCCCTCCCGGGCGCGTTGGCCGATATTCCGGTGGAGATCGGCACCGGGCATATCGATATCCGCGGGGTGCTGCGGGCCCTGCTCGATCTCAAATATCGCGATGTCGTCGAGTTCGAATACGAGAAGGTCGCGGCCAATCCCATCACCGGCCTCGCCGAATCCGTCGGCTACGTCCGCGGCGTGCTCTCCGCCATGACGTGAACAATCCAATCGCGAAAATGCGAAGAGGCTGAACCGCGGAATCGTTCCGCCGCCTTGCCGCTTTTTCGCCCTCCTCTGTTTCCGCGATGAAAAATAAACTTCCCCTCCTCCTCGCCGCGCTGGCCTGCACGCTCGCGCTTTCCCTCTCCGCCCAGACCAAGGTCAAGCGCAACGCCGACGGCTCCGTGAATCTCGCGAGCGAGATGCCGGCCGATGCGAAGAAACTCGCGCTCGGCGATGCTGCGCCGGATTTCCATCTCAAGGGCGTCGACGGGAAGTTTTATTCGCTCGCCGATTTTCCCGCGCGCAAGTCGCCCGTGCTGATGGTGGTGTTTCTCTCGAATCACTGCCCGTATTCGCATGCCGCGGAGAACCGTCTCATCCCGCTCGCGAACGAATTCGCCGGGAAGGGCCTTTCCGTCATCGCGATCAATCCGAACAGCCCGGAAGGCGTCGACGTGGGCGAGCTGGGCTACAGTAAATACAACGACAGCTACGAGGAGATGATTCTCTATGCGAAGGAGAAGGGTTTCACCTTTCCCTACGCCTATGACGGCGACACGCAGCAGACCGCGAAAGACTACGGCTGCCTCGCGACGCCGCACGTCTTCCTCTTCGATGCCCAGCGCAAGCTCCGCTACGTCGGCCGCGTCGACGATTCGCGCTTCGAGGACATCAAGACCGTGAAAACGCTCGATGCCCGCAATGCCGTCGTCGAAATGCTCGCCGGTAAACCGGTCACCGTTGCGATGACGACCGTCCTCGGTTGCTCGACCAAATGGAATTCCAAGAAAGGCGACATCGTGGTGGCCGAGCAAAAATGGAAGGCCGAGCCCGTCGACCTCGCCCTGATCGATGCGAAGGGCGTGGCCACGCTCGCGAAAAATGCCACCAACCGCTATCGCCTGATCAATGTGTGGGCCACGTGGTGCGCGCCCTGCGTCGCCGAGTTTCCCGACCTCGTGTCGTTGTCGCGCCGCCTCGGCAACCGCGACTTCGAATTCGACACCATCAGCATGGACGATCCGAAAAAGGAGAAGGAGGCGAAAGCCTTTCTCGAGAAGCAGCACGCCGTGCCGCCCGGCCGGCTCAAACGCATCCTGAAAGGCGAGGGCCGCACCGGCACCAATTATCTCTACACCGAGGCCAGCACCGACGATCTCGTGAAAGCGCTCGATCCACAGTGGCCCGGCCCGCTCCCCCACACGGTGCTGATCGCGCCGGGCGGCAAAATCGTTTACCGCCACAACGGCCCCGTCGACGCCAAGGAACTGCTCGCCAAGATCGTCGCCGAGCTCGGGCCTTACTACACGCCGGACTACGTCAAGTAGTCTCCGCCCGCCGCACCGGTTCAGGGGCGCCGGTGTCCTCACCGCGCCCTTTGAGATCCTGTCATTCCGAGCGAAGCGACCGGCTCGGATCAGCCAGTTGGACTGACGTTGCGCTTGCCGGCAGCGCTGGTCCCATTGGATTCTTCGCTTCGCTCACAATGACAAACCGCGCATGACCGCATCTGCTTCTTCCTCTCCGCCCCGCCTCGGCTTCGGCATCGTCGGCATCGGCATGATCGCCGAGTTTCACGCGCAGGCCATTGCGTCGATCGCGGGGGCGAAGCTCGTCGGTGTCGCCACGCGCAACGCGGACAAAGCCCGGGCCTTCGCGACGAAGCATCGCGCCCCGTTTGCCACGACCGACCTCGCTGCGCTCGTCACCCATCCCGACATCCAGGTGGTGTGCATCACCACGCCGAGCGGCGCGCATCTCGAGCCGGCGCTGGCTGCGATCCGGGCGGGCAAGCACGTCGTGATCGAAAAACCGATCGAGATCACCACGGCGCGGACGGATGAAATTCTCCGCGCCGCCGAATCCGGCGGCGTCCGCGTCGCCCCGATTTTTCAAGCCCGCTTTGGCGAAGGGGCGCGCACGGTGAAGTCGGCGATCGCGGCCGGCCGGCTCGGCCGGCTCGTGCTCGCGAGCAACTACGTCAAGTGGCACCGCACCGCGCAGTATTACACGCCGCCGCGCGGTCTCCTCGCCAACGACGGCGGCGGCGCCGTGATGGCGCAGGCGATCCACGGGCTCGATCTGCTGCAATGGTTCGTGGGCTTGCCGGTGGAAATCTTCGCGTGGACCACCCGGCGCGTTTACCCCCACATCGAGGTCGAAGACACGGCCGTCGCCTCGCTGAAGTTTGCCAGCGGGGCATTGGGGGCCTTCGAAGCCAGCACGGCGCTGTGGCCCGGTTGGTCGCGTCGCCACGAGATCTGTGGGGAGCACGGATCCATCGCGCTCGAGGACGATCGGATCGTAAAGTGGGAATTCCGCGAGCCGCGGGCCGAGGACGACGCCATCCGTGAGGCCGGGAAAAACAACGCCCTCGGCTCCGGCGCGAGCGCACCCGGCGCGATTTCCGTGGAGGGCCACCGCCGCCAGCTCCAGGACTTGGTTGACGCGCTGCGCGCCGGCCGCGCCCCCGCGCTCGATGGCCGTGAAGGCCGCAAGGCGGTCGCCTTCGTCAACGCGATTTACGACTCCGCGGCTCGCGGCGTTCCGGTGAAACTTTGACCTGCCAGAACGACTTGGGGGCAAGACGAAAAAACTTTCGTGGAATTTGTTCGTTTCCTGATTTCCTGAGTTCCACATTGGCTCCTTCCCCATGACCCCAAATTCCCCCGGCCAACCTTGGTGGCGCTCACTCACGCGCGAACACTGGTTCGTTTTCACCGTCGCGTCGCTCGCGTGGCTCTTCGACTGCATGGACCAGCAGTTCTTCAACCTCGCGCGCGATGGCGCGATGGAGCAACTCGTGCCGGACAAGAAGCTCGCCACCGTGCTGGGGCCTTATACGACGTCGGTCTTTCTCGTCGGCTGGGCGATCGGTGGTCTCATTTTTGGCGCGCTGGGCGACCGCTTCGGCCGGGCGAAAATGCTCACGGTTACCATCATGCTTTATTCGCTGAGCACGGGGCTCAATGCGTTTGCGACCGGGTTTACCGATTTCTGCGTGTATCGCTTCATCACCGGCCTCGGGGTCGGCGGCGTGTTCGGCCTGGCGGTCGCGCTCGTGGCCGATTCGGTGCCGGACAAGGCGCGCCCGCCGGCGCTCGGCATGCTGCAATCGCTTTCGACCATCGGCAATCTGTCGGCCGGTTTGATCGGCATGTTGATCGGGGCGGCGGTCCTGCTGCCGTTCGGCCTGAAACCGTGGCAGATGATGTTCATCGTCGGCGCGCTGCCCGCATTGATGTCGGTCTTCGTGCTCGTGAAACTCGAGGAGCCACAGAAGTGGGTTGACGCGCGCGCCGCGGGCCTCGCCAAGGGGATCAAGTTTGGGTCCTACCGCAACCTGCTCACGCATCCGCGCTGGTCGCGCAACGCGTGGTGGGGCCTCATCGCTTGCACCGCCGGCATCGTGGGCCTGTGGGGCATCGGCAATTTCCACCCGAAAATCACCGGCGCAATCGTCGAGGCGGAGGCGGCGTCGCGGCACCTCTCGGCGGACGCGATGGCGAGTCACAAGGCGTTTTGGCGCTCGGCCGGCCTGCTGCTTCAGAACCTCGGCGGATTTGTTGGCATGCTCTCCGCGGCCAAGCTGGCGCAAACGTGGGGCCGGCGCCCGGCGTTCGCCCTCTCACTGCTGCTGTCGTTTCTGACGACGCTGCTCGTCTTCAAGTTCATGCGCACGACCAGCGATCTCTATTGGATGCTGCCGTTGATGGGCTTTGGCCAGTTGAGCGTTTTTGGCGTCTATGCGGTCTACCTGCCCGAGCTTTTCCCGACGAGCCTCCGCAGCACCGGCACGAGTTTCTGTTACAACGTCGGCCGTCTCATCGCGGCCGCGGGACCGTTCACGCTGAGCAAACTCACCTCGAAATACGGTGGCGACATGGAAGCCTTCCGCACTGCCGGCTTGTGGGTGAGCCTCGTGCTGCTCGTCGGAATCGCGGTGCTCCCGATGTTGCCAGAAACGAAAGACCAGCCGCTGCCGGAGGAGTAAGTTAAGGTGACATGATGCGCGTCGGTCCCTCGCGGCAGCTCCTTGCTTTTTTCGGCGCGTGCTTCGCGCTCGTGGCGGTGCGCGCCGCCGAGACCAACCGCCAGGTCGTCCTCATCACCCTCGACGGATTCCCGGCGTATCTCTGGCGCGATCAAACCATCCCGTTGCCCAACCTCCGCCGGCTCGCGGCCGAGGGAGTCGTCGCGAACGCCATGACCATCGCGAACCCCGCGATCACCTGGCCCAACCACACGACGCTCGTGACAGGCGTCGCCCCGCGCAAACATGGCGTGCTCTACAATGGCCTCGTCACGCGCCAGGGGCCGGGCAAGCCCACGAAGATTGAACCGTGGACCGACAAGGCGCAGCTCGTCCTCGTCCCGACGGTTTACGATGCGGTGTTCCAGGCCGGTCTCACCACGGCCGAAATGGATTGGGTCGCGGTCACGCACCCCGGCACGATCACCTGGAGCTACGCCGAACGCCCCGATCCCGCCGCCACGTTGTCGCGGGAGATGGTGGCTGCGGGCGTCGCGACGCAGGCGGAAATCGAAGCTGGTTCCAAACCCAACATCGTCTCGCGCGACGAAATGTGGACGCGCGCCGCGTGCTTCGTCTTCGCGCAGCACCATCCGAATCTCCTCCTCTTTCACCTGCTCAACACCGACTCGACGCACCACCGCTACGGTCCCGGTTCGCTGGCGAGCATCGCCGCGCTGGCGCTCGCCGATCAGCGGGTGGGCGAGTTGCTCCGCACAATCGAGGCGAGTGGGCGCCGCGGGCAGACGACCGTCATCGTCACCACCGACCACGGTTTCAAGAAGGTCGGAAAATACATCTACGCGAACGTCGCATTGAAGCAGGCCGGCCTGCTGCACGCCGCAGGCGCGGGCGTCGCGCAGTGCGACGCCTATGCGGGAACGCAGGGCGGCATCGCGTTCGTTTACATCACCGATCCTGCGCGCCGCGCCGAGCTCGCCCCGAAACTGCGCGAACTCTTCGCGGCCACGGAAGGCGTTGCGCAGGTGCTCGACGGGGCGGACGCGCCGTCGCTCGGCATGCCGACGCCCGCGGAAAACCAAGCCATGGGCGATCTCATTCTTTATGCGAAGACCGGCTACGCGTTCACCGGTTCGGCGGCGGGCAACATCGTCAACGGCCCCTCGATCGACTACGGTGGCACGCACGGTTATCTGGCGAGCGATCCCGAGCTCGACGGTATTTTTCTTGCGAGCGGCGCGGGCATCAAGGCAGGCGTGAAGCTCGAACGCGTGAGCAATCTCGACGTTGCGCCCACCATCGCGCGCCTGCTGGGCGTCGCCCTGCCCACGGCCGACGGCCACGTGATGGAGCAGATTCTGGCGCCGGCGAAGTGACGGGATTCTGGGTCGGGCGGAGGTTCTTCCAAGCGGGCATCTAAACAGCCCCGCAATCGGCTTCGTTTGTCATTCTGAGCGCAGCGAAGAATCCATGTCGGCGAGCGAGGACGGACGCGTGGATAACCCCGGCGAGTCGTTTCGCTCGGTAACTTCGCTACGCGCAGAATGACCGATTTTCCGACGTCCTCTAAGAAATCTCCCGGCCCCGCGTAGTCCTCTCGGCCCGGATCCCGCCAGCCGGGCTGCCGTTTGGTCGCAAATTTCGTGCAACCTTTCGGTAACCTTTAACATCTTACATCGGTAACTGGAGAAGCATCCGCTTCTTCCCCCGTCCGCTTTCTCCGCTTCCCGCGCCCTCCGCCGTGCCCTTACCTGCCCCTGCCTTGCTGCGATCTGCTGGCCAGTCCACCGCGTCGCTGATTATTTTAACCGCGGGCTTTTTCGCGTCGGCCTGTAAGCCCGACGCCGCCACTCCGACGACGGCCGCCACGAAAGCGGCTCCGTCCGCAGGCACCGCCGCCGCGCCGGGCACGCCCGCCGACAAAAACGCGGCCGCCGCCGCCAAAGCCGCGCAGGACAAAGCCCGCCAGCTCGCGGCCGAGGCGGTGCCGGTGGAAACGGCCCAGGTCGTCCGCGGCCCCATTTCCTCGTTTCTCAGTTTCAATTCCACGCTCGAGACCGAGGCCACGGTCGACCTCTATCCGCAAACCAGTGGACAGATCGAAACCTTGTTCGTCGAAGAGGGGAAGATCGTCAAGACGGGTGATCCGCTGTTGAAGATCGAGGATCGCGAGCTGCGCGTCGACGCCGCGGAAAGCGCGAGCAACTTCCAGCATCTGCAAGCGGGCTTCGCGCGCGTCACGGATCTCTTCAAGCGCAACCTCGTCAACAAGCAGGACTACGACGACAACGCCTTCCAACTGGATCAGGCGCGCCTCCGCGATGAGCGCGCCCAGCTCAAATTGTCCTATGCGACCGTGCGCGCGCCGTTCGACGGCGTGATTTCCTCCCGCGACACGCAGGTCGGCGCGCGGGTGGGTTCCGGCACCAAACTTTTCTCGCTGGTCAAACTGGACGAGATCGTGGCGCGGGTGTTCGTGCCCGGCCGCTATCTGCCGGTGGTCGCCGAAGGCCAGTCTGCCGTCGTGACGTCGGAGTTTCTGCCGGACCGCGCCTTCAAAGGTGTGGTGAAGCGCATCAGCCCGGTCATCGATCCGAAGAGCGGCACGTTCAAGGTCACCATCGGCGTGCGCAGCGAAAAGCCGGGCGATCTGCCGCCGGGGTTGTTCGTGGGCGTGCGCGTGGTGACGGACACGCGGCCCGCGGCGCTCCTGATCCCGAAGCGCGCGGTCGTTTACGAGGGCGGCGAACGCTTCGTCTACATCGTGGAGAAGGACCGCGCGTTGAAGCGCAAACTGAACGCCGGGTTCGAGGATCCGACCACCATCGAGGCGGTTTCCGGCTTCGACGTGGGCGCGGCTGTGATTGTGCTCGGCCAGGCAGGGCTCAAGGAGGGCGCATCGGTCCGCGCCGTGAATGCTCCTCCCGCACCGCCCGCGAGCGAAGCGCCCAAGGCGGCGGTGGCGGAAACGCAACCCGTCAAGACCGGCGGGTAATCAGGCCTGCGCCGCACCGAGTTTCTCCCGTTCGAAACGCCCGTCGCCGAACCGTGAGCAAATCGCCCGTTAATTTTAAAATCGAGGACTCGCACTTCGCCTGCGTCGTCAAGCGGCCGGTGGCGATCCTGATGGTCACGCTGGCCGTCGGCGTTTTCGGGTGGGTCTCGTATCACCGGCTCGCACTCACGCTCATGCCGAACATGAGCTACCCGACCCTGACGGTGCGAACGATTTATCCCGGCACCGCGCCGGAAGAAATCGAGAACGTCGTTTCGCGCCCGCTCGAGCAGCAGCTCGGCATCATCCCAAAGCTCGTCTCGATCAGTTCCATTTCGAAGGCGGGGCAGTCCGACGTGATGCTGGAATTCCAGTGGAAGACGGACATGGATGCCATCGCGCAGGACGTCCGCGAAAAAATCGATCGCGTGCGTTTCCCCGACGGCTCGGAGCGTCCGCTGCTCCTGCACTACGATCCGTCGCTCGACCCGATCCTGCGGCTCGGGCTCGCCGGCCCGCAGACGCTCTACGCGCTGCGCTATCTCGCCGAGAACGACATCAAACGCCGCATCGAGTCGCTGCCCGGCATCGCGGCGGTGAAAATCAAGGGCGGCCTCCAGGAGCAGTTCCTCGTCGCGATCGACGAGAGCAAGCTCGCCAACCTCAAGCTCGACATCACGCAAATCGGCACGCGGCTCCAGGCGGGCAACGTCAACATGCCCGGCGGCAACCTGCGCGAAGGCCAGACGGAGTATCTCATCCGCACCCTTAACGAATTTCGCACGCTCGAGGATATCAGCGCGCTGATCATCGCCCGGCAGAACAACGTCGACATCCGGCTGCGCGACATCGCGACGGTTTCGCGCTTCCACCAGGACCGCACGATCATCACGCGGGTGAACGGCAACGAGAGCGTCGAGATCGAGATCTTCAAGGAGGCCGACGCCAACGTGCTGCTCGTCGCGAGTTCGGTGCGCGAAGCGCTCTTCGGCACCCCCGAGCAACAAACCTACGTGGCGAACCTGAAAAAAACCGCCGCCACGGCCACCATCGATCCGAAGGCCAAGGCGCCCGACCCGAAGGATCCGAAAGCCGCGGCCGCCACCACCGCGCTCCGCCCGTCCGATCCGATGCAGTTGCTCACGCACCGGCGGAACACGGACTTCATCGCCTACCAGCTCCCGACCGGCGCGACGCTCCAACTGCTCTCCGACCAGTCGGTGTTCATCAAGAACTCGATCGACGAAGTGAAGAACAACGCCGTCGAGGGCGGATTGATCGCGATCGCGGTGCTCTATCTTTTTCTCCGCAACATCACGCAGACGCTGATCGTGAGCCTCTGCATCCCCGTCTCGATCCTGGCGACGTTTGCACCGATGTATATGGCGGGCGTCTCGCTCAACGTCATTTCGCTCGGCGGCATCGCGGTCGGCGTGGGCAACCTGCTCGACAACTCCATTGTCGTGCTCGAAAGCATTTTTCGTTGTCGGGAGGAGGGCGACGACGCCGTCAAATCCGTCGTGCGCGGCATCAGTGAGGTCGCCATGCCGGTCATCGCCTCGACGCTCACGGCGGTCGCGGTGTTTTTCCCGATCGTGTTTGTCGAGGGCGTGGCCGGCCAGGTCTTCGGCGACATGGCACTGACGGTCGTGTTCTCGCACATCGCGTCGCTCATCGCCGCGCTTTATCTCACGCCGATGCTGGCAGCGCGGCAGGCCGGCATGACCGGGATGGTCGTGACGCAATTTCAGCGGAGCGACTTCCTGCAATTTCCCTCACTCGTGCCGCAGGGTTCGCGCGTTGCGCTCGCCGGTCGCCTGCTCGGGATGGCGCTCGGGCGGATTCTGCTGGGCGTCACGGTCATGCTCGCGGCGGTGCTGAAATGCATCGTCGTGCTCCTGCTCGCCGCGCTGTGGCCGCTAATCGGGCCGGTGGAATATATGGTGCGGAAGCGGCGGTCCTCCCATTCACCGTGGTTCGCGCGCGTCGCCGCCCTGGCCGCGAACGATCAACTCGGCCCGCTGCCGAGTGCGCGCGTCTGGCCGGGGATGCTCAGCTTCCCGGGACTGACCAACCTCGGCGCCGGATTTGCCAAGGCGTGGGGCTGGTTCATCGCGCGCTCGCGCTGGCGCGGGATCGGGCTGCTGGTGGTGCCGGCGATGCTCGTGGCGACCGTTCTCATTATTCGCGCGCGCCTGCCCGTGGCCCCGCCCACGCCCGGCATGATGCCTCCCGGAATGATGATGCCGGGTGGCGCGCCACCGCCGGTGGTGCCGTGGCATGTGTCGACCTGGCAGTGGTTCGTCGCGGTGCCGTGGTGGCTGCTCATTCTGCTTTTTGTCCCCGGGGTGGTGCCGTTCGCTTTTCTCGCTGCGCGCTTTGTGCTGCAGTCCGCGTTCCGCCTCGTCGGCAGCCTCGCGCAGACGACCGGCCTGATTCTCGCGCAGCTCGCGATCGGGCTCGTGCGCGCGGTGGGCGTGCTCGTGGCGCGCGTCACGGGCTCGGGACTCGACTGGGTCGGCCGGGCGAACCAGTGGATGCACGACGAATATCCCGGGCTCATCCGTTCCTCGCTCAAGCACCGCGGCGTCGTGGTGGGCGGATCGTTTGCGGCGTTCGTCCTGTGCGCGGTGCTGCTCGTGCCGAAGCTCGGCAGTGAACTCATCCCGCAGGCGCACCAGGGCGAATTCAATCTCGATGTCTCGATGCCGATCGGCACGCCGCTCGAGCGCACCGCCGAGGTCGCCGGCAAGATCGAAGAGCGCGTGCTGAAGATTCCCGGCGTCGAACGCACCGCGTTCGTCGCGGGCGCCGAGGAGGGCTCGACCACCAACGCCGAGGCGGGTGAGCACACCGCGCGGATCACCGTGAAGCTCGCGCGCGATCAGGACGCGAAGGGCGAGTTCGCCGTGATTGATCGGATGCGCCGGGAGTTTCGCGACCTGCCGGAGGTGAAGGTGGAAATTTCCTATCCCGCGCTCTTCAGCTTCAAGAGTCCCGTCGAGGTCGAGATCCGCGGCCACGATCTCAACACGCTCAAGCGGCTCAGCCGCGAGGCGGAGACGCTGCTGACGAACTCCGTCCCTGGCTTGGTCGACGTGCATTCGACGCTCCAGTCCGGCCATCCCGAGATCGAGGTGATCTACGATCGCGACAAGCTTTCGGAGTTTGGCCTGAGCCTGCGCAACGTCGCCGACCTCGTGCGCCACAAGGTGCAGGGCCGCGTCGCGACGGAATTCCGCCAGGAGGATCAGTTGATCGACATCGTCGTGCGGCTGCGCGAGGAGGATCGCCTCGGCCTCGCGGAATTGCGCCGGCTCGTCGTCAACCCCGGCGGCAACGTCCCGATCCCGCTGGCCGCGGTCGCGAAGCTCACAGTCAACGAGGGCCCGAGCGAAATCCGCCGCGTCGATCAACAGCGCACCGCGCTCATCACGGCGAACATCCGCGGCTCCGATCTCGCGACCGTCTCGCGCGACATCGTCACCGCGATGGAGACGATCTCCTATCCGCCGGGCTTCGCCTACGACGTCGCCGGCCAGAACGCCGAGATGCGCACCTCCCTCAACAGCCTCCTGCTCGCCTTCGCGCTCGCGGTGTTCCTCGTCTACATCGTCATGGCGAGCCAGTTCGAGTCGCTGGTCCAGCCGCTGCTGATCATGATGACGGTGCCGCTCGCGCTGATCGGCGTGGTGCTCGTGCTCTGGGCGGCGAAGATGCCGGTGAGTATCATGGTTTTCCTCGGCCTCATCATCCTCGTCGGCATCGTGGTGAACAACGCGATCGTCCTCATCGACTACATCAACAAAATGCGCGAGCGCGGCCTGGCCAAGGCCGACGCGATCATCGAGGCCGGCCGCGCGCGTTTGCGCCCGATCATCATGACGGCGCTGACGACGGTCGTCGGTCTGATCCCGATGGCGCTCGGGCTCGGCGAGGGCGCCGAAATCCGCGCCCCGATGGCGATCACGGTCATCGTGGGCCTCACGGTCGCGACCATCCTGACACTCGTGGTGATCCCGACGTTGTATTTCCAGTTCACGCCCAAGGATGCCGCGGATAAAGCCAACCCGGCGGATGACATGCTCGCGTCGCCCGCCCCGGAACCGATCGGAAAATGAAAACGATGCTCCGATCTTCCAGCGTAGCCACGAGCGCCAGCGAGTGGACGAACCTCCACTCGCTGGCGCTCGTGGCTACGCCGACCCGCCAATGACCGAACGCGATCCCGCCGCCTCCGCGATCCCGCGCTTCTCCGTCACGCGTCCCGTGACGGTGATGATGATCCTGCTCACCATCATTGTGGTCGGCTACATTTCGTTCCGGCGGATCCCGCTCGCGCTTTACCCCGACGGTTTCGAGGGCAACCAGCTCTACATCGGCGTCAGTTACCCGAACGCCTCCGCCCGCGACGTCGAAGAAAAAATCTCGCGCAAGATCGAGGACATCGTCGGCACCGTGCCGAACGTGAAGAAAGTCTACAGCTATTCGAGGAGCGGTTACTCGAACGTGCGGGTCGAGTTTCAGACCGGCACCAACCTGAAGAACGCCTACGCGCTGCTCAGCGATCGGATGGATCGCGTGAAGCCCGATCTCCCGAACGACGTTGATCGCATCTGGGTCAACCGCTGGGATCAGAACGACTCGCCGATCATGAACATCATCGCCGGGCTGCCGGTGGGCATGACCGACGCGTTCTACCGGATCGACACGTTCGTGAAGCCGGCGCTGCAGCGGATCGAGGGCGTGGGCAACGTCGACATCTGGGGCATCCAGACGCCGCAGGTGCAGGTCGATCTCGTCGACGAGCGGCTGCGCGCGCACCGCGTCGACGTGTCGGCGATGATCAACAATCTCCGCAATCAGAATTTCGCACTCTCCGGCGGCTATGTGTTCGAGGGCGGCCGGAAAATCTACGTGCGCTCGCTCGGCCGCTTTGAGTCCGTCGAGGAGATCGCCGCGCTGATCGTCGACCCGGAGCGCCGGCTGCGGTTGAGCGATGTGGCGAACGTCGGCTTCCGCCTGCCGAAGCGCGACTGGATGTTCCGCGTTGACGGCCAGCCGGCGGTCGGGATCCAGGTCACGCGCGAATCCACCGGCAACATCGAGCGCATCAGCCGCGACGTGCGGGCCGCGCTGGGAGATTTGGAAAAGCTCCCGCCGCTCGCCGGCATCAAGTTCAACATCTATTTCGATCAAGGAAAGGAGGTGCGCGAGTCGATCAACCATCTCGAGGAAGCGGGCCTGTGGGGCGGGCTGTTCGCCGCGATTCTAATCTACATTTTCCTGCGTGCGCCGCGGATGACCGGTATCCTCACGCTCTCGATTCCGCTCTCGCTGCTCTGCACGCTGATCGTGCTCTATTTCATCGG
>JBBRLB010000045.1:0-40914 GCA_038231575.1 Opitutales bacterium | reverse complement strand
TGGCTCGATGCCCTTCAGGGCTTCAAGACCAACTTTGGCTTTCAGGTCGGGACTGTGTAGACGTCGCTTCTTTGACATGGGGATCGTTGTTCTGAGTTTGGATTAACGATCCGTCCTGTCCAACTTTCGGGGTCCACCTCAGGTATCGTTGTAGGTAAAATCGGTCATTGCGATCTTCCCAAGAGTCTGGAGCGCGAAGCGCGAGTCTTTTTTCGTGTCGGCCGGAATAAGGGGTCAGGCCGTTACATGTTAGGCGACGTTTCCTCGCACGTTCGTTTCACGACCTGAATTTGGGTAGAGACCGCGTTGGACTCAGCCCGCCTGCGCGCTGATTGAACGTAAGCGTCGTCCCGAGTGCCTCGTAGTTACGGGAGCCACCATCTGGTAGAGTGGAGGAATGGGAACTACGGTAAGCACGGAGTTGGTCGACCAAGGGGAGAGACGCGGGCGGCAGGGCCGTCGATTTGAAACGGCGGAGCGGCGGCGAGAGTTGGTGGCGGCGTTTGCGGCGAGCGGCGTGACGCGCACAGAGTTCGCGCGACGGGAGGGCGTCAAATACACAACGCTGTGCAACTGGGTGCAGCGGGAAAGTAGCGGTGGCGAGCGGGCGAAGGCGCCGGCGGTGGTGCGGTTTACGGAGGTGGCGTTGCCGGCGAACCCGGCGCACGGCCTGGGCCGAGCCGAGAGGGTCAGGTTGCTAATCTTTCACTTGCCCCTGCTTTGCCGGGCAGTCGGGCGGCAGCAAGTCTGCGCCCCTGCTGCCGCGGTTTAGCCCGGGCTTGACTCGGTTCCCAATTTGGGAACCTTGCTCTGCTAGACATGCGCGTCATCTCGCGGAAGACTCTGAAGGATTTCTGGGAGAAGCACGCCGACTCCGAGCAGCCGCTCAAAGCTTGGTTTCACGAAACCAAACACGCCGATTGGAAATCTTTCACCGCCATCAAAGCCCGCCACCGCTCCGCCGATCTTCTGCCCGGCAACCGCGTCGTCTTTAACATCAAGGGCAACACCTACCGCCTCATCGTCCGCATCCATTTCAATACTGGCATCGCCTTCATCCGCTTCATTGGCACTCACGCCGCCTATGACAAGATCGACGCCACCTCCGCCTGAGCCCCTCTCCGTCATGAAAGCCAAAGTCCTCAAAACCGATCGCGACTACAAAGCGGCCCTCGCCTACGTCGAACGCCTGATCGACCAGCCCTCGCCCGACGAGGCCGAACTCGAACTCTGGTCGCTGCTGGTGGAAACCTACGAAGAAGCCAATTTCCCCATCGCCACGCCCGACCCCATCGAAGCGATTCGCTTTCGACTGGATCAAGCCGGCCTGCAAACCGCCGACTTGCTCCCCTACCTCCAAAGCAAGAGCAAGATTTCCGAGGTGATGAACCGGAAGCGCCCCCTCAGCCTGACCATGATTCGCGCCCTGCACGAGGGCCTGAAAATTCCGGCTGCAGTTCTCATGCAGGAGTCGTCCACCCCGACGCCCTCGACGCGCTCAACCAATCTACGCCGCAAAGCTCGTCGTCGAAACCACCCTGTCGCCGCTTGAAGCCAAGCCGAAGGGGTCAGGCCGTTACATGTTAGGCGGACGCTTCCTCGCGCCGTGGTTTTCACGACCGAAATTTGGGTAGAGGCCGCACTGGACGCTGCCGGCACGCGCGCTGATTGAACGGTGCATGGCTCGTCGCTTGCGCATCCAATACCCCGGCGCCCTCTACCACGTCATCAATCGCGGCAACTATCGCTCGGCGATCTTTGCGACGAGCGGGGCCGCGCGGTCCTTCGCCGCGACTTTGGGCGAAGCGTGCACGCGCCACGGCTGGCGCGTGCACGCCTACGTCGTCATGCGCAATCATTTCCACGTGGCGCTGGAAACCCCCGCACCTAACTTGACCGAGGGCATGCATTGGCTACAGGGCACATTCGCCACGCGTTTCAATCGCTTGCGGGCGGAACGCGGCCACTTGTTTCAGGGACGTTATCAGGCGATCCTCGTCGAAAATGCCGGCGCGCTCCTGCGGGTGGTCAACTATATCCACCTCAATCCGGTCCGCGCCCGGCTCGTGACTGCGGCGCAGCTGAGCGCGTATCCGCGGTCCAGTCTGGCGCAATTTACCACGGGCTCGCGACCGGCCTGGTTGGCCGCCGATTCCATCTTGGGACAACTCGGGTTGAAGGATACACGCGCCGGCTGGACCCGCTATCTCGACCATCTCACCGAACTCGCCGGCGACAAAATCGCACAGGAGCGCCAGGCATTTTCGGAAATGGCCCGCGGCTGGGCCATCGGCACGCCCAGTTGGAAACGTGCTCTGGCCAGAGACCACTCCCAGCGTGCAATAGAGGCCGGGTTCGCCGCGGCCGAAATCAGGGACTTTAAGGACGCTCGCTGGCACTCGATGCTGGAGGCCGAGCTACGTCGTCACGGCAAGTCCATCGCCGAGGTGAAGCAGGAACGGAAAAATATTTCTTGGAAGCTGGCCATCGCCGCCCGGCTCCGGCGTGACGGCGGCGCACCTCACCGCTGGATCACCGGCGCACTCAACATGGGAACGGTCGGTTCTCTCCGGGTCGCGCTCTGCCGCGCCTAACATGTAACGGCCTGACCCCTTATCAGCACCTCCCTTATCAGCACCTCGAGTGTGGGGTGGCGTGGGCCTCAGGCCGCGTGGCGGCGGCGAAGGACGACGAGACCGAGAGCAGTGATGCCGGCGAGGGCGGCGTAGGTCGAGGGCTCGGGGATGGCGGCGGCGCTGATGCTCAGGTTGGTGATCGTGAAGTAAGTGTGCGTGCCCACGGTATCCCTGATATCAACAGTCCCGCCTGCGCTATAAGAGCTGATGTAGTTCGAGAAATAGCCCGACGGGCCGAACGGTTCCACATACGTCGCCGAAGGCGTGAAGGAAAGTCCACTGTTGATGAGGGCATAAACGACATTCAGATCCGCCGCATCAAGCCTGGTAACACCAAAGGTTCCGCTGTCGGGGCCGGCCCTTAAAGTCATATATGAGCTGTGAACATCCAGTTCGTTCCAGATGGGTGAGGGACGGGAGTAGGCCCCGCTCAAACCAGTTCCGCCGAGCGAAGTCCACAACTGGTCATTGCCGGTGGTATACTCAGCCCAAAAGGACTCCGACGAATTAAAATAGTCATTTGCATTGCTGGAGAAGCTTGCCCCCGAATTGAAAACGAAGGTGTAGGCTTGAGTCGCGGTATAGCCGACGCCCGTGCTATCGGCCGTCGCGGTGATCGTAAAGACAGTCTGGGCGGATGCGGAAGAGACAGCCAGCATGCCGAACAAGGCGGCAGAGGCCATCGCGAGGAACAGGCGGATTGGGCGCAAATTCAAGAGGGGATGGGTTAAGTTGTGTGGTGTTGTGTGGTGAAGCCGGAGGAAATTGCAAACGGCTGGCTGGTTGACGAGCATATTTTATTCACGTCGGGCGAACCCGCCAAGCCAGGCGGATGACCCGGGCCCGGGCGCTTGACCCCATGCGGCCCCCGGCCGGCGAATGGAGGCAGCCGGAAGACGAGCAGCCGGAAGACGTCATGTCTTGACTCTTGACAAGCCGGCCGAGGAATAAAAAGGGGGCAGGTCTAATAGCCGAAACGCTGGTGCACGGTGGTCGTGTTGCCTCACGTAAAAATGTTACCGGTTGCCTCACCAACCTTAACCTGCACTTTGCGATGAACGGGCGGGCGCCAGCGGGCGCAGTCCTTGCGAGTGGACACGGCGCAGCCGACTTGGGGACGGCACCAGGAACAATTCCCGGGACCGGCTCGATCGTCGCCGCGCTCGGCCGCGTGGGATTGGTCTTCGCGATCGCGGCGACCGCACCGGTCCCTCACCTCTTCGCACCGCCGACGATTCCGCCCGCGATCCGAGCGATCCCAGACCAGGAGATGAATTACGAACCGAACGGCGCAGCTCTCGAACCGGTCTTTATCGGCCGATAAACAACACGTCCAGGAGCTGCGGGCCGGTGGGGCCTTTGCCACCTTTTTTCCCGCCTTCGGCTCCGGGAGCGGCGACGGGGGGAGCGGGCGGTGGAGTCGAGCCGGGGACGGCTTCGCGAGTGATCACGATCACGTGATCGGTCTTTTCGTCGACGGTGCAGGTCTTGCCGCCGGCCTTGGTCTGGATGGTTTCGCCCAACACAAATTCCGTCGGGCTGACTTCCTTGATGACGCTCATGGTGCCGTTGCCGTGGGAACTGAACGCTTCCATGGTGTGGGGATTGAATCCACCGCCGTCGCTGCCGCCCGCGAGCGGCAAGGTGGCAAGAATTTTGCCATCGACCGCGCTGAGGACCACGCAGGTGGGCGTGCCGCCGGTGCCGCCGCGGCACATGGCGAAAAGAATGTGGTGCTTGATGTCGATGGCGAGACCGGCGGGTCCGTTGCCTTTTTCCCCGAGGTCAAAATGGCCGGTCACCTTGAGGGTTTTCGCATCGATCACCGCGATGTGGTGCGCGTTGGCCACATCGAAATAGAGATGACCTTCGCCGTCCGAGACGCCCTGCTCGACGGCGGCATTGGCGCCCTCCGGGGCGATCGCCTCCAACGTGCCGACGATGGTCCCGTCCTTGGAGTCCACAAAAAGGAGGTTGGGCGCACGGTGACTGCCGATCACGAAGCGGTGGGTAAACGAATCGAACACGTAACCGTCCGCACCGGGCGCAGGGAGGGTTTTGATCGCTTCGAGCGTGGTGGTGTTGAAGAAGGTCGCGGGATTGCCTGAGACGAGGCCGGTGTGATTCACCGGATCGATCGCGACGCCGTGACCTGACGCACCAGCGAGCGTGCCGGCGAGCTTGAAGGTATCGAGGTCGAAGACACTGACCGCACTGCCACAGGCCACATAGACGCGGCGGTTCACGCTGTCGGCGGTGACGTAGTCAATTCCACCGAGCGCGGGGATTTGGGTGGTCGCGAGAATCTGGTAGGGCTTCGCCGGCGCATCGGCGGCGGATGCGGTGGCGGCGAAACTGAGCAACACCGAGAAGCCGAGAGCGCCTGTCAGCGTGAGAACGAAGGACGGAGGAGTATGTTTCATGGAGGATGGGGAGGAACGCGCGCCGATATTCCGGAAAATTCCCGAGGCGGCGATTCACAAATGATACAAAACCGCAATCGGCCCATAACGCCCGGCGACGTTGGCGCGGGGAATCTCTCTGGAAATCCCTCGGCCACCGTTTTGGGCCGAACCGCCGGGGACATGTCGCGAATCGCGAATGCGGGGCTTCATCATCGGTTCGCGATTCGCGACGTGACCCTCGCGCGGCTGCCTTGATTGCACTCCTCGGTTTCAGGAAAATCTCCCGACCAAAAAGGAAGACCCGCGCGACAACGTCCATGGGCGGCGGACGCGATCGCCGTGGCCGCGTGGATGAAGCAGAATACCGAAGCGTCGAACGGGTGGCTGGCAGAGCGCCTGCACATGGGAAGCGCGACGCGGGTGAGCCAGGTCGTGGGAGCCGTGGGGCGGCAGCCTGAATCGGACGCGGCGAGAACTTTACGGGGGCAGAGTGAAAGATTAGCAACCTGACCCCATGCGGCTTCGCGTGAATGTTTGACGACCTGCCCCGGCTGGCGGGCGTAAGGCGCGGCCGACAGGATAACAGCGGGGCGCAGGCCTACCCCGTCTTGGCAGTCTGGATGCATCGTAGGGTTTTGCCCCATGTTAAAGCTGCGGTGCAAGGCATACCGTGAACCTACGGCTCCCCTCAAAGGACATGTCAGCCGTCACGGCGGCGGCGGCAAAAACTAGACCGATTATGAACACCCTCGAAATCAACGGCGACTGGAACATCACCAACGGCAAATTATTGCGTGGCGCGATCACCGCTCTCGGATTGGCAACAAGCGCTGCTTTTGGCGCGGCGGACCTGCTACCTCAAAGGGTCTCGGCCAGTCCGACAACCGTAATCGCGGGCAACGCCCTCACCGTCAGCTACACGGTGCGCAACCAGGGCGACACGACCGCACCCGCGAGCCACACCAAGGTTCAGATCAAGAACTCCGCGAGCGCCGAAGTGGTCGCGCAGGACTACACGACGCAAGCGATCAACGCCAACTCATCGGTCACTGAGAGCCGCGTGGTGAACATTCCCGCAAGCGCAGCGGCGGGCGTCTACAAGGCGTTTGTCATCCTGGACAACAACCGCGAGGTGGCGCAGGACGGCGCACCCAGAAACAACATGAGTGCTGGCACGGCATTTACGGTGCAGGTGGCAATCGCGAGTGCCGCGGACTTGATGCCGCAGAGCATTAGCGTGAGTCCGGCCACCGTGACCGCGGGGAAAACCGTCACTGTCAACTACACGGTGCGCAACCAGGGCGATACGACCGCACCGGCGAGCCGCACCAAGGTTCAGATCAAGAACTCTGCGAGCGTCGAAGTGGTTGCGCAGGACTTCGAGACACAGGCCATCAGTCCCAACTCATCGGTCAGCGAGAGCCGCGAGGTGACCGTTCCTTCAAACGCGGCGACGGGCGTCTACAAGGCGTTTGTCATCGTGGACAACAACCGCGAGGTCTCGCGGGACGGCGGGCCGGGGAACGACATGAGTGGTGGCACGACGTTCACGGTGCAGGCGATCTCACCGCGGTAGCGACACAGTCAATTGCGCCTTTGTTCTGATCGAACGCAGGGTGTCTGTCTTGGGAAGGCCAGAAGTTGCATGGGGTAGTCCGGCAGGCGCAGAGGGCGCAAACTGACCGCCGCGATGAACCCCTCTGAAAATTCCGCTCCCGCGTCGCAAGCTGCCCCACAAGGCGTATAGCCGCATCGCCTGATCAAGCTCCGCGTCGACGTGCATTGGCGGGAGCACGTCGTCGTGCGCCAGATCGACGGCACCGCGCCGCCACCCGCGCAGTGGTTTTCGCCGGAGGCCTTCGTCGCGTGCGTGGCCAAGCAAGTGCAACAGGCCGACGTGGTGCACTGCTGCTACGAGGCCGGACCGTTTGGTTTCGTGCTGCATCGGCGCCGCGTTGGGCTTGGGGTCAAAAACCTCGTCGGGCGCCGCGCAACTGGGATGACCGAGCACGTCCGTCCAGGGCAACACCCTTGCCGCAGAAGAGATCCCGCGCTGGCTCAGGCCACTCGCCGGAGACCAGTAAACCCCACCCGCCCATGCCGCCTCGCTCACTTGCCACGGTGCCGAAGACTTACGCTGAACTGTTGAGCAGCGTGCGGCGCGGGTTGTTCGACGGGCAACGGGAACGTGTGAGGCCGAGCGGTTGGACGCGGTGGCCGCTGAGTTGACGCTGGGCGCAGCCTGCGGGACAAAGGCCGCATGGGATTGAAGATCAAATGGAATGACGACCGCGTGCGCGGGACCACGGCGGCCTTGTTGCTCTTCGCGCGGGATCGACTCGCCCGGGGGGAGACGGACGATCTGATCCGTCGCGCGCTGGCGGACTTTCGCGACGACCCTGCCGGCTACAAAGTGAAGCGCGCGGCGTGGGCGCCGGTGAACGAGAGCGGGCCGCTGACGGTGCCGCGGCAGGCGGCGTATTACCTGAAACTGGTGGCGACGGTCGACGGACTCGTGGAAAAAATGGTGCGGCGTAAACGGCAGTTCAACAGTCTCAGCGAACTCGATAATTTCTTGATCTTCACGTTGAGCAGCGTGCAGTGAAGCCGCCGGCGGCTTCACCGGTCTTCCTCAGTTTCGGCGCCAATCAACTCCGGCTCACCAAGGCCCTCGGCCTCCGCGGCTAAATCGTGCGGGACGCAGTGAAATCCAAAATCCTTAAAACCGATTATTATCATCGCGCACGTCGTCGATCAGGCTGTGACTGCATTCTTCCAACTCAAAATCTTCCCATGAAATTCACCACTGGCCTCGCGTTGCTCATCTTGGTTGGCGTCGGCGTCCGGGCGCAAACGCCCGTCATCCCCACGAAGGAAATCCAAATTAAGACGGCGCTGCTCGCCGCGGCACCCCAGTGGCGCGACGGTGCGACGGTGTTGGGTTACGATGCGCAAGGCACGCTCGTCACCCTGCGCCAAGGCACGAACAACCTCATCTGCCTCGCCGACGATCCGGTGGCGAAGGGATTCAGTGCGGCGTGCTACCACAAGGACCTCGAACCGTTCATGGCCCGCGGTCGCGAACTGCGCAAGGCGGGCAAGAAAGCCAAAGAGATTTTCGACATTCGCGAGGCCGAGGTGAAGTCGGGAAAACTTTTTATGCCGAAGGGGCCGTCCACGTTGGCCGTCTACGGCGCCAGCGACGAAGACTACAACCGCGAGACCGGCGAAGTGAAAGGCAAGTTGCGCTACGTGATCTACATTCCGTTTGCCACGCCGGAGAGCACCGGCCTGCCGCTGAGTCCGGAAATTCCCGGTGGCCCGTGGATCATGGACCCCGGCACCCACCGCGCGCATATCATGCTCAACCCAACGATGTAGCTGGAGGCTGGCGTCGCAATCCCTTGCCACGGTGCCGTCGACTTACGCCGGACTGTGGCGCAACGTGCGGCGCGGGTTGAGCGACGGGCAGCGGGAAATCGATTACGGGTGGAGGCACAGCGATCACGAGATCCGCCTTCGCCGGGGTTACGTCGAATCGGCGCGCAGCTTGGAGGCGACGGCGGATGGGGTCACGTGCGAGAAAAAAGCACCAAGAGAAAAGCGAAGACCCCGAGCGGCAGATAAAGGGCTCCATCGCCCGACGAAGCCCAAGCGAGCCAACCCGCACTGAGCAACAGCAAGCACGCATAGAGCGTCCGTCGGAGCGCAAATTGCTTTCCCATGCCGCCGGGTTTTTCGCGGCGCTCGTCCTTCCGGAAGAGAACCCCTGCCACCGTTGACCAAGTGCTCGCACTGATCGCCGCCAGCCAGAGATGCAGCACCATTTCGTTCTTGGGCAACAAATGTGGATTCGAAATGCCGACAAAGAAAACGGCGATCCAACCGGGCAGATCCAGCGTCACCATCAAGTCGAGCAAAACGTCGCTACCTGGGTAGGCTAATGAAAGTGGAATCAGCACCGCATCCAGCACCCCCAGCACAACGAACACCCCTGCAGCCGCCTTCCATCGAAACTTTTTCTTCGAGGATTCCATTGGCGCAACCCTGCTGGTTCTAGCGTCGGGTTGCCAGCCTTCGAAGAAGGCGGACCAGGTCATGACTCCTGGCTGACCAGTCGGCCCGATTCCTCCCGTCGTCTCGATCACTTCCACCGGGCCGAGGACTTACGCCGAGCGGTTGAGCAGCGTGCCGGCGGGAGTAATCGTCACAGATGTTCTTCGTAGGTGATGTCGATCTTGGCGCGGAAGGCTTGTTTCTTCGCGGCGCCTTGGAAGCGGATGCTGTGCGTGAGCGCATCGTAGACCCAGCCGTTTTGCGGGTCGGGTCGCACTTCCCGACCGTCGACCGTCACGCGCACACTCTTTTGGTAGAACGTCGCAGCCGGGCCGACCGGCTCCAGCGCGACGGCGACCGAATCGGCGATGCGGTCGCCCAGGGCGGCCAGCGGACCGGAGAAATCGGAGTCGATGTTCAGCACGGTGCCGCCCGTGAGTTCGGCGGCGCGGCGATGGGACACGTTATCCGGTGACACCACGGCGTCGATCTCGAGTTGGCCGCGCTTGTTGCCTTTGGCGATGATGAACGGGCGCAGCACCCAGTAGTTGATATAGCCATCCAGCGTCTGGCGTTTGTTCGGATTGCGCGCGTTGTATTGGGTGAGCAGGTCGGGAAGTTTTCCGTTTTCGATCCATTCGGCTTGCGGGGGGCCGCTCCGCTGGTCTTTCCACACGGCCATGCGCGTCTCCTCCTCGTCCATGAAGAAGACCACGATGGTGGTGGCGTCGGGACGCAGAAACGTGTGCTGTTTGTTGGTGTAGGCAGCCACGAAATTATACACGGAGGTGAACGCCGTGCGGTTGCTGTCGCCATTCGTGCCGACCTTCACCAACTCGGCGAAAACGCTATCGGGAGTTTTCGGCGTGATCCACGGCTGGGCCAGGGCTGGGAGAGTCACGAGCGTGCCGTTGCTCGCGACGTGTTTGGTTACCGACTTGGGCTGGCCGCGTCGGTCGAGCACCGGCTGACCCGCGGGATCGAGTTCCGTCGAGCGGACCTCCTTGAAATAGGTTCGATCCCCCGCGCCGCGGGCCTCGTCGGCATTCACAAAATCGGTCGTGAGCACCCCGATCCGGTAATCGAGATCGCGCGCGTCGAAGAGTTGCCGAAAGCGGCGCAGGTTGGCCGCGATGCGGCTCTGATGCGGAGCCATCGAAGGCGAATTGTTGATCACGAACACGAGATCCACCTCACGGCTGCGGGAGCGATCGACTGAGATATGCTTGGCGTGGCGGAGCGGCTCGACGGTCACCGTGACGGTATTTTCCACGCCGAGGGCCGGGTTGTTTTCGTCGACGGTGTAATACTTGAAGCGCTCCTCGCCAATGAAGCCAGGATTGGGCGCATACGTGAGCACGCCGGTGACGCCATCGAGCCGGGCAGTGCCGTTCTGCGGCTTCGCCTTGTCGTCGAGCCGATATCCGACCTTCGGCGAGACGACCGCGGCACGGTCGGCCGGGGCCATGAAATCCTCGTGGTTGGGCACCTTTTGCGCGACCGGGGTATTCGGACGCGTGAAGAGCACGACGGCCCGGACATTCATGGCGTTTTCGCGGCTGGCGCCGACCTCGAATTTCTTCATCACCACCGGCGGCGGCGGCGTCACGTTGATTTCGACCGTGCACTTGAAGACGAGGCCGGACGTTTCATTGCGCGCGGTATAGGAAAACGAATCCGCGCCTAGATAACCTTCGGTGGGCCGATACACAAAATAGCCACTGCGTGAGGTGCGATTTTTGAAGAAATTCGCCTCGTCATCACCCCCGGACAATCCGACCTGGCCGTGCGCCGGCTGGTCCGTGATCGTGTAGATGAGATCGGCGCGCGCATCGGAGTTGACCACTTCGGGCGCGACGACGAATCGCCCGTGCGCGTCCGCGCCGCCCTCGGCCTCGATTTGCATCGCCGTGGCCGACACTATCACGTCCCGGTCGCTGGGCGCGACGGGGTTTGCGGGTGCCACCGCGCTTTGAGGGGCGGCCGGCTCGGCGGCAAAGCCGGGCGCCGTCGCCAGCAGCGAGGCTAGGCATAAAACGCGCAGCCACTGACGAGGCGTGATTTTTTCGATATTCGGCAACATGGTGAGGAAGGAGATGCGGCGCATGGCATTTATCGGTCATGCCGGCGCGGCAGAGGTTCCTGAATGTGACTAGGACATACTGCCGCACGCGCTGTCAGTGATTAATCAACGGGGTTTTCTTGCCTTAGCGGGTCAGTGATCGGGGGAAGCTGGACGAGCGATAATGTAAGCGCGCACGGCGGGCGGGCCGACAAAATTCCGAACGTGTCAGCCGGGAGGGACGCCTCGCCGAGGCGTGCGTGGCTTTGCGGCTCTGGATCGCGCTGGAACTCAGGACGGCTCGGAGAGCCGTCCCGACCCCAAGCCCGATCGCTGCGTCAGCCGCGCCGGGCGGCCTCGATGGTGGCAATGTCGATTTTCCGCATCGTCATCATGGCCGCGAAAGCCCGCTTCGCCTCTGCGCCCCCGGCCGCGATGGCGGCCATGAGCGCCCGCGGGGTGATTTGCCACGAGAGGCCCCAGCGATCCTTGCACCAGCCACATTCGCTTTCCGCTCCGCCATGGCGGACGATGGCATTCCAGTAGCGATCCGTTTCCTTCTGAGTGTCCGTGGCAATTTGGAACGAAAACGCTTCGCTGTGCTTGAACACCGGGCCACCGTTCAGACCGAGACAGGGAATGCCCAGAACGGTAAACTCGACCGTGAGGATCTGGCCTTTCTTGCCGCCTGGAAAATCGCCCGGCGCCTTGTGCACGGCCGTCACTTTACTGTTCGGAAAAGTCGCGGCGTAAAAACGCGCCGCCTTGAGCGCGTCCTGGTCGAACCACAAGCAGACCGTGTTTTTGGGAGTCGTTTTTTTCATAATGGCATTTCGAACCGGACAGTGGTGAAGAGCCAGGTTGGCGGCAATAAATGCGGATGAGAACCTTCAACTTCAATTCTTCGCCCCACGCGTTGCGCAAACGCTTCCTCGCTCCTGAGGAGATTACGACCGTGTCACGAGATGGAAGGGCTTGCGCCGAATGGTTGAGCGCTGGGCAGCACGGCCCAGCCTAACAACTTCTGGCGAGCCTCCGGAACAGACGGTAACGAAGAGAACGACGATTTCCCCTACCGTCCTTTTGGATTCTTCGTTCCCTTCGTTCGCTTCTGTTCAAGTCCGCGCCTCGCTCGCGCCGGGGAAATCAGGATCACGTTTTCTGCTGCGGTCCAAGCTCGGTGGGCCGTGCCCCACGCTTCTGATCCGCCAAATATGTCATGCGGCCCAGACCCAGGCATCGAGCGGAAGATGCACCGCGGCGACGGGAATTGTTGAAATGAAAGTCGGGCGTCCCCGTTGGTCGCATCAGCCTTGCGCTCTGACTTTTCCGGCCAACTCTGGGCCGAAGACCCGTTTACCCCATGACCACCCGAAAGAAAGTTATCCTTGGCATTTTCCTCGTTGGTTTCGCGCTGCTTGCGGTCGGTGCCATGACGGCCGGCCGCAACTCGAAGCAGCTCCACGCCGGCGACACGTTTCCCGCGACCAAGCTTAACAACATCCACGGCACCGAAGTCGCGATTCCGAGCGCTCAGTCGCGCTACGTGCATCTGCAATTCCGGCGCTTCGCGGGTTGCCCGATCTGCAATCTGCACGTGCAGGAATTCATCGCACGCGACAAAGAGATCAGGGCCGCGGGCGTTCGCGAGGTCGTTGTCTTCCACTCGCCGAACACTTCCCTCCTGCGGTATCAAGGCACGTTTCCTTTTGATGTCATCGGCGACCCGGAGAAAAAACTCTACGCACAATTCGGCATCGAATCCTCGGTGTTCGCGATCCTCAATCCCGGTGCCTGGCCCGCCATGTTCAAGGGGATGGGTTTGAAAGATAAACCGCAGGGCGATCCGGAGGGCGGGCCGTTGGGCTTGCCCGCGGATATTTTGATCGGCGCGGATGGAAAAATCGTCGCGAGCCACTACGGCCAGCACGCCTACGATCAATGGACGGTCGACGAGCTGCTGGCGCTCGCGAAGAAATAAAGTCGCGCGCGATCGCGCCGGCCTGCCCTTGGTGCCCGACGATTGGGCCGCGCCGAGCCGTTCACTTGGCGGACGAGCCGTTCACTCGGGGGCCGTTGCCGTGCATTTTGTCACGACACACGGTGCGGCCATGAGCTCGCTGCGATTTTTTCACCTCCTGCCCCTCGCTGCTGGCGCTGGTGGCATTCAGAACCCAGCTCGCTCGCACAAGGCGATGAAACGAACGGCGACCGTGCTGTTGCGCTTCGTGCTTGTGATGACGGGCACCGTGGCGAGCGTGTTCACGGTCCGAGCGCAGACGGTCGTGGACAATTATTCCACGAACCAAATGGGGGCGAACTACACGTTGATGACCGCCAATCTCGGCGCGGGCGTGCCGGTCGTCTCCGTCAGCGGAGGCACCCTGCAACTGGAGAACGCTGCCAGTTACGCCGGCTATATTTGGAACGGTCCCGGCAACGCGGGACTCGCGCTGACAAATGTCGGTGACACGGTTTCGATTCAATTCAGCGTCACGGCGGGCTATGAAGGCGGAATCACCCTTTGGAAAACGAATACCCCGGTGACGAACGCCGGCCAAGTGGACGCCGCCCAACTTTCCACGGCGCGCTATACCACCAGCACCGAAGCGGGAGCCACGCATGGCTTGTTCATCAACACGGATCCCACGTTGCTCACTAATACAATCTACACCGCCTTGAGCGGGGCGCCGAGCGGGCTTTCGACGCTCACCATCGCGATCACCGACAAGACCGCAACCGACACGACAATCGCGTTCGGCTTTTCCGGAACCGGATTTGATCCGATCAGCGGCACGCATGCGTTTTCCTTCATCGACCCCATTTATTTCGGCCCCGCTCTTTATCAATCGACCGTTCAGTTCGACAACCTCACCTTCACCTCTGCGATTCCGGAGCCGGCGACGTGCGCGGTGCTGGCGGGTTTTGCGGCAATGGTGCTGGGGCTGGGCCACCGGACGTTGGGCCGAGCCAAAGCGTCGGGTTTTAAGTCTTAATATCCGCCCTGCCTCCCGTTGACTGAAATCTTGCGCATGTTTTTTTGCGTTCTCCGCAAGCGGCGACATGCTCTCGAATGGTTCTCCGAATTCTCTCCTTCACCCTCTTGCTGGGCATGGTCGCAGCCGCGGGCGGCTGCATGTCGAGCGCGAAACTGCCGCCCGCGACCGTCGCGCGCGTCGATCTTCCGCGCTACATGGGTCGCTGGTATGTCATCAGCAACGTGCCCTACTTTCTCGAGCGCGGCAAAGTTGCGAGCTACGACACCTACGCGCTGCGGCCCGACGGAAGCCTGAGCAATGATTTCACGTTTCGCCCCGGCGACGTGAACGCACCCGAGAAAACGTGGTTCGGCAAAGCGGAGATCGTCGACCACGCCACCAACGCCACCTGGAAGGTCAGCTTCTTCTGGCCGATCTCGGTCACCTATAAAATTTTCGCCCTCGATCCCAATTACCAGTGGGCGGTCGTGGGCACGGGTGACGCCGGTCTCCTCTGGGTGCTGGCCCGCGAACGGCAAATTGCACCGTCACTGCACGAAAGCATCGAACGCGAGCTACAGGCGCGTGGCATCGCGACGGACAAGTTGGCACGCGTGCCGCAGCCCGCGAACTGAGCGGCCCGAGCCTGGGATGAAAAAACAAAGGAAGAGGTGCTGTCGAATCACGACACCCGAGGCGCGGCGCGGCGCAACACGCGCCGCCTTTACGCTTTGGTTGGCCGCGCGATTTTGATTTCCGGCTTTCGTCGTCGGGGTGTTGGTGCGAACCCGTGTTGCGCGCGATGGGGAGTCATCCGAACAATCTTTCCCCACCCATGAATATCCGAAAAATATATCTCTTGATCCCGGTTATTTTTCTTTCGGTGGCGGCCGGGGCTGAATCGCCACCGGGGGAAACCCTGAAGGTCGGCGCGATCTCGATCGAGCCCTGCCAGGAGGCGAAGGTTCTGGCCGACTGGTATGCGCGGCAGGGAATCGAGACCAAGGAATTCAAAGGCGGATATTACGCCAAACTCGACACCCCCGCTGGGCGGCTTTTCTTCGCCATCCATCGCAAAAAAAGCGAAGCCCCGACGAAATCTTCCGCGCGTGTTTCCATCGTTTTTCACGTCGAAAATTTTGAAATGAGATTGGCGTCCCTGAAGAGTAAAGGGCTCACGCCGATTCGACCGAAAAAGATCCTTCGGAAGGCCAGGTTGCGCACTTCCACGATCCCGATGATAACAAAGTCACGCTCTGGGGGAAACAATCGACGACACCAGCGGAGTCAGGTCATGACATCTTGACTGCTGCACCCGCCATCGGCGGTCGATCTTCTCCGTCGTCGGGATATTCTCCCGGTGGGATTTCCGTTTTTCCCGAGCTATCCCCACTTACCTTTGTTATCGTAGCATCACTCCCCGATATTGTCTCGTTTCCCTTGCACACCGATGCCCGACTGGGCTCGTTGCTTCTCCGTTCACCGCCCACTCAACCCTCAACCTCTCCTCTCATGTCCCAGCCGAATCATCTTATCACGGTTAGCTACCGACCCACTTCACCGGTCCCTTGGGACTATTCGATCCGACCCAAGGGGGCCGGGAAACATGCTAGAATCAAACGCGGCCAAACCGTGGCGTGGACCACCAAGGAGGGCGACAATTGGACGCTGGAGTTCTATAACAATAAGACGCCGCTCGAAGATGAGAACACCGGCGCGCCGCTCCTGACTATATCGGGACAGAGCAATGGCACGCCGGTCGGCGGCATCATCTCGCAAAAACCGAAGCCGGACGATGCGTTCCCTTATAGTTTTACCATCGATGCCGGCTCGCAATCCGCATCAGACGATCCTGAAATCATCATCGAGACGGATTTTAGAAAACTTCGAAAAACCAAGAAAGCGAAGTCCACGCCGGCGAAGAAAGCCAAGAAAACGAAGTCGAAGAAATAATGCTCGGCTTTCGTCAGGACCGGCAGTCCTCCGCGAGCGATCAAGACCAGATCCTTTCCGCAGGTGCAGCCAAAGCGGGCGGGCCTCCGCTCCCCACTATACGTCGACGATCGAGGCGTCCCACGAGCGCTGCGGGCGGGCGTTGTGGCAATCGGGACACGCGGTGAGCGCGAGCGCGGCCTGGCAATGCGGGCAGACCGCCGCAGTCGCGAACGGATCGAAGGTGCCTTTGCACGCCGGGCACACCCAATACTCGCCGATGGGCGGCGCGGCGTGGCAGACGGGACATTTGAAGCCCGGCCGGCGCGGGAGTTGTTCGAGCCGCCGCAGCGCCCCAGCCTGCTGGTAGCTGCGCCAGCATTGGGACAAGAGGAAAAACGCCATGATCCCCGTCCACAGCGACTGCCACCAAACCGCCAGCGCCACGAGTCCCGCGCCGCCCATCAATCCGATGATCGTCGCCGCCTTCAGGCTCCGCGCCCGGCCGAACGGATACCACAGGACCGACCGCAGGATTTGTCCCCCATCGAGCGGATAAACCGGGAGCAGGTTGAACACGAGCAGGCTGAGATCCATGACGATAATCGCCCGGAGGAAATGATCCAGGTCAGCGTGGCCCTGCAGCACTCCGGCCGCCCGGCAGGCATAGAGCAAGCCGACGAAGACGGGCAGCAGCACGACGTTGACCAGCGGGCCGGCCGCGATGCTCCACAGCGTCGCGCCCGGTCGCGGCGGTGGCGCCACATAAGCCACGCCGCCGAGCGGCCAGAGCACAATCTGATCGGAGCTGCCGCCGACCGACCGGCAGGCCAGCGCGTGACCGAACTCATGAAGGAGGACCGTGAGAAACAACGTGAGGTATTCGAGCACGGCCCAGATCGGCGACACGTAATTGGACAGGCGCCCGGAGACCGAGTAAATGGCCACGAGGAACCACGACCAATGCACGTGGACATCGATCCCCTTGAAGCGAAACAAACGAAACGATCCCTGCTGGGTCGGCATCATGTCCGACGGCAACAGCCCATCCGGTCGAGCGCAACCCATCTGAGTGTGACGAGTCTTGGTTTCCGAATTCGCGCTTCCGCCCTTCTGCGCCGGCGACGCCACCGGCAGCCCATCTCCCACGCGTCGGGATATTTTCCCGACTCGGTGTCGGATTCTCCCGGGTGATTCCAGGCTTCGTTTGCTATTGTGTCGACGCGAAGACTTCTCCCGTCAGGTTTTCGACTCCCTCCGCCACTCCTCAACCTCCCGCCCGTAATGAAATTATTCGTGTCGCTCCTCTTTCTGGTTTCAACCGTCGCCGCCCTCGCGCAAATCGTGCCGAATCCCGGGCCCTACACCACCGCTGATGGTCGCTATACCATCTCGCTGGAGGCGGCCGACGGAAAAGTCACGGTGGTGGAACCGAACAAAAAATCGGTTTACACGAAGGTCGGCGGCAACGAATACAAATTCGTCAATCCCACCAACGACATCGAATACCGGATGGAGGTCGTGAGCCAAACCGAGATCGCGTTCTTCAAACCTTCGTCACCCGACAATCGCACGATGCTGAGTTTTTCGGGTGAGATGAAGCAGGAGACCTCCGAAGCGAACTACGAAAAATACAGCGCGATCGCCGACGCCTACATGGCCAGGATTGAGACGCAGCCCAACGATACCCAATTGTGGGTGATGTGCGCGGCTGCGGCGACGGCGCGGGCCCGGCTGAACGAGAAGGGCTTTGAAGACTACGCGCGCAAATCGATCGTCGCGATGAAGGCACTCCTCGAGGACAAGTCCAAGAATCCGTGCCCGGACGTCATTCCGAACGCCCTCTGGAGTTCGGTGCAGGGCGGATAAGGCGGATTGCGAACTCAACCCGACTCACATCTTTCAACTCCATGAAGACTTCCCGATTCTTTGCCGCCGCGACTATTCTCGTTCTCACTGCCTCCTCAATTTTCAGTCAAACTCTCGAGCCCGGAGTTTATGAGTCGGCGGATAAAGTAACGCATGTGACGGTGAAACTCTCGGGCAATAAATTGCTCTTTAACGACGGCCGCGACACGTCCGAGTATCTCAAAATCGCGGAAAACAAATACCTGTGGAAGGAGTATTCGCTGATTCTGATGGCGGGTGAGAACGGGAAACTCGTGATGACGAATCAGGAAGGTTCATTCAAAACAGAATATGGAATGTATGCTCCCGCCAATGGACAGCCGGCGCCGGGCGTCATGGCCTTTACTTGGCACGACAATCGTTATTACGCCGCGCCGAACAAGGACCCTCGTTTCACGGGCACCTATAAAACGGAAGACGAGGGAAAATTTGGACCGCCGCTGGTTCACCTCGACGCCAATGGCAGCGGATCCTTCCAGATGCACGGGGGAACTCCGATTCCCATCACTTGGTGGATGGAGACGAGTATCACGGGCGAGGTGCGGAAAATCAAAGGCGCGCGCGGCGATCGTTACACGCTGGTGGTCAAGTATGGCCCGGGTGGCGGCGGTAATTATCCCGAAGGAAGTTTTGACCGGATGCAGTTTGATGTCTGGCCGGACAAGGCGGTGATTCTTGGCGAACGGGTAAAGCCACTTTGATCGCGTCGGAAGTGTGCGCGCGGCCGCATCCATCCATGGCCGCTTGGACCGAAAGCGTCAGGCGTGCTGACGCCGGGATTGGGAGCTTCCGAGGTAGGCCCGTCCGGTGAGCGGGCTGCCTTAAAGCGCCCGGTCACTGGCCGCGCCTCCAACGGAGATCGGTTTTCTCCGTGCCTTTGTGTGTCTGGGACTCAGTTTGGTTAGCCTCGAAGCCGCGCACCGGAGGCGAGCAAAACCCGCCATGACGCCGTCATCACCCGACCTCTCTTCTAGCGTGGCGCGCCGACTCCTCGTCGTCGCGGGATTTGCGGGCGCGATGGCGTGGGTCGAGTCGGCGGTGGTGTTCTATCTGCGCCGGCTCGTCGATCGCGTCGAGCCGTATCAGCCCAATCCGCTGCCGATCGCCGGCGACCTCGGCGGCGCGGAGTTGGTGCGCGAGGCGGCGACGATGGTAATGTTGCTCACGGTCGGCTGGCTCGCCGGTCGCACGACGCGCTCGCGCTTCGGCTACTTTGTTGCGGCGTTCGGCCTCTGGGATATTTTTTATTATGTCTTCCTGATTCCGCTGACGGGATGGCCGCACTCGCTGCTCGATTGGGACATCCTGTTTCTGCTTCCGCTGCCGTGGTGGGGTCCGGTGCTCGCACCGATCATGATCGCGGGGTTGATGATCGTCGGCGGTGCGGTGCTGGCGTTCAACGACGAGCGGGACGGGCCGCCGCTTTGGCCATCGAGAGCGTCGCTCGCGCTCAGTGGCGTCGGCGTCGCGCTCGCGCTGTATGTTTTCATGGCGGATGCGATTCGTGCGGTGCGACACGGCGAATCGATCCAGTCGCTGTTGCCGGTCGCGTTTAACTGGCCGGTGTTTCTCGTGGCGTGGACGTTGATGGCGCTGCCGGCCGTGGGATTGGTGCGGGGGCATTTCGCGCGACGTTCGGAGGAATGACGAGTCGTGGCTCGTCCGCGGTTTGCCTCCTGTGACATCGGCCTTGTGCCTTCCGCGCTTTTTTGCGGCCAACCTGTTTCGGTGAGTTGCCCGAAAGTATTTCTCCGCGTTCACCGCGTCTCCGGGTGAGATCTTCTTGCAGTCAATCTGCCTTGACGGTTTTCCGGCTTTCGTTCGCTGGAAGTTTGTGTCCACGATCACGTGTCTCGTTGTGGCGTCCTCCAGTCAATCGCTCTACCCCATGAATGCCCTACTCTCCCTCTGGTTGCCGATCCTGCTCAGCGCAGTGGTCGTGTTCGTGATTAGTTCCCTCATCCACATGCTCCTCAAGTGGCACGCGTCCGACTACCGTCCCTTCGCCAACGAGGATGCCGTGCGCGATGCGATCCGCGCCGGCAATCCGGCTCCCGGTCGTTATATGCTGCCGTATTGCGGGGACATGAAGGACGCGGCCGGCGAGGTGATGAAAAGGAAATATGCGGAGGGCCCGGTGGGCCACGTCACGATTCTGCCAAGCGGCATGCACAACATGGGCAAATATCTCGGCCAGTGGTTTGCCTGGAGCCTGGTGATTGCGGTGGTCGCGGCGTATTTGACGACGCAACTTTTCGGCTTGGATCACGGCCATGCCCGCGCGGCAGCCAAGCTGGTCGGCGCCGTCAGCTTCATCGCCCACGGCTTCGGGACCATCAGCGAGTCGATCTGGGTCGGGCGCCCGTGGGGCCAGAGCGCGAAGTATCTCGTCGACGCCGCGCTCTACGCTATCGGTTCCGCCGCCGTGTTTTTCTGGCTCTGGCCCTGACGTTTTTCTTTGGCCGCAAGAAAGCGCAGACGGCGCCGAAAAAACTTACAGAAGGAAACGGGAGCGACCGAGCAAGCCGCTCTCCGTTGTCTCCGGTGCGGACGATTGAGTCCGACTTTTGCGCTTTCCGCGCCTCTTTGCGGCCCAGCTGCCTTGGAGGCTCTTACCGCGTGTCGCGACTCGCGATGACAACTGGCTTTGTCAGAGCCGGAGCACGCCACGGAAGCCGCGGCCGCTATAGTAAGATTCCGCGCCGTTGTGATAAACGAAGACCCGCCCGAACCGGCGATCACCAAAGATGGCACCGCCGAGCTTTCTCATTTCCACCGGAGCTTTCAGCCAAGTCGACGACTTCGTATCGAATTCCCCCAGCTGCTGGAGTGCTTGATACTGTTCTTCCGTCAACAGTTCGACGCCGATCGCCGCCGCCAGATCCATCGCGCTATTCTTCGGTTTAAATTTCTTCCGGGAATCCAACGCGGCACGGTCGTAGCAGAGACTGGTGCGGCCGGCGGGACTCTGCGGTGAACAATCGAAAAAAATGTATTCGCCCGTTTTGTGATCCCGGCCGACGACGTCCGGTTCCCCGCCGGTGTTTTCCATTTCAGCGAGTGACCGCAGTTTTTCGGCGTTCACTTCCAGCCGGGCTCTGACCTTGGTCCACTCGAGGCCAGCATGGCGCTGCTGGTTTTTCTCAAAGCGGACCTTCAAGGTTGCGAGCAGTTCGTCGAGTTCGGCGGGTGACGCGGTCTTAGTGCTCTTGGCGCTTTTCATGGCGGTTAACCTTTTGCTGTTGGGTCGAGTCAGGACGAGACTCTCGTGAAGACGACGTGCGTCGCGGCGGCGGATGGGACATGCTCCGTGCGTTGATACCCGAGTTTGGGCAGGTCGAGACCCTCGAATAGGTTTTCTCCCTGGCCAAGGAAAACGGGCGAGAGGGCCAGATGCATCTCGTCGATCAAACCGGCCTGCAGGTATTGGCGAAGTGTCGCGACGCCCCCGCCGAGGCGAATGTCTTTTCCTTGGGCGGCCTCGTGCGCGCGGCTCAGCGCTGCGTGGATGCCCTCGGTCACGAAGTGAAACGTGGTGCCGCCCGCCATCACGATCGGGGCGCGTGGATGGTGCGTGAGGACAAACACGGGCGTGTGATAGGGAGGAGTGTCGCCCCACCACCCTTTCCACTGGTCGTCGGGCCACTCGCCGCGGATCGGGCCAAACATGTTGCGTCCAAGAATCCAGGCACCGAGACCGGTCATGCCGCGCGCCGCGAAATTGTCGTCGATGCCCGTCGTGCCACCCGTGCCACCGCCGTGCTGGGTTTGAAACGTGAGCGTCGGGAAAACCCATTCATGCACCGCCATCCCACCCACGCCCAGCGGATTCGACAGATCCTGGTGCGGACCTGCGCCGTAGCCGTCGAGGGAAACGCTGAAACAGTTGACGCGGAGTTTGGACCGCGGGGGCTCGGTGCTCATGGAATGGGAAAAGAAGTGATCGGATAATTGGGCGCTGACAATCCTTCAACGAACAGCCGGACGCGCTGCGGACGCAGCGCGTGCAGGATTCAATTCTGCGGCGGAGCCCGTCCGGGGCCGCCGCTTCGAGCACTGCACAGGTGAAGCGACGGATCAACCGCGCGGCGAAATCACCGGACGCGTGGGCCGGAGAATTTTCGCCCACGCGGGATGGCCGAAAGGATTTCGGGTCGCCCGTCGCGCGAGTCCCACGGCATCGTCGATGGCGTCGGTGAAGAGCTCGGGCATGAGCCGCGCCGCGGCGACGCCTGCCGGAAATCCAGAGAGGAGGAGCCAGCGGAAAGCTTCGACGGTCGCATCCCACTGTTCGTGGTGGTCGAGGTTGAGGGACGCGGAGGAGTCGGGGAAAGTGGCAGAGTGATTCACGCCCGGTTAGACTCGTGGGCGTGGATTCAGTTCGCGACGCAGCGAGCGCGTTTGTTTTTATTTTTCTCCTGAGCGCAGCGTCGTGGTGTTGCGGATTGCAGCGGGATTCTCGGTGACCGGAGCCGAAGAAGGGCCCCGATTTGCAAATCGCCCGACCTGATCCCCCACCTTCAATTCCTCAGGGCAACGACCGAGGGAAAACACTCGAGGAACGATGCTGACTTGCCGGCACCGCCGCCTCGGGGGCCGTCACGCCCCGGTTGAAATCCATCTGTGTCCTCTGGAAATTGCACGCGAATTTGCGCCGGTCCACTCCGCTCATTCGTCGCGCAGTGCGACCAACGGATCGATTTTTGCGGCGCGGCGGGCGGGCAGATAGCTCGCGAGTAGTGCCACGGCGATCAGCATGGCGGACACGGCCACATAAACGATCGGATCGGTCGGCTGCACGCCGAACAGGAGGGTCGTCATGTAACGGCTGAGGAGGAACGCGCCGACCAGCCCGAGCACCACGCCGAGGCCGGCTTTCCAGAGTCCCTGCTGCAGGATCATCCCGATGATTTGTTCGCGCGAGGCACCGATGGCACCGCGGATGCCGATCTCCCGCGTGCGCTGCGAGACGTCGTAGGCCAGCACGCCGTAGATGCCCAATGAGGAAAGGAACAGCGCCAGCCCGGCGAACGCCGCGAGGAGCAGCATCACCGCGCGGCGGTTGTCGAACGACGAGCCGACGGCCTGTTCCAGTGTGCCGGCCTCATACATGAAAATGGTGGGATCAATTGACCGCAATTTCGCGCGCAGCGCCGGCACCAGTTCGTCGGCGGGCCGGGTCGTCCGCAGGAACAACGTCACTCCGCCGGGCCGCGCGTTTTGCTGAATAACGCGGTAGATAAAGGGATTTCCGCTCTTCTCCTCCACCCCGTTGTGCGGGATGTCGCGCACCACGCCGATGATCGCGGGCCAGTCCTCGGCTTTTTCCGGACGATTGCCGAAGACGAAGCGCCCGCCGAGCGCGGACCCTTTCGGGAAAAATTTCCGGGCAAAACTCTCATCGACCACAAACACCCGGCGCTTCGGATCGCGATCGGCCTCCTCATAAAAACGCCCTTCCAGCAATTTTAGACCCAGCGTCTCCAGGTAACCGGGTGTGACCAGCACCTGGTAGGCGCCGGGCTGAGGCGATCCGGGTGGCAGCGTGTCGTTCTCCAACGTGAACGCGTTGATCCCCACGCCGCCTTGGAACGGCGTCGAGGCCGAGAGCGCCGCGGACATCACGCCGGGCAGTTCCTTGAGCGCGAGCATCAGCCTCTCCTGGAACTTAATCGCGACCTCGGCGTTGGCGCGGTGCGCGGCCGGAATCACGATGCGCGCGGTTACGACGCCGTGCGGGTTGAATCCCGGATCGACGTGGAGGGCGTTGGCGAAGCTGCGGATCAAGAGGCCCGCGCCCGCGAGGAGCACCAGGGCCACCGCCACCTGCACCACGACGAGGAGGCTGCTCAGCGTGCGGACGCCGCGGCCCGAGGAGGCGCTGCGGGAACTGCTTTGAATCACCTCGGCGAGATTCGTGCGCAGGATGTGCAGCACGGGAATCAACCCGATCAACACGCCAATCACGAAGGCCAGCCCGACCGCGAAGCCCAGCACGCGGAGATCCAAGGTCGCGGGCAAAGCCAGGGGCAGCATTTTCGCCAGGTAGAAATTACTGACGCGCAGCGCGCCCCACGCCAATCCGAGACCCAGCATCGCACCGAGCGCAGTCAGCAGGAGGCTTTCGAGAATCAGCTGCCGCGCAATGGTGCCACGGGTCGCGCCGAGCGCTGAACGGATCGCGAGTTCCGACTGGCGGGCGTTGGCGCGCACCAACTGGAGATTGGCGACATTCACGCAGCCGATGAGCAGCACAAAGCCGACGACACCTTGCAGCATCAACAACGTCACCCGGACTGGCTCGACGCGCTCCGCCTGCACACCGCCGACGTTCATGGTCATGCCCGAGCGCTCGACAAAACCCTTCAACTGCGGCGGCCCGGTCTCCACGTAGCGTTGCTCCATGATTTTCGCTTCCGCGTCGGCCTGGCCGGCGGCGACGCCGGGCTTGAGACGGCCGAACAGCTGGATGCCCACGCCGTAGCGGCCCTGCGGATTTTCCTGCGCGGGCTGCCACGACAGCGGCAGAACGTATTTGATCCGCGCGTCCCACGCCTCGAACAAGCGCGGCGCGACGCCGATCACCTTGTAGCTGGCGCCGGCGATCCGGATCGATTTGCCGACGATGGCCGTGTCTTCCGCATACTGCGTTTGCCAGAACGACTGCGTCAGCACGACGACCTTGTCGGCGCCGGGCTGGTTCTGCTCCTTGGTAAAAAATTCGCCGAGCAGCGGCTGGACCCTGAGGATCGAAAATATTTCCGCCGTCGCGCTGGCCATGTCCAGACGGACGGGCGACTCGTCCTCGCCGAACATCTGCTGGGAAAAGGACCACAACGCGACGGCCTCGTAGGACGAAGCGTTCTTCGAGTAGTCGAGGTAGAACGGGACGTTGGCTGGCATCTTGTTGAGTCCGGCTTTTGCGGCCGAGCTATAGAGCTCGACGATTTGCGCGGGGTCACGAAACGGCAGCGGCTTGAGCAGCAGCGAATACACCGTCGAAAAAATCGCCGTCGTGGCGCCGATGCAGAGGGCGAGCGTCAGCAGTGTGATCGCCGAGAGCCCCTTCCCCTTCCACAGCAGGCGAAACGCGTGACGCAGATCGCCGGAAATTCCGGTCAGCGAGCCGACCGACCCGGACGCAGATTCAGTGGGGTTAAGCATGTGTCGTAAGAACCCCGCGAGTCGGACGAAAGTTACACCGGATTATCCCGGGACAACCACCGACCGTCTACTCAATCGACGCAAACCGGTAGAGGAAAAATTCTGCGTCGCTTCGCGATGGCCCGCGTTTCACCGGCGGCGGGCGCTGCCGTAATCCGGCGGACATGGCGGCGGTCGCCGTGGAGGGCGTTTTCGGCGGTGCGGCGGATTTGGAAATCCTGCATACGCTGGAACAGGTCGAGCAGTTGCTGCGGCTGCGAATAGGCGTCGAGCCCGGAGCGATCGAGGGCGAGCAGCAATTCGTGGGTGGCCTCGAGCGTCGAGAGGCAGCCCGGTTCCGGCTGGCGCTTGATGCGGTAGCGACTCGGCGCCGCGCCGGAAAACATGATGTGGGGCAGCCGTTGCAGGCTGAGGCTTGTGCGCAACATCGGCCGGACCAGCCGCCACGTCGCATCGAGGAGAAACACCACCAGGCGGCGCGACGCGAGTTGAGCGCTGAGCGTTGCGAACTGAGCATCGCTTTGCGGCAGTGCCGATAGATCGATCGCGTCGCGGCTCGGATAAAGCAGCACCGGAAAATTTCTCGGATCGTTGATCAAGGCCTGCACGGCCTCGTGTTCATCAAAGCCAATGCCGAGGTGGAGTTCGCTGTCGCGCAGGCAGAGATGCGTGAGCCGGCCGGTATTCGCCTTCACCCGCTTGAATTCATACGGGTGCATGAGAAACACGAACTTCGTGCGCGTCGGCATGGGCGTGATCGAGCCGCACCAGCAATGGCGGGCCGGCCAGTAACAGCGGTAACACATCACGCGACTCATGCAGCCTCCACGATTGCGCCGTGCGTGCCACGTGACCAGAGGCAAAATGCGGCACTCCTCCCCGAAGGGCGCCACTCCTGGGTCGCCGTTATCGTCGCCAGCGGCGGGTAAACTTGGTGACGCCGGCGCTGATGACTGCGGACGAAAGGCCGTCTGCAAGACAGGCGCCTTGCGATTGCCGACCAAGCGGCGGGGTCTGGATGGTTTCCAGGTCGTTACAAAGCTGGCGTTGCAGACCGCGCTCGACTCCGCGAGAAAACACGTGCCCCACCCATGATGATCTCGTCTTGCGTCCGGCGTTTCTCGCCGGCGACAGAAGCTTTTGCCCCTCGTGGCACGTCGCGAGCTGACGCGGCTCGCGTGACGTCGCTCCGTCTTCGACTTTTTGCCGTGTGCGTCTGCGGGGTCGGACTTGCGCGGGCGGCGTCGTTCGATGCCCGGCTGGAGGCGCTGTTCCGGCCCCCGCTCGGTGACCTGATCGCGCTGTCGCCGGACGGCCAACGCGTCGCCTACACGTTGCCGACGGCCGGGAAGCTTACGATCGTGATCCTAAACGTCGAGAACCCCGGTCGGAAGCGGACCATCCCCGTGGACGCGGATCGCGATGTGGCGGGCAACGAGGAGCCTTCGCCCGTGCACTTGCGTTTCCTGCGGTGGGCCACGGCCGACCGTCTCATCTACGCACCCGCCGAACGCGTGGTGCCGTTGCCGCCGGTGACGGACAAGAGCGGCCGCTCCGCGCCCAATCCCGACGGCCCCATGATCCTCGCACCGATCATGGCGGTCGATGCTGACGGCCGGCAGCGCGGCACGGTGGTCGACGCGCGCGATTTTCAGGAGACGCCCGCGGACGCGGTGCGGTCAATGGCGGATCTGTTGCGCACGCCCCAGGAACTCTCCGCCGTCTACAAAGAGCCCGTGCACTGGCGCATGCCACACCTCGACGTCGTGGGTTTTCTGCCGGACGACCGGAACCAACTCGTCGTCGAAACACACGGCGCCTACAGCATGCCAGTGAAGCACCTCGTCGATCTTCGCGTCGGCAACGTGCGTGAGTTCGGCGGCGCGCTGGCGACGCCACCGGGCGAACCGCAGGTGTTCGATTGGTTTCGACACCAGGTCGCGGGCGAGCGCCAGGAGGGCGTCCACCCGACGACGCTCTGGCGGGACGAGGACTTGGGCCGCCTGCAACGGCAGCTCGAAGGAAAATTTCCGCGACGGGCTGTCGAGATTCTGGAATGGAGCGATACGCACGCGCGCGTGCTTTTCCGCGTGACGGGCGGCAGCGACCCTGGGCGCGTCTTCGTGTTTCAGCGCTTGGAAGATCTCGTGGTGGAAATTCTGCAACGCGCGCCCTGGCTGGAAACCGCGAAGCTCAATCCGACCCGATTTTTTGAATTCGATGGGGCCGGCGGCGCGCATCACAGCGGCTATCTGACGTGGCCGCTCAAACCGCGGCTCACTCCCCCGCCGCTCCTAGTGATGTTCGCCTCCGCGCCTCCCGGCCGGTTTCAGCCCGCGTTCGATCCCGAGGCGCAGGTGTTTGCGGATCGTGGTTTCGCGGTGGTGCGGTTGAACCAACGCGACGGCGCGGGCGTGACACCGGACAATGGTCGCGAGGCGGTGGACGACGCGCGGACGGCGATCGAATGGATCGCGGCGCGAAATCCGGAGCGTCCGTTTGACGGCAAGCGCGTCGCGACCCTCGGCCGGGGTTTGGGTGGCTACCTCGCGGCGCGCGCGCTGCAGCTCCAGCCGGCGGTGTTTCGCAGCGGCATTGTCATCGATGCGCCAGCGGAGTGGCGCCCGAAGCTCGCGGGCCCTGCGGGCACGCCGGATCATCTCACGCTGGAGTCGGGGTCAACCGCGGAGCAGCCGGAGTCGCGCGTGTCCCTCTATCGGAAGATCGAGGATTTTCTCAACCTGCACCTGCCAAGCTACGCCGTCAAAATCGGCGCGACCACGGAAGTGCCATGACGGAAGAAATCCCCCATTCCCAAGGTCTAAATCGCCGAGAGGATCCAGCGCTCCTTTTGCTCATGGGGCGTGGTGTCAGGCGGAAGTTTTTTTGGATGCTCGGGATCGTGGCGTTGGGAGTTTTCCCGCCCGCGAACGCGGCCGAATCGTCGGTCGCCAGTGCCCCGGCGGTGCTGCTGCCGCCGATGCTGGTCGAGGAATCGAAGTCGAGTGCGCCGTGGTTTTACGTGAACGTCGGCGGCACCGAGTTCCTCTCGCGGTGCTCCGAGAATACGACGGAGGAGTTCGTTTACGCGTGGCTGGCCCGGATGCAGCTCATGCGGGTGCTGGTGCCCGAGGAGTTTTTGGCGCACACCGACATCCCCGCCGTATGCGTGCTCTACGCGCAAGACTTGGACCAGCGGCTGAGCGCGGAGATTCAGCACGAACTGGAGGCGGCGGCGAAAGGCAAAGGGGATTCGCCGGACGGCGCCCGCGTGAACCTCGCGCCCAACATGCGGCTCGGCGATCGCGACATGCACGCGACAATCGTCTACATTGACGAAGCCACGTTCCAGGGCGCCCAGCTCGGCATCTCGAGCAGCCATGTGCGCTATCTCCTCCAAGGGCGCGTGCCGGATCTGCCGGCGTGGCTGGTGGAGGGCGTCGAGCGCGTCTGGCGCGGGGCGGAATTCACGGTGGACCCCATCACGCTCCGGCCGCTGCTCTGGCACAGTCAGGACGAGAGCGAAGAGCTGGCGAGCGACGCCATGCGTCCGCGCGCGTTGCTGCCGGCCAGTGAGCTCTTCGCGTCCGATTTGGCGCGGGCGAAGGAAAATCAAAATCCGCGGCGCCTCCAAACCCGGGCCGCCGAGCAAGAGCTGTTTGTGCGGTGGGCGCTGGCGTCCGGCGAGGCGACCCACGCCGCGTTGTGGAGATTCGCCGCGCGCGCCGCCGAGGGGCCGGTGACGGAGGAGAGCTTCGAGGCGTGTTTTGGTTTCGATTTTGCCGAGCTGCGCGATCGGCTCAGTGATTACCTGCCGTCCGCCGTCGCGAATTCAAAACGGATCGATCCGGGCACGCTGCCGGATTTGCCCCGTTTCAAGGTGGCGCGCGCCACGCCGAATGAGATCGCGCGCGTCCGCGGCGAGTGGGAGCGCCTCGCCATCTGGCATGTGCAGCGGCGACTGCCCCAGGCTCGCGAGCCCTACATCGCGCAGGCGCGGCGCACGCTGCGCCGCGCCTACCACGCCGGCGATCACGATCCCCGGCTGCTCGCGATCATGGGCCTCTGTGAAATCGACGCGGGCAATCCCGCCGGCGCGCGCGAATTTCTTGAGCCGGCGCTTGAAGGCGGCGTGGTGCGGCCGAGCGCTTATTACGAGGTGGCGCGGCTCCGCTTCGCGGAATTGCGGAACGGCGCGCCGGAGACGAAACGGTTTTCCGCGGCCGAACTCGCGCCCGTGATCCAGCCCCTGCAGCGTGCGCTGACGCAGGCGCCGCCGCTGGCCGAGGTTTTCGTTCTACTCGCGGAGACGTGGGCTCGTTGCGATGAGTCGCCGGGCGCGGTGGACTTTGCGGAGTTGGGGACGGGCGCGCGGCTTTTCGCCCGGCGTCCGAGTGTGGCCTGGCCCATCGCGCAAGCGTTCGCGCGTCATGGGAAAAAAGCTGAGGCCATCACGGTCCTTGATGCCTGCGCGGCTTGTTTGACGGATGAGAAAACCTCGGCAGGAATTACCCGATTGCGCGCCGAGCTGTCCGCCCCGCCCAGCCTCGTTCGTTGAGCTATTGAATCACCCGACCTAAACCCGCATCCCACCACCCCCTCGAAAAGAAAATCATGTCCTCCCCCACCAATACCATTCGCCTCCATCGCGTTCTCCGCGCGGCGCCGGAGAAAGTTTACCGGGCCTTCCTCGACGCGGAGGCCATGAGCAAATGGATCCCGCCCTACGGCTTCACGTGCCAGGTCGAGCACCTGGAGGCGAAGGTCGGCGGCACCTACCGGATGTCGTTCAAGAACTTCACCAGCGGAAACCGCCACTCGTTCGGCGGGACCTATCTCGAACTCGTGCCGGGCGAACGCCTCCGTTACACGGACAAGTTCGACGATCCGAACCTACCCGGAGAGATCACGGTCACAATCGCGTTGAAAAAAGTCTCCTGCGGCACCGAGCTGAACATCGAGCAAGCGGGGGTGCCCGCCGTCATTCCGCCCGAGATGTGCTACCTCGGCTGGGGCGAATCGCTCGCTCAACTCGCACTCCTCGTGGAGCCGGAGATTCCGAATTGAGCAAGGCGAGCGTCTTGTCCGTGAAGCCCACGAAGCACCCGAAGTCCATCTCCGCTGAACCTCATTGGCCTCGGTTCCCTCGATCTATCCATCACCAGGGTATTCGGGGTGATCACCAATCTCAGTGACCGTTTTCTACTCGGGTAATTCGCGTGTTTCTCGGCCGCTGCCGCCGGACGACGTTTCACAGACTCGATGAACACGACCGCCATCGACCTCACGTCACCCGACGTCATCGCCAACCCTTACCCGTTCTTTTCCGCCGAGCGAGTGCGCGGCGCGCTGGCGTGGCATGAGCGATCATCGATGTGGCTGACGTTCGATCACGCTGCGACCAGTGCGGTGCTCCGCCATCGTGGGCTCGGACGAATTTGGCGGGACCGCGCGCCGACGGATTATCTCGAGCCGTTCAATCTGCTGCACCGTCACCAGATGATGGAGAACGAGCCACCCGATCACACGCGCTTGCGCCGGCTGGTCGGCGGCGCGTTTGGCCGGGGGCACGTCGAGCGGCTGCGGCCGCGCGTCCGCGAACTGGCGGCCTCGTTGCTCAGCGAAGTCGACCGCGCGGGCTTCGACGTGATCGGCGACTACGCCGAGCCGTTGCCGGTGCTGGTGATCGCCGAGTTGCTGGGCGTTCCGCGCGCGCTGGCGCCCCAGTTGCGCGCGTGGTCGCAGGCCATTGTGAAAATGTATGAGGTGGCACCGCCGCCGGCGGTCGTCGACGCGGCTGTGACCGCCGCGTCCGAATTCGGCGGCGCGATTCGGGAACTTGCGCGCGAACGCAAAGCGCGTCCCACGGATGACCTGCTCTCCGATCTCGCCGCAACGGAGTTGACCGAATCCGAGGTAGTGGCCTCGGCGGTGCTGCTGCTCAACGCCGGACACGAGGCCTCGGTGAATGTGTTTGGCAACGGGCTCGTCGGGATGCTCCGCGCCGGCGTGCGCCCTGAACTCGCTCCCCGCGCGGTCGCCGTGTGCGTGGAGGAAATGCTGCGGTTCGATCCGGCACTGCATCTCTTCGAGCGCACCGCGATCGAGACGGTCGAGGTCGCGGGAATCGTGATCGAGAAGGGACAGAAAATTGCCGCGTTGCTTGGCGCCGCCAATCGCGACCCGGCGGTGTTTGAAAACCCCGACGAGTTTCAGGCCGACCGCGACCCAAATCCGCATCTGGCTTTCGGGGCGGGGATCCATTTCTGCCTCGGCGCGCCGCTCGCACGCGTCGAGCTGGTGGAGTCGCTCACTCACCTGCTCCGTGAAATGCCTCGGCTCCGGCTCGCCGGTGAGCCCGTTTCGCGCGGCACGTTCGTCCTGCGCGGCTACAGCGCTGTCACCGTCGCCGAGTGAATGCGTCCGCTGGCGCGCTCAAAATTTGGGCACGCGAATGGTGCTGATCATCGCGGAGCCGCTCAGGGCGTAGATGATCGCGAGCGGATGTAGCACCACGCTCCCGAGCGTCCAACTGCCGAGCCAGAGATTGGGCCCGAGTCGTCCCAGCACCTGGAGGAGCGCAAGCAAACCCACGATCAATACGCTCGAGGGAATCGGCGTGCCTTCGAAATATTTCACCTTGCCGCTCTTCTCGTCGGTCAGCGCGTCGGCCGTGACGTTGAACCGCGCCAGGCGGCTGATGCCACACGCCACAAAATACAGCAGGATGATGACGTCGCCGATGCCGCGCAGACCGGCCGCAAAGCCGAGCGCGGCGGGCGCCAGCCCGAAGGAAATCACGTCCGCCAGAGAGTCGAGATCGGCTCCGAGCTTGGACGAGCGGTGACGCCACCGGGCCACGCGCCCGTCGGCAAAATCGAACACGAGCGCGATCGGCAGCAACGCCATCGCGCAGCCGAGCCAGCGCGTGTCGCCCTCCACGAGATAGTGCATGGCGGCCAGGACAGATCCCGTGCCGCAGAAGCCGTTCCCCAAGGTTAGAAAGTCCGCCAGCACGAACGAACGAATCAGCGAGAAAGGTTTGGGCTTGGTCGTCGGGGGCTTCGTCGTCGGCATGAGGAGGGCGCGGAGTTTTTGGATTTCAGCGCGGAAGCGCGATTTTATTTAGCGACCGCCCGGTCCATTTGAATCTGCGAAATCGCATCGGCGCCGAGCGGTGCGCGGCGTTTGCCCACTGGCTCTCGCCATATCCGCGGACGAAGTCGCGTTTGGTTTGTAGCGCCAAGCGATCAGCGGGTGGATCGGTTATCATGAAATGAGTGGTGCGATTTAACAGTTCACCGACCGGCGAAATGCCGGGAAGTCTCGCCAGCTCGGCGGCCAAATTTTTTCGTCGCAGTAGGAACTTAGCCGAGAGTGCGCCGCGCGCCCATGGGGTGAGTGCCTGCCGGAGACCGCCACCACTCCGCGCAACGAACCCCGGCTTGAGCAACCGGGGAGAAACCGGAACGTCCCTACTGCATTCGACTCGACATCGAACAACTCCCCTACCGATCGCTCACTCCACCCTCAGCCACGCCTGCGGGGGATTTGGGCGAAGCGTTCGAAGGAGGCGATGCCGGGAGCGAAGGAGCGCCCGATGTGCGCTTCAAAACTCGGCTGCTAAACCACGACGCGTCCCGCGAGCCTAATGCGGATCAATCAGCACGCCTAACGACGGAGCGGACGCACGCGGCGCACGCGGCACCGCCGGCTCAGGGCTCGCTTGCGGCGGTGGTTTTGCGGCGCGAGATTCCGAGCAGGGCGTGCAAGGCGAGCGCGGTCTTCGGCGCGAAATCCTGCGCGTGATTGCTCGCGACCATGTGCACGGTCTCCGCTTTTTCGGCGAGCGGATTCACCCGTGTCGCGATCTCTTTAACTTCGGCGCCGGACTATTCATAGGGGTGCTGCGACCCCGTGTCTTTCAACGTCAGCCATTCGTGCCGCCGTCCCCGCAAGCGCAGATAAGCGAGCCGCGGATTGATCACTTCGTCCACCGGTGGCCTGAGCATCGAATCTGCGATGCGCGACCGATCGAAGGTGAGCCAGACGAGTTTCTGCGTGCGGAGAAATTCAGCATGCACTTGCGTTGGCCGTCAGCGCCCACGCCGTTGTGCCGCAGTTCACCCGCCAGCGGGTAAGGCTGCAGCTTCTCGCTCAGCGGCCCGAGTTCTTCCTGCCGGTGATTTTCGGGGCCGAAGCCTGGCGGGGGCACGAAAAAAACATACTCAGCTTTCCCGCGGCGATGAGCGGCTGGGCTGCCCGCCACGTTTGGGCCACGAGCGAGCTTTCGCGGGCCGCGCTCTCCGGTTGGCGCGAAATCTCTTTCGGCAGCTTGAAATCGAAAACGAAACCGGTGGGCATCTGCTCCACCCCATTCTCCACGAACGCCCGCGGCGGAAGGCGATGATAACTCGAATTCAATGCCACGTGATCGAACCACGTGGCATTGATTTTCAGCCGCGCATTTTCGGGCGGCCCCTTCGGATCGAGCAGCCCGTTGCATTCCTGGTGAGTCCAGCTCCCGAAGCCGACGCGGATGCGCGCCGGCCTCACGACCATTTCAGATTCTCGCCGGCGAACGGCAGCGTGCGGATGCGTTTCCCCGTGGCGGCGCCCGCGGTGGACTTCACGAACTCCACCTCCAGCACCGGAGGTGACTGGCTCATGCGCATCATCGGATACTCGCCGAAATTCGTTTCGGCGGCCGCGCCCCGCTTGATCGTGATCTTCTGGAACCACGCCGCACTGAGGCCATCGAGCATCGCACCCTGCACCTGGCTTTCCGCGGAGCTGAGATTGATGATCACTCCGGCGTCGACGACGGCCGTGAGTTTTTGAACCGCGAGTTCGCCCGCCGGGCTGACTTTCACGTCGGCCACGATGGCGACATACGCGTTGTTCGTGTGCGTGATCGCGAAGCCCTGCCCTTCACCGCGTGGACGCGACTTGCCCCACCCAGCTTTCTCCGCGGCGAGTTTCAGAACGTTGATCATCTTGCCCGCCTCGAACCCGCCACCGCGTCCGCCCCGTCCGCGGCCTCCGCCTTCGGGGGTCGCGGCGCTGGAAAGGGAGGCGAGCAGCTCGAGCGTGAACGCGAGCGGGTCGCGACCGGCGGCATGCGCGAGTTCGTCGAGGAACGATTGCGTCGCCCACGTGTTGCCGTTGTCGCCGGGTGCGCGCCAATAACCGGTGGGAATGCCTGCGGGAAGTTTCGCGGACTTCACTTGTGATCCCGCAATCGCGTTGAAGGGAAAACCGCCGGCCGTCATGTCGCCGGGGCCGCCCTGCATCTTCACGAAGGAATCATGCAGTGCGACGATCTTGCCCGCGTCGTCGAGGCCCGCGGAAAAATAATGCCAGCCGTTCGAGCGATAGTTGTCGTGCGCGAAGTCGTGCTCGCGCGTCCACGTGAGCTTGACCGGCGAGCCTTCGAGTTTTTTCGCGATGGCCGCGGCCTCAAGGGAGAATTCGTTGCTGCCGCGGCGGCCGAAACCGCCACCCAAGCGCGTGACGTGCACGACGACACTCTTCGCAGCCAAGCCGAGCCCCTTGGTGACCAACCCCTGCCCACTCGCGGGAATTTGCGTGGGCGTCCACATCTCCATGACACCGTCCTTGAAGAGCGCGGTGCAGTTCTGCGGCTCGAGCGTGGCGTGCGCGAGAAACGGATAGTGGTAGGTCGCCGTCACAGGTTTGACGCCCGCCGCCAACGCCGCGGGCGGCGCGGCCTTCGCGAGCGCGTCGGCCTGCTTCGCCATCTCGTCGCTGTCCTGGCTGGCGCCGGAGCCTTCGTTCCATTGCACGCGCAACGCTCGGGTGGCGGTCAACGCATTCCAGGTGGAGTCGGCGACGACCGCCACGCCGGAGGTGAGGCCGTCGATACCGTCGAGCACGAAGGCGTCGCGCACACCGGGCCGGGCTTTCACTTCCTCGAGATTCGCGCTGCCCACTTTGCCGCCGAACACCGGGCACTTGGTGTAGGTGGCGTAAACCATCCCGGGTAATTTTTGATCGAGACCGAAGAGCGGCTGGCCCGAAACGATTTTGGCATTGTCCACGCCGGGCACGCGCGTCCCGATCAGTTTGAAATTTTTCGGGTCCTTCAGCGTGACGTTGGTCGGGACCGGGAGGGTCGCTGCTTTCGTGGCGAGTTCCCCGTAGGTCGCACGGCGATGGGACGCCGGATGGAGGACGGCACCTTTCTCAGTCGTGCACTCGCCCACGGGCACGCCCCACGTTTGTGCGGCGGCCTCGACCAGCATCGCGCGCGCGGTGGCGCCCGCCTGACGCAGCGGCGCGAAATTTCCTGGCGTCGATCCGCTGCCGACGGCGAATTGCCGGCCGTAAGCCAGATTCAAATCACCCTGCGTGACGGTCACCTGATCCCACGCGACGTCCAGTTCTTCGGCGATGATCATCGGGAGCGCGGTCTTGGCACCCTGCCCCATCTCGGAATTCGGCGCGATCAGCGAGACCGCTCCGCTCGGCGCGATGCGGATAAACGCATTCGGGGCAAAGTTCGCCGGCGTCGTCGCCGTGGTCTGTGCCAGCGCCGAGGAATTTCCGAAACGCAGATAAGCGCCCACCACGAGTCCGCCGCCCGCCAGCGCACTGACTTTGAGGAAACGACGCCGGTTCATGGCCGGCAGTGGGGAATCGAGGGGTGCTTTCATGGCGGGGGGCGATGGGCTGGCTTACGTTCCGGTCAACGAGACTGAATCTGGGCGCGAACGTTTTTGAAGCAAACATGATTTCAGGTCTGGGCGGGCGCGCGGCTCTCCGCATTGATCGGCCTTCTCGCCGTGGGCGCCTGCGCCATGATCGAAAATTCGACGGGCGGCTGGATCCTCCTGCTGGCGATGGCGCGGATCGGCCTCATGCCCATGGGCGCCGTGGCGTTCCTGACGTCGGCCCTCTTCGCGCCGCAGAAACGCGAGCGCCGGTTGCTCGCCGGCGCTGCGATTCTCGAGGGCGGCGTGTTCGCGAGCGTCGTGGTGGTAAAATTCATCCTGCCCACGTTAAGCGGTGGATGATCCCGCGGGCCGGCACGGACTTCACAAAATCGGCGTAAGCGGCGTGCCGACTGCCTTGAAGAGTCGCGTGAGAATTTCCTTCGTGGAGAGCACGCCGTCGGTGCCGGGAAACGGACCGACCTCGCGGTAGTTGCGCTGAAACGCCGCATCCCACGGCGTCACTTCCCTCGCGCCAGGTCGCAACTCGAAACTGCTCGTGTTCTGGATCGGCCAGAGATCGATCGGTCCGAGGGACAGCGCGCGATCGACGAGGCCGTTGATCGCCTCAAGGCCGAGCGGTAGTTCCCGCCGCCCGATCACCCAGCTATTTTCCGGCCGCATGTCGCGCTCGATCTCGGCTTGGAGATCGCGCGCGAACGCCTCGTCCTCGACCAGCAGGCCGGCCTCGGTGTTCAGCCGCTCCGAGCGCGGATCAAGATTGTAGGAGCCGACGAACGCGATGCGTCCGTCGATCACGAGCGATTTCGCATGCACGCAAAGAAACGGCGCCGGCGCCACCTGGCCCGCGGGCGCGCGCGCGGCGGCGAGTTGCGCCAGGCGCGGCTGCCGCGGAAACAGCGTCAGCAGCGAGGCGGGCTGCGGCTTGAACTCGTGCACCTCCAGGTGCAGGTCCTCGATGTAGCCGTTGCGCAACCGGTAATTCGCGGAATAAGCCGCGAGGTTGTCGGTCGAGGCAAAACTGTTGGTGGCGATCCGGAGCCGCAGGCCCGGGTGTTTCTGCTGCATTTCCTTGAAGAGTTTTTGCGCCGGCGGGCTGAGCACGAGATACGGCGTCTGCATCACGATGGATTCCCGCGCGCGCTCGATCGCGCCGCGTAACGCTTGCGTGATGCGGGAGATTTCGGCGCTGCCCATTTCGGACTTGCCGGGTTCATCGCTGATGAACGTGGCCGCCTGCACCGGCTTCAGGCGCGCGACAAAACGCGTCGCGATCACCCCCACGTCGCCGGCCTCGCGATCGAGTTCCCGGAAGTGCGGGCCGAAGTCGTAGTCCGCGCGCGTGGCATAGCGGCGAAATTTTCCCGCGACGATTGCGGCTTCGACGTCGACCAGCGCGCGGCTGGACATGGCGTGCCGGTAATTCCAGAACCCCTCGAACGACTCCACCGCCGCCCGCACGACCGGCCCGACGGCCAGCACGTCGCGGTCGCGAAAGTTCATCGCCGTCGAATGATCGTAGTAGGTGTTTTCAATGTTGCGGCCGCCGGTGATGAGCACGGCGCTGTCCACGAGCAGGACCTTGTTGTGCATCCGCTGATTGACGTCGTGAAATGAAAACGCGCCGGCCAGCAGCTTCTGCCAGAGCGACGGCTTCAGCCGCGAGAACGGCGGCCGGTAGTGCTTCACCTCCAGGTTGGCATGTGCCGTGGCGAGAAACGCGATGGTCGCGGGGTCCTGTTCGGACACGAGGTGATCCGCGATGATGCGCACCTTCACCCCGCGCCGTGCGGCCTCGATCAATTCGTAGATCAGGAGCCGGCCGCATTCGTCGTTCGTCCAAATGAATGTCTGGATCGCGATCGAGGAGCGGGCCGATCGGATCAAATGCACGCGCAACAGCAAGGCATCGTAACCGCCGCTGATCATCGCGAGCTGGTTGCCGCGCGTCGGATCGGACGGCGTCGGGGCGGAGGCCGTCTCGGCCACGGCGGCGGCGAGCGGTGAACCTTCGAGCGGCGCCGCGCGCAACACCGCCACGCACCCGACGAGCAGCCCGACGACCAGGGCGAACCGCGCGGCGCACTTCCGGGAAAAAGGCATGCGGGAACGTCTGCGTCCGCCGCGACTTTGTCCAGAATCCTTGCCGCTGACGGCGCGGTGAAAGCCCCGACAGCCTTTCGCACTTGGCATGGTCCGCCGCATCGCAAGAGTCGGGAAAATGAACTACCGGACCAAAGCGGAATATTTTATCCAAGGCATCACCCGAGGCTTCGTCGAAGCCGCTGAAGTCATCGCTTGGTCGGACGAAGTCGTCGCCTCGGCGCCCGAGACCGAAAACTGGATGATCGAGATCTCAAGCTGCGGGCCGGGCGATCGCATGGCCGTCCTGAGCCACCTCAACACGATTAAGGGCGAGGTCGATGCGGCGGAACTCGCCGCCCTGTTGAAGGCCAAGGGCGTCGCCTGATCCGCCCCGCCCGCTCGCGTTGCCCCTCCGGGCAGCGCGATGGTTGGTTCAGGCTTTCGCCCCCGCACCGGCGATTTCGTCCCATTCGCTGGCCGTGAGCTTCAGGTCGACGGCGCCGACATTCTCCACCAGATGCTCGGCGCTCGACGTGCCGGGAATCGGCAGCATCACGGGAGATTTTTGGAGCAACCACGCGAGCGCGAGTTGCGAAACCGTGGCCCCGTGACGCTTCGCAGCCCGATCCAGCGCGCCGCCCGCCCGGGCCATCTCGCCGGCGGCGAGTGGAAACCACGGGATAAAGCCGAGGTCTTGCTTCGTGCAGTAGTCGAGCACCGCTTCGCTCTGGCGGTTGCCGAGGTTGTAGAGGTTTTGCACGCTGACGATCGCGACGGTCTTCCTGGCCTGCTCGATTTCTTTCACCGAAACCTCGGAGAGGCCGATGTGCCGGATTTTTCCCGCGCGTTGCAATTCCTTCAACGCGCCCAGGCTTTCGGCGACCGGCACTTTCGCGTCGATGCGGTGCAGTTGATAAAGGTCGATACAGTCGAGTTTCAACCGGCGGAGACTCAGCTCCACGCATTGCCGCAGATATTCCGGCCGCCCGACCGGCGCCCACTGGCCGGGACCCGCCCGCGTGAGGCCGCCCTTGGTCGCGAGGACGAGTCCCTTCGGATAAGGATGCAGCGCTTCCGCGATGAGCCGCTCGCTAACCTCAGGGCCGTAGGAATCCGCGGTGTCGATAAAGTTGATGCCGAGATCCACGACCGTGCGCAGGAGTCGCCGCGCGGCCGCCGGATCTTTCGGTTCGCCCCAGACCTCGGGACCCGTGATGCGCATGGTGCCGAAGCCGAGCCGGTGCACCGGCCGATCGCCGCCAAGTTTGAATACCCCGCTTGCCGCGGCGCCGGATGGGGTGGAAGCAGACGAGATTTTCATGGCAAGAGAAACGGATCTTCGTCGACGCTAACCGCCCTTCCCTCGCCCGCAAGTGACCGCCCGGTTTTGCGCCGGGCCAAAAATCATCCAGCCAGGTCGAAGGAGCAATTCTCCTCGATCTCCTCGATCGTCGTCAGGCCGAGGAGGACTTTGTTCAAGCCGTCGTAGCGCAGGGGACGATAACCGCCCTTGAAGGCGGCGCGGGTGATTTCCTGCACGCTGCGCCGATCGGTGATCAGTTGGCGGATTTCCTCCGTGATGACGACCAGCTCGTGAAAGGCGACCCGGCCGCGATAACCGGTGTGCCGGCAATGCGGGCAGCCGCGCCCGCGGTAAAACGGCACGTCGGTCAGGCCCTCCTCCGTGAAATATTTCAACAAGACCTCGCGCGGCGGATAGTAGGCCTCCTTGCATTTGTCGCAGATGCGGCCGGCGAGTCGCTGCGAAAGCACGCCAATGATCGACGGCGCCACCATGTAGGCCTCGACGCCCATTTCCATCAACCGCACGATCGCCTGTGGCGCGGTGTTGGTATGCAGCGTGGCAAACACCAAATGGCCGGTGAGCGCGGCCTCGGTCGCGATCTTCGCGGTCTCGGTGTCGCGAATTTCGCCGATCAAAATAACATCCGGATCCTGCCGGAGAAACGCGCGCAGCATCGTGCTGAACTTCAGATCGATTTGGGCGTTAACCTGGCTCTGCATCACGCCGCTGACGGGAATCTCCACGGGATCCTCGATCGTCGAGATGTTGAGCTTCGGGGAATTGATCTCGTCGATCGCGGCATAGAGGGTCGTGGTCTTCCCCGACCCCGTCGGCCCGGTCACAAAGAGAATGCCATTGGGATTTTTGATCAGCCGGCGGAACGGCTGCATGATCCGGTGCGACATCAGCATCGAGTCGAGCGTGACCATCGAGCGCTTCGAGGCGGAGGCGAGGACGCGCACCGCCGCCTTTTCGCCGTAGACCGTGGGCACCACCGAGAGACGGAAGTTCGCCTTGACCGTGCCCATCGGCATCGAGAAGCGTCCGTCCTGCGGCAGGCGTGACTCGGAGATATTCAAGTCGCTGAGAATCTTCAGGCGCGAGAGCACGGCGCGGTGGAGATTTTTCGGATAGTTCAGGATGTCGCGCAACGTGCCATCGACGCGAAACCGGATGCGTGAGTTGATCTCGAGCGGCTCGATGTGAATGTCGGTGGCGCGTTCCCGCAGCGCGAAGTGGATGATTTCGTCCAGCACGTGGGCGAGGGTTTCGGTCTTGGCGAGTTCCGCGATGCGCTCCACCGCCAGGTCCGGGTCGGCGAAGAGCGCGTTGCGTCCCAACTCGGCGATCGACTCCGTGATTGATCGCTCGGTCGCGTAGACGATGGAAATCGCGTCCTCAATCTCGCACGGCAGGCAGAACACGGGGCTGAGCGGGATGCCGGCGATTTGTTCGAGGCGACGGACCAGTCGCGCGTCCTCCGGCGTGGCCATGGCGACCGTGAGCACGCCATCGATCTCGTAGAGCCCGATCGCCCGACCGCGGCGCGCGATCTCGAGGGGGATCTGTTTGCCGGCCTGCACCGCGATGCCCGAGGCCAGGACGTCGACGTAGGCGATATTGAGAAAGTCACCCCAGATTCGGCAGGCATCCTCCTTTAACAGCAGTTTCTGGTCGATGATCGCCTG
>JBBRLB010000044.1:0-40942 GCA_038231575.1 Opitutales bacterium | reverse complement strand
TCGAGTTTGCCTTCACCACCAAAATGGGCACCGCGGCGATCGGCACGCAGACGTCCTACCGGATCGTTTCGCCGCGCGTGATCGTGCGCAACAAACAGTTCCTGCCATGAAACGGCGGCGCGCCGGACGGAGAGAGCGCGGGACGCTGCGCATCGGGGGCCGGTGGGCGTTTCTACGCACAAGGATCGTATTGGACGCGGCCCGGACGCATTGACAGCGTCGGGGCTGATTTGACCTAGTGTGATCCGTCTGACCGCGCCCCATGGCTGCACTTTCTTTTCTTACCCGCAACAAGCGCAGCGGCGTGCTCTTCAATCAAACGGAGCACGGCGTGCAGCTCGCGCGGCTGGGCCGGCTCGACGAAAAACCGCTGACCGTCGATGCGTTTACGGAGCTCGGGCCGAGTGATGAGGAGGGGATCAGCCGCTGGTTGGAGGCCCACTACGCCGATCGCGGGCCCGGCTATCTGGCGGCCTTTTGCGGTTTTCATCCGCCGGAGCGCGTGCTGCTTCGCGAAAACATCAACACGCGCCGGTTTGCCGAACCCGAATATCTTTCGGCGCTGCTCGCCGAGCAGGCCCGGCTGCCGTCCACCAAGGACTGGTTCATCCGCGCGCTGCATCCGGTCGAGGGCGAGGTTTTTTCCGCAACCACGCCGCCACGGCCCGGGCTGCTGCTCGGGCTGCCGCTCGGGGGCGTGCGCGAATTGCAAAACCGCCTGCGCAAGCAGAGCATCCGCCCGCAGCGCCTCGAGGTGGGCTCGGTGGCGCTGCTCGGGGCCTTGCTGCGGCACACCCGCCAGATCGCCTATCCGCACGCCGTCGTCGCGTGTGAACTCGGCCTGACCCAGACGCGCATTTATCTGCTCGGCAAGGACGGCGTGCACACGCCCGCCGCGCTGCCGCACGGCCTCCTCTCGATCGAGGAGAGCGCGATGAAGGAACTCGGCGCGCCCGATGTGGCCACCGCGCGCCGCGCGCTCGAGGCGCCGACGGAAGAATTGCGCGGCCACGGCCGCCGGCTCGTGCGCGCGCTCACGCGGCACCTCAAGCCGGCCGTCGATTATTTTGAAATGCAGACCGGCCAGCCGATCGGCGCGCTGTTTTGCGCGCATCTGCCGGCGCGGCTCGCGTGGCTCGAGGAAGCACTCTGCGCCGCGGTCGATCTCGAATTTCTCGCGCCGAACCTCGAGACGTGGATGCCGACCGTCGGCCTCCAGCTTGCCCCCAACACCGCCGCGCCGGACCGCTCGTGGTTTCAGGCGCTGAGCCTGATCGGCCAGCTCACCCCGCCGCCGCCTGCCGCCCATGAGCAAAAAGCCTAACGCGACCGGGGCGGTGGCCCACTGGCACCTCGACTGCCGGATCGAAAGCGAGCTGCCCGAGGACAACATCGTCGGCACGCGTTTTCTGATCAACGTTCTCTGTGGGGCCTTCGCGCTCGCGGGACTGTTGTTCGCCGGCTGGCTCGGTTATCTCGATCTCAGCACGCGCCACCAGACGCGCGACTGGGAGCAGCGCATCAACGATAATCGCGCCGAGGTGCGCGACATCCAGCGCATGCAGCGGGACTACGCCGTCGAGGCCGCCAAGATCGACGAGGCCTACAAGCTCATCCGTCCGCCGTTCTTTGTTTCCGGTTTCATCGCCAACGTCGGCCGGTCGCGCCCCGCCCAGCTCGTGATCGATGTGATCGAGTGGAACGATCTCACGATCATCATGCGCGGCACCATCCACGAAAAATCCGAGCGCGCCAGCCTCCTCCTCGGCAACTACGTGAAAGCCCTCGAAAAAGACGAAGCGATGACGCCGATCTTCCGGCAGATTCGCCTCACCGGCTTCGACCGCGGCAGCACCGGCGACGTGATTAATTTTGAAATCGCCTTTTACCTGAAGGGCCCGCCGAAGTCATGAACCCCCAACTCGCCGGCCTCCTCACGCTGATCCGCCGCTATCCGTTCGCGGCGACGTGCATCCTCCTGATGCTCGGTAGCGGCGGCGGCGCTTATTTTCTCTCCGACGACATCGATGTCCAGGAAGCCGCCCGCATCGATCGCGCGAAAGAGGGCGAGGCGATGCTCGACCTGCTCGTCGGCGGCTCGACCCAGCGCCAGGAACTCGCCGCCGTGCACGAGGCGACCCGCCGCATCGATGACAATCTGATCATCGAGGCCAACCTCGCGGACAACAATTGGTATTTCTACAAGTTCGAGGAGCAGACCAAGGCCCGCCTGCTGGAGTTGCACCCGCAGTCCTCGCCCACGAGCGACGGCACCACGCTCTACCGGCGCGTGCCGTATTCGCTGCGCATCAGCGGCTCCTATGAACAGGTCGCCGCCTATCTGCTAGCGCTCGAGACCGGCCCGCGCCTCGCCAACATCACGTCATTCGGCTACAGTCGCCGGGAAAGAGACAGCCCCGGTGGCATCGTGCTCGACCTGACGCTCGAACTCCTCGGCAAAAAATGATCGCGCGTCGCTCCCTCTTTTCCGTGTTCCTGCTCACCGTCCTGACCGCGGCGTTGCGCGCCGCGCCCGGCATTCCGTCGGCCAGCACCGATCCGAAAGAGGTGCTGCCGCCCGCGCTGCAACCCGGTGCCGGCAAATCGCCCACCGCGGGCGCCGCGGCGAACCCCGTTGCGCCTGCCTCGATTCCGGTGGAAAAAAAATCAACCGCCGCACCCGCGACGGTGAATTCAGCCGCACCCGCGACGACCAAGCCGACGGTGCCGCCGAAGGCCAACGCCACGACCATCACCGCGCCGTCGACGACGAAGACGCCGGTGGTGCCCGCCACAAATGACTCCGCCACCACCGCGCCCGCGGTGGAGCAGACGGCCACCGATGCGCCCGCCGACACTCCGGCCGCGCCCAAGATGCCGGCGGTGAAGCCGGGCATTCTTTCCGCGGCCAAAGCGAAAGGCCCGCCGCCTGTCGGCAAAACGTCCGCCACTCCCGTGCCGCTCTCGCCGCGTTTCCAGCAGACTCGCACTAGGATGGGCGCGCTCTTCGATACGCGCAACGCGGCGCCCGCGCCGACCGATCCGCTGACGAATCCGTTTCGCCCCGCCGGCGCCTTGCCGGTCACGCCGCTCCCGTTGGTTGAGGGCGCCGCGCCTGTCCCTGTCGCCATCAACAACGATCTCGCGTCGCTTCAGCAGGCGGTCGCCACCTTACGCGTGAAGGGCACCTTCCAGCGCGGCAAAAGCCTCCAACTCGTCATTACGTCCGCGGGCAAGGAAGGCACTTACAAGGAGGGCGACGTCATCAACGTGCTCCTTCCGCCTGGCGATCCGGTGCACCTGCGCGTCCGCCAGGTTTCGAAGAGCGGCGTCACGCTTACGCTCGGAGATGCGGAGATGGTGTTGAAATTCTGAGGCGTGGGGAGGGCGGGACCGCTGGGCCTACCGCGATTCCCCACTGCAAACCGGCGCGCCCCGCGGTCGCGCCCGGCCTTTACGGAGTCACATCCTCTTCGCCCGACCCGCCGACCGATGTCGTGCGCCAGTTGAAGGTGATCGTCAGCGCGCGAAACACGAACGTCACCGCGATCGCCGCACCGGCCGCAGGCGTGACGGCCACGTCGAGCGTCACGGTGAGACACACAAACACCACCGCACCCGTCAACGCCGTCAGCACGTAGAACTGGCCCGGTTTAAAAACCAACGGCTCCTCGCGCGTGATGATGTCGCGTAACAAGCCGCCGCCGGACGCATTGATCACGCCGACGAGAATCGCGGCGGGCACGGCGAGCCCCGCGGTCAGGGCCTTCTCCGTGCCAAACGCCGCATACGCGCCAAGCCCGAGTGCATCGATCACCGCGATGAGCCGGTGAAATCTCTTCGCGTGCCCGCCGAACAACGCGCCCGCGATCGTCGCCGCGACGATCAGCTCGACGTAGCGCGGATCGGTGAGCAGCGGCGTCGGGCCGCCGCCGGGAAGAAACACGCCGTCGCGAATCAGCCCGCCGCCGATGCCCGACGCGAGCGCGAGAAAAAAAACGCCCACGATATCGTAGCCGCGCTTGATCGCTGCGAGCGCCCCTGTGAGCCCAAACGCAAACGTCGCGCCGAGATCGAACCAGACGGGAAGGTGAAATTCAGCGGCGATCATCGAGCGGAGTTTGCGGGTTTGTCCTGCTGGTCGCCGCGAATAATCCGATTGGAGGCCCGTCGCGTTTAAATGTTTTCAAAGTCCAAGTGGATTCTGTAGTGCGCCCAGCATGACCGGGGTGGGCAGGTTCAATACGCGAAAAACATTTCCTGCAGTACGCGCGCGTCCTTCGTGCGGGTGAGGCCGAGCATCAGGAGCACGCGGGCTTTTTGTGGATTCAACTCGTCGGCGACGATGAAACCGTGGCGGTCGTCGTCGATCTCGATGTTGCGCTCGACCACGCCGCCGCCGGTGCGGGACGCGCGCACGATCGCGACCCCGCGCTGCGCCGCGGCGGCGCACGCGCTGAGCGCGGTCGCGTTGAGGTTGCCGTCGCCCACCCCTGCGATCACGAGGCCGCGCGCGCCGGCCTTCACGGCCGCATCGATCAATTCACGTCCCATGCCGGCGTAAGCGTAAACGATTTCGACTGGCGGCAGGGGCGTAGCGGCGAGCGCCAGCGAGCCGACTGGCGGCCGCTCGCCGCGACCGGAAAACTCGCTCCCGACCGTGTGCTTCCGCACGGGCGCGGAATAAAAATGAATGCGGCCGGCATTCACGAGTCCCGCGAGTCCGCGCGCGCCGGCGCGAAACGTGCCGACCTGAGTCGTGTTGGTCTTCGCGATCTCGCGCGCGAAATGAATTTCGTCGTTCGCGACCACGAGCACGCCGCGCCCATGCGCTTCGGCGTGCGCGGCGACGGCGATGGCGTTGAACAAATTCATCGGGCCGTCCGCGCTGATCGCGGTCGCGGGGCGCATCGCGCCGACGAGCACGACGGGTTTCGCGGAGCGCACGACGAGGTTAAGAAAAAACGCCGTCTCTTCCATCGTGTCCGTGCCATGCGTGATCACGACGCCCGCGATCTCGGGATCGGCGAGCGCGGCGGACGTGCGCGCGGCGAGCTTGCGCCACGTCGTCTCGTCCATGTCCTGCGAGCCGATGGCCGCGACTTGCTCGACGTCGAGCCGCGCGAGGTCGCCGAGGTGCGGCACGGCGGCGATGAGCGCCTCAACGGAAAACGCCGCCGCGCGATAACCGCGCGCACCTTGCACCTGCGCGCCCGCGATCGTGCCGCCAGTGGCGAGCACGCGGATGCGAGGCAGGGTGGGCGACGCGGGACGGACCATGGGGCAGATCTGCCACGCCCGGGGCGCAGTGTCGCGATGAAAAAAGAGCCCGCCGTTGCCGGCGGGCTCGATAAGACATTCGAAGCGATCAGGTATTTTTTGCCGTTCATCTAGCCAGACCACATGGGCTCGGCGCCGGAAAAGAAAACGGGCCAGGCGATTTACGCCTGGCCCGTCGCATTAAAGAAGAAGCGATAGGATTACGGAATCGCAGCGACGACGGTGCCCGTGCCCGCGTGGCCCGGATCACCCTCGTAGCCCGGATTCGTCTTCACGACCACCAACTTGACGATGGTGCCAGTGATATTCGAACCGGACTTCGTAACCTTGCTCGTGACGATGACCCCGAGGTAGGCCGGCACGCTCGCCGGCGAAGGCGCGCTATTGCCCGGCGCCGCCGTAAACGTGGTGCCGACCGCTGGCGTGGCCGGCGCGACCGCGAAGCCCTTGAAGCTCGCGTTGGACGCACCGCCGCTGAGGGCGTTGGTCTTCTCCCACTGCGCGCCCCAGAAGGTCACCGAGGCTCCGACGGACGCATTGCCGTCGCCGATCGCGAACGTGCCGCCGCCGGTCGGATAACCGTAGATGAGGATCGAGACCGCGTTCGACCCACTGGTAAGGTGGTTCGAACTACCGCTATACGTCGCCGTGATCGAGTGTGGGCCGACGGCCATGCTCGACGGTGCGAGCACCGCGACGCCAGCCGCGTTCACATTCGACGTTCCGAGCACCGTCAAACCATCCATGAACGTGACCGTGCCACTCGGCACGCCGGCGCCCGGGGCGACCGCGCCCACCGTCGCCGTCAGCGTGACCGGCTGACCCACGGCTTGAACCGTCGGCACCGCGCCCAGCGTCGTCTTCGTCGCAGACATGGTGATCACGATGGCAGCGGTGCCGCTGGCATCGTTGTAATTCGTGCCGCCGGCGAAGGACCAGCTGGCGGTGCCGCCGGGCACGTTGGTGAAGCTAGCGCCCAGGTTGAGCCCAGCGCTCAAGTTGACGCCACCGACACCCGAGGCTGAGCCAGTCGCGCCGTGAGCGGCGTCGTCGTAGACTCCAGTGTAGCCGTTCACGGTGATCGCCGCGTTGGCCTTGGTGATCACGATGGCAGCGGTGCCGCTGGCATCGTTGTAGTTCGTGCCGCCGGCGAAGGACCAGCTGGCCGTGCCGCCGGGCACGTCCGTGAAGCTCGAGCCCAAGCTGAGCCCGGCACTCAAGTTGACGCTACCGACACCCGAGGCTGAGCCAGTCGCACCATGTGCGGCGGCGTCGTAGGTTCCGGTGTAACCGTTTACCGTGATCGTCGCATCGGCCTTGTTGATGGTGATGGTCACGGGCGCACCGTCGCTGGCGGTGTGGTTGGCATCACCGGCGTAATGCGCCGTCACGGTGTAGGTGCCCGCGTTGATCTGGTCGCCCGAGTAGGTCAGCGTGGTGGAGCCAGTGACGATGCCCGCTGCGGCCACCGTGCCCGAGCCGCCGGTCTGGGTGGTGCCGTCGTAGGTGAACGGACCCGCGCCGACCGTGGTTGTCGCGGAAGTGGCCTGGGTGATCGTGATAGTCACGGGTGCACCGTCGCTGGCCGTGTGGTTGCCATCACCGGCGTAGTGCGCCGTCACGGTATAGGTGCCCGCGTTGATCTGGTCGCCCAAGTAGGTTAGCGTGGTGGAGCCAGTGACGATGCCTGCGCCGGCTACCGTGCCCGAACCGCCACTCTGGGTGCTGCCGTCGTAGGTGAACGGACCTGCGCCGATCGTGGTGGTGGCGGATGTGGCCCTGTTGATGGTGATGGTCACGGGAGCGCCGTCGCTGGCCGCGTGGTTGCCATCACCGGCGTAGTGCGCCGTCACGGTATAGGTGCCCGCGTTTACTTGCTCGCCCGAGTAGGTTAGCGTGGTGGAGCCAGTGAGGACGCCTGCGCCGGCCGCCGTGCCCGAACCGCCACTCTGGGTGCTGCCGTCGTAGGTGAACGGACCTGCGCCGATCGTGGTGGTGGCGGACGTGGCCTTGTTGATGGTGATGGTCACGGGAGCGCCGTCGCTGGCCGTGTGATTGGCGTCACCGGCGTAGTGCGCGGTGACGGTATAGCTGCCCGCGTTGACCTGGTCGCCAGAGTAGGTGACCGTGGCAGCGCCGGTGACGCCGCCTACGCCGGTTACCGTGCCCGAGCCACCGGTGTGAGTCGTGCCGTCGTAGGTGAACGGACCCGCACCGACCGTCGTGGTGGTGGACGGAGCCTTGGCGATATGGAGGGTGTCGCTGGTGGTGCTGGCGTTGTAGTTGGTATTGGAGATCGACGCGATGACGGTGTAGTCACCGGCGTTGGTGAAGCTGTTGCCGGTATTGAAGGTCACGCCGAGTCCCGCCGGACTGGTCGTGGCCGTGGCTGATTTCGCCGTGGCGTCGTAGGTGTGCGTGAGATTGCCGAGCGTGATGGTGGCATTCGCCTTGCCGATCGTGAGCGTGCCCGTGGTCGAGCCGGCGTAGCCCGCGCTCGTGACGGTGGCGACGACGGCGTAGGAACCGACGTTGGTCGGCGCGGTGGTGGAACCGTTGTAGGTGACGGACGTCGTGAGGCCGGAAGGAGCCGTGGTGACGCTCGCCGCTTTCGGCGTGCCGTCGTAAGTGTGGGTGAGGTTCGAGAGCGAAACGGTCGCAGCTCTCGGGGGCAGCGTGACGCCGGGGTTGCTGGCTTCCCAAGAGGCCCTGGTCTCAAGGCGGAACTTGCCGCCGGCGAGTCCGCCGCCGTCCCAGATCACGAAACCAAGATCGTGAGCGCCGGCACTGGCCAGCGTAATGAGGTAGCGGCCGGTTCCGTTGGTGCCCCACGAGTAATCTTGATAGCCTACGAGCGCGCCATCGACGTAGATCCAAGAGGCATTGTCGGCGAGAAACTGCAGGACGAACTCACCTTGGCCATACACCGAGGTGCTGTATTTGGTAAAGCTCTGGTCCGGGACGCCGTAATAGGGGTAGCCCGCCCAACCCGGGCTGGAGCTCGTCTTCCCATGGAGGTTGGAGTGAAGCCCAGGGTTCTGGTTCAGTTGGCCGCCACCCGCCCATGCGTTGATCCAGTTGGCGCTGAAATTATACGGAACGATGTTTTCCCAAGGATGCGATCCCAGGGGAAAAGCGATCGCCGCGTGCGCATTGGCCCACCGGGGATCGTTGTAACCGATCGTCGGCACGGGCTTGCCTTCAAGGCTATCGGGCACGACGCGACTATCCAAGAAAAGGGGATCCCAGCCAGTCACCGCAGAAAGTCCGCTGGCATACACGGTCGGCACCGGAGCATCGAGCGTCACCGTGTAGGTGGTCGCGCCGCCAAAGTCGCGGCGGGAGGCCTGATAAAAGGAAACCGTGTAGGTCTGGCCGGCGACCAAAGCGAGCGTGCTGGCTGCCTTGATATGAGGCAAGTAGCCGCTAACGGCCTGAAGGAAGCCGTATTGGGTGGTTCCATCTGCAGACCCGAGTCCTTGACCAGACAATCCCCAATTCGGAGGAGATCCGTCAAGAATGCCGCTGGAGTTGGTGCATACCCAATTGCCGATGGTAAGCGTGCTGCCGTTGGGGGTTCCGCTGCCGGTGTTCGAGGCAAGATTTGGTGTCTCAAAACCGTCTGAGAATAACGTCGTCGCGCCGTTGGTGACTTGCACGGCGTCGATGAGGATGGAATTGTCTCCCGAGGAGCCTCCCGCCGTGAGGTTGAAGCCGAGCGTGTAGTTGCCTGAATACGCCGGCGTGAACGTCGCCGTATAGTGCACCCACGATTCTGCGGATACAGTGCTGCGGGTGAAGACGACATCGGCGCGGGCCGCGGAAACCGAGAGCGCGGCCAATACGAAAACAGTCAACAGGGCGCACGCGCTGGAAATCAGGCGCGAGCCGAGCCGACGAGGACTGAGGGCAGGATTATTATTCATGGATCGGGGGTGGGTGAAGTCGATGACTCGCGGCGGAGTGCCGTCGGAGTGGTAATGCGTAATCGAGAGGAAAAAGGGGCCATCGCGGGCTAAAATTCCCTAGATCGACTGGGAGCCGAGCCCCATATCAGTGACATTAAAACCTGAGTCGCAAACTGGCGGTGACAACCGACGGAGAATTTGTGACGGAAGCGGTAGTCGCAAAAGGATGGCGCGTGACGCGGTCGCGCAATGAAGTCGCAAAGCGGCGGTGCCGAGCGACGGGAGATCTGTGACGGACGCGGTCGCCGCTTGATTGCACCGAAAATTTTTTTCTACCTGCTCACGCGCGTCCGCCTAGCGTGCATCGGAAAAAATATTCGCCGTGCTCCGATCAGCGTGGTTGATTGGGGCGCCGAATATCCGCCCTAACTCTGAAAAATCGTGCGACCGTCTCCTACCCGGAGCACGACCGTTTCGTGCCCGCCTTCTCCTTGAGTCTCTCCCAATTTCTGCGCCGAGTTTTCCTTGGCCCGGTTCTGACGCTGACCGCGATCGCCCGCGGAGCAGAACCGGCGGCGGATGCTTCAACGCTCAATCCCCGCGTCACCGGCTCGCCGTTCATCCGCACTTGGCTCGCCGACGAGTATGGGGCAAATCCCGAAAACACCTGCGTGCTGCAGCACCCGCGGACCGGGCTGATTTACGTCGGGAATCGGAGCGGGCTGCTCGAATTCGACGGCGTGCGCTGGCGCCTCATCCCCACGCCCACCGGCGAACTTGTCTCTTCGCTCCGCGTCGATGAACGCGGTCGGATCTGGGGCTGCGGCGGATCGCAGATTTTCCGGTTGGAGCCGGATGAGCACGGGTTGTTGCAGACGCGATCGATGATCGGACTCCTGCCGACCGACACCCACGCCCTCCAGATTACGAACACGAGCGTGGTGACGACGCAGGGTTTGTTTTTCAAGGATCAGCGGCACCTGATTCGTTTTCCCCACGACGACGGCCCGCCCCGCGTCTGGCGGCTCGCCGATGGCAACACGGTCGTGCTGCAGCTCTGGAAAATCGCCGACGATCCCTATGTGACGGTCGGTGCCGACAAGGTATTTCGGGTGCACAGCGGCGAACTCGAACCCGTGGTGGGCTTCACGCGTTCGCTGTTCGAGACCCGCCCCACCGCCGACGGCGGCTGGGAGGGGCCGTCCGACGTCGGGCTGGAACGCTGGACCGGCAGTGGGTTCGCGACCATGCCGCGCCCGCTCGGCAACGACACCGCCAAGAATGCGACCTTGCTCGCGGATGGTCGCGTCGTCTTCGCGACCTCTCAGAGCGGACTCGTGGTGTGCGATCGCGAGGGGCATTTTCTGCAAAAAATTGATCGCACCAAGGGCCTGCCTGCGAATCACGTGACCGGAGTGATGGAGGACCGTGAGGGCGGGGTGTGGGCGGCGTTGCCCTACGGCATCGCGCGGGTGCAACTCGATTCGCCCTACGCCCGCCACGGCCCGGCGGAAGGACTCGAAGGCACGATCCGTTCGGTGGTCCGGCAGGGCGGAGAACTTTTTGCGGGCGGCACGGAGGGTGTCGGGCGGCGCGGCGCCGACGGCCGGTTCCGGCCGGTGTTGGACGATCCTGGCCCCGATCGCGAAATCGTCGCGCACGGCGACCGGTTGTATTCGCTCGCCGGCCAGTTGCGCGGCCTGCAGCCGGCCCGCGGCAACCAGATACGCGTGCTGGAAAATCGAAACTACTACGGTCTCCTGCCGCTCGCCGGCGCGCCGGGCTGGTTTGCGCATGGCTCGAACCAAGGGCTGCGGTGGGCACATTTCGCTGGCGATCAATGGATCAGCGAGGGATCGTTGAAGGCGATCCGCGGCGGGGCGATCGCGCTGCTCGAAGCTCCGGCCGGCATCGTTTGGGCCACCGGCGGCGGTTTTTGGCGCGTCGATTTTCGCGCCGGGCTGAGGGTCGATGCGCCTGCTCACCGCTTTACGGCGGGCGAAGGAGTGGCGCGGCTGCCCTCGGCGATGTTTCAACTCGGCGGCGACGTGATGGCCGTCGTCGCGGGGAAACTCCTGCGCTACGATGAGGGAGCGGGGAGTTTCGCGCCCGAAACCCGGGTCACCGGTCTCGCCGACTACGCGATCGAAAGCGCCCGCGCGAGTGACGATGGCACCGTGTGGTTGCAGGGCGCGCCGCCCGCGCGCGAGATCCGTCATCTCGTGCCCGAGTCGTCGGTGTCCTCGGAGCGCTGGCGCGCGGAAACGTTGCCCGGCGCGTCGCTCCGCCAACTGCTGCCGACGACGCTCTACCACGAAATCGCGACGCAGACCCTCTGGATCGCCGGCCACGGCGCGCTCATTTCGCGCGATCTCACGTGGCGGCCGACGCGCCCGCTCACGCCCCCCGTCGTCGCCGTGCGCCGAATTGAAACGTCCGCGGGCGAACTCCTCGCCGCGGGGGCCCGGGCGGCGGCCGGTGTCGGGCTCCCGGCGCTGCCCCCGGACCGCGATGCGCTGCGGATTTCGTTCGCTGCGCCGGTATTCGCCGCGGATCGCAAGGGCGTCGTCCCGATCGAGTATCGGACGCGGCTCGACGGCCTCGACCACGAGTGGAGCGCCTGGACGAAACAGACGGAACGCGACTTCACCAACCTGCCATGGCGCGCCTTCACGTTTCGCGCGCAGGCGCGCGACGAGGCGGGGCAGATCGGGCCGGAGACGAGCGTTATTTTTTCCATCCGGCCCGCATGGTGGGCGACGCGGTGGGCGTGGGTGGGTTATGGGCTGATGGGGCTGGCCGGCATGATGGGGATCGTGCGCTGGCGCACGCGGGCGTTGCACTGGCGGGCCGACCGGCTCGAATCGATCATCGCCAGCCGCACGCATGAAATCGCGGAGCGCAACGAACAGCTGGCGACCAGCAACCGCGAATTGGCGCGCCTGCACCGGCTGGAGCTCGACGAAAAAATCGCCGCGCAATTGTCCGAGGAAAAGGCCCGGCTCGAAGTGCTCCGCTACCAGCTCAACCCGCACTTCCTCTACAATTCGCTCAACTCGATCTACGGCTTGCTCTTCGAGAACGCGCGCGATGCCGGCGAGATGGTGCTGCGCCTCTCGGAATTTTGCCGCGCCACGCTCACCGGCCCGAAGGACGAACTGCCGACGCTCGGCACCGAGATCGGTGCGTTGCGCAGCTACCTCGATGTGGAAAAAGTGCGCTGGGGGGAAAATCTCCAAGTCGAGTTCGACGTGACGCCGGAAGTGGAATCGGTCCGGTTGCCGCCGTTTCTCCTGCTGCCGCTCGTCGAGAACGCGGTCAAATACGGGAGCCGCACCACCCCCGGCGTCTTGCGCTTGCACATCTCCGCGCACCGGATCGACGGCGCCCTGCTCATCGAGGTGGCCAACACCGGCGAGTGGCTACCGCCGGATTCGACGCGCGCGGAATCGACGGGCATCGGCTTGGAGAATCTGCGGCAGCGGCTGGAACGCTACTATCCCGACGCCCACGCGTTCACGACCGCGGCGGAAAATGGCTGGGTGCGGGCGCGGTTGCGCCTGCTGCGCGATCTGCGCCAGGCCGGCGTCGCTGTCGCGGGGCCTGAAACCGTTTAACCCCATGAGAAGCGCCTTGCTGATTGACGACGAAGCCCCGGCCCGCGCGGCCCTCCGCGGATTGTTGCGCGAACATCCGGAAATCACGCTCGCCGGCGAGGCCGATACATTGGCGGAGGCGAAGCGGCGGCTCGCCGGCGATGATTACCAGGTGGTGTTTCTCGACATCCAGCTCCGCGGCGGCACCGGCTTCGATCTCGTGCCCTTCGTCCGCCCCGATGCGCAGGTGATCTTCGTCACCGCCTTCGATCACTACGCGGTCCGCGCCTTCGAGGTGAATGCACTCGATTTTCTGCTCAAGCCGGTGCGCCCGCAGCGACTGGCCGAGGCGCTCCGCCGTCTGGCGGCGCCGGAACTGCACGCGTTGCCAGATCCCGCGCCGCTGCTCGCGCCCCAGGATCTCGTCCACGTCAAAACCGGCGCCGGCATCACGCGGTTTGTCGCGCTGCCGGACATTGCGTTCATCGAGGCCTGCGAAAATTATTCTACCGTCAACCTGGGCGACGGCACGCAGCTCCTCGTGCGGCGCACGATGAAGACGTGGGAGGATACGCTGCCGGCCTCGCATTTTGTGCGGGTGCATCGCGGCACGATCGTGAACCTGGCGCGTTACCGGGGCTCGGACCGCGAGTCTTACGAGACGACGCTGTTGCATCTGACGGGGCTCGCCGAGCCGGTGCGCGCGAGTTTCCGCTATCTGCCGGAGTTGCGCGCGCGGCTCCTCGCGCTCGGCCGGCAGCTCTGAGCAAGTTGGCGTAGAAATAATCCGCGGGAGACCGGGAGCGTAATCAGCGAGGGGGCGAACCAGCGCGATGAGGCGAGAACGGGGACGAGAATCTCTCCGCCAAACTCTGCCCGGCGTAGACTCCGAATTTTCCGCGCGAACTTTCGCGGCGGGTCCGTTGACTCGCCGCCCGGTGCGCATATCCAGCAGACACGCCCGTTGCGTTGCTCCAAGCCTGTTTTATCGCATGAAAAATCTGCCGCTCCGCCCCGCACTTCTTATCGCCGCGCTGCTTCTCGCGCCCGCCTTCGCGCTCGCCGCCCCGCCCGCGGGAAAAATCACGCCCGCCAAAGATCTGATCGGATTCACGATCGGCGATGACTATCGCATGGCGAACTACACCCAGCTCTCGACGCTGTGGAAAAAATGGGAGCGTGAATCCGATCGCCTGAAAATCGTGAGCATCGGCCACACCGGCGAAGGCCGCTCGCAACTCATGGCGATCGTCAGCGCGCCCGCGAATCTCGCCCAGCTCGATCGCTACCGCGAAATTTCCGTGAAGCTCGCGCACGCCGAGGGCCTCACCGAGGCCGACGCGATGAAACTCGCGCAGGAAGGCCGGGCCGTCGTCTGGGTTGACGGCGGTCTGCACTCGTCGGAGAGCGTCAATTCCCAGCAACTCATCGAGACGGTTTACCGCATGATTGCGCAGAACGACGAGGAGACGCGGCGCTTCCTCGACGACGTGATCCTGCTCTGCCCCGTCGCGAATCCCGACGGCGTCGAGATCGTCGCCAATTGGTATATGCGCAACGCCGACGAAAAGGCGCGCACGTTCACCGGCCTGCCGCGGCTCTACAACAAATACGTCGGCCACGACAACAACCGCGACTCGATCATGAACAACATGCCCGAGACGACGAACCAGAACCGCGTGCTCTTCATCGAGTGGATCCCGCAGATCATGTATAACCATCACCAGACCGGTCCCGAGGGCCAGGTGATCTTCATCCCGCCGTTCCGCGATCCGTTTAACTACAACTTCGATCCGCTCGTGCCGCTCGGCACCGAACAGCTTGGCGTGGCGATGCACATGCGCCTCGTGGCGCGCGGCATGGCGGGCTCCGCGATGCGCTCCGCCGCGCCCTACTCGACGTGGTGGAACGGCGGCATGCGCACCGCGGTTTATTTTCACAACCAGATCGGTATTCTGTCCGAAGTCATCGGCAGCCCGACGCCGATCCAGCTCACGCTCGTGCCGGCGAAACAACTGCCGACCGGCGACTGGCCGATGCCCGCCGCGCCGCAAACGTGGCACTACAAGCAATCGATCGAATACGACGTGCAGGTGAATTTCGCTGCGCTCGACTACGCGTCGCGCAACCGGACGACGCTGCTCTTCAACATGTATCGCATGGGCCAAAACATGATCGATCGCGGCAATCGCGATTCGTGGACCGTCACGCCAAAGCGCATCGACGCGCTCGTCGCCGCCGGCAACCTGCCGAAGCCCGCCGCGGGCGACGAAGAAAGCGGTGGATTTTTTACGAGTCACGCCGTGCCGTCCGAGCTCTACGACACCGTGCTGCATGCGCCGCCGCTCCGCGATCCGCGCGGTTTCATCATCACCGCGGATCAGGACGACTTCGGGACCGCGGTGAAATTCGTGAACGTCCTCCTCAAGCAGGGCGTGACGGTGCACAAGGCGACCGCGGCGTTCACCGTCGCCGGGAAAAATTATCCCGTGGGCTCGTATGTCGTGAAAGCCGCGCAGGCCTTCCGCGCCGAGGTGATGGACATGTTCGAGCCGCAGGATCATCCGAATGATTTCGCGTATCCCGGCGGCCCGCCGAAAGCGCCCTACGACATCACGGGTTGGACGCCCGCGGTCCAGATGGGCGTGAAGTTTGATCGGGTGCTCGACGGCTTCGACGGGCCGTTCACGAAACTCGGCTTCGCGCTGGAGCAGCCCTTGCCCGCCGTGATCGCGGGCGCGACGAATCCCGCCGGCTATCTCGTCAGTCACAAAATCAACGACGCCTTCATTCTCGTGAACCGGCTGCTCAAGGCCGGCGTGGATGTTTACGAACTCAAGGCCGAGCAGACGCAAAACGGCCGCGGCCTCGGCACCGGCACGTTCTGGGTGCCGGCGTCGGCGAAGGCGCAGCCCATTCTCGCGGACGGCGCCAGGACGCTCGGCGTGCCGGTTTACGCCGTCGCGCAAAAGCCCGCGGGCGAGGCCGTGAAATTAAAACCGATCCGGATCGGCCTGCTCGACCTTTATGGCGGCTCGATGCCGTCGGGCTGGCTGCGCTGGATGCTCGAGCAATACGAGTTCCCGTTTGAAACCGTGTTTCCTGCCGTCCTCGATGCCGGCAACCTCAAGGCGAACTTCGACGTGATCGTTTTGCCAAGTGACACTTACGGCGACAACGGCCGGCTCGCCGCCTCGACCGCCGCGATCGAACGCTGGCTGCAAGCGAACGCCGGCACCGCGCTCTCCGGCACGGGCGCGATCCAATACAACCCGCCCGCGGAAATGGTGCCCGAGGAAGTTCGCTCGATGCTCGGGACGTTGACCAACCGGCGCACCGTGCCACCGCTGAAGAGTTTCGTCGAGGAAGGCGGCACGATCATCGCGCTCGGCTCGTCGGCGCGTATCGGCGAGGCGCTCGGCCTGCCCGTGAAAAACCACCTCGTTGAGGTGGTCGACGGAAAAGAAAAACCGATCGGCCGCAATAAATACTACGTGCCCGGCTCCGTGCTCCGCGCGAATTTCGACAACCAGAATCCGCTGGGTTACGGCATGGCCTCGGAAGGTTTTGTCTTCTTCGACAACAACCCGGTGTTTGACGTCCCGACGACGGGCAGCGTGAAGGTGAATCCGGTCGTTTCGTTTACGAGCAAGACGCCGCTCTTCAGCGGCTGGGCGTGGGGCCAGCAGTATCTCGACGGCGGCAAGATCGCTGCCGAGGCGTCGGTCGGCGCGGGCAAGATCGTGCTGCTCGCCTTCGAGCCGACGTTCCGTGGCACGCCACACGCGACCTTCAAGATCTTCTTCAACGGGCTCTATTACGGTTCCGCAAGAGAGGCGACGCCGTAGTCGCACGGTGACGCGGAGGTTGACCGCTGCCAGCGAAAGCGTGTGCTGGATGCGATGGATCGATTTCAGAACACGCGTCCGAGGCCGGCCAGCGGTGGGCGGCCGCCGCAGCGGCCAACCCCCGGAGCGAAACCGTTGCCCGCGCCCGCACCCGTGGTGAAAGTCCCGCCGGTGCCGGCCGTGCCGCGCGAACTCGGCTGGCTGCCCGACTGCGTTTACACGGGCGAAAAATTCGAATCGGGCCTGGCGTTCTTCGCCGATGCACACGGGCGGATCTCGCGTTTCTCCCGTGATGAAAAAGATCTCGCGATGGCGCGGCGGTTGGCGGGGCAGGCCGCGCTGCCGGGCTTCGTCAATGGGCATTCGCACGCGTGGCACCGCGCGATCCGCGGCCGCGCTGAGGCGCGCTCGCGCGTCGCCGCCGAGCCGCTCGCGACGTGGCACGAGGCGCTGGCGCGCGCGGCGAACGGGCTGACCGGCGAGGAAATTTTTGACACGGCCCGCATGGCGTTTCTGGAAATGCTCGCGGCGGGCATCACCTGCGTGGGCGAGTTTTGCGATCTGCACCACCAGCCTGACGGGGCGCCATGGCCGGAGCCGAATTTTCTCGCGCAGGAAATTCTGCGCGCGGCCCACGACGTCGGCATCCGGATCGCGCTCTTCAACGTTGCAAATGGATCGGGCGGACCGGCGCGGACCGTCACCGCAAACGTGGATCACTTCGTGCGCGAGACAGAGGCGCTGCGAGTTTTCATCGAGAAGAATTTTCCTGCGGACGAGGCGTGGCTGGGCGTCGGCGCGAGCGGCGTCGGCGCGGTGCCACCGGATTTCTTGAAAGCGATCGCGACCTACGCGCACACGCAGAAGTTGCGCGTCCACGTGCAGGTGGCTGAGCGCGTGGCGGACAATGAGGCCTGCGTCGCCGCCCACGGGCGCACGCCGATCGCGCTGCTCGCCGAGCGCGGCCTCGTCGACAAGCGGTTCACCGCGGTGAACGCGATTCACCTGGGCGATGACGACATCAGGGTGCTCGGCGCCGCGCGGTCCGCGGTCTGTGCCTGCCCGACGTCGGCGCGCAATCTCGGCCTCGGGATGACGCCGATCGACAAGCTGCTCGCGGCCGGTGCGATCGTCGCGCTCGGTTCCGACACGCAGGTCCAGATCGATCCGCTCGAGGACGTGCGGCTGCTCGAATACGAGCTGCGGACGCGACGTGGCACGCGCGCGGTGCTCGCGCCGGACCCGGCGACGCCGCTCTTGCACGCGGCGACGTTTGCCGGGGCGCGCAGTCTCGGCGCGACCAGCGGTGCGCTCGAAGTGGGGCGGCCGGCGGATTTCTTGACCGTGAATCTTTTCGATCCCTCGGTCGCGGGCGCGGACCCGGCGACGCTGTTGAACAATATCGTGTTCTCGCTCGAGCGCCGCGCGATCCGCGAAGTCTGGATCGGCGGACGGCAGCTCGTCGTCAACGGCCGCCACGCACAGCAGGGTCCGATTGTCGGACGGTTCGTCGATGCGCAGAAACGGCTGTGGCTGTAGGCCCGCGCGTTGAGCGGGCTGCCCGGCCATCGGCCGGGCCGACAAGACCGCGAACGTTGACCGCGCCGTGCAATCGCTTCTCCTCGCGCCATGGCTCCTACGCTCCTCGTTCTCGCTGCCGGCATGGGCTCCCGCTACGGCGGGCTCAAGCAAATCGATCCGGTCGGCCCGGCGGGTGAGACCGTGCTCGACTACGCGGTGTTCGACGCGCACCGCGCGGGCTTCGGGCGCGTGGTGTTCGTCATCCGAAAAGATTTTGAAGAACTCTTCCGCGAAAAAATCGGCGCACGCTATGCCGGGCGCATCGCAGTCGATTACGTTTTTCAATCGCTCGACGCGCTGCCGACGGGCTTCGCCGTGCCGCCCGGCCGCGAGAAGCCCTGGGGCACGGGCCACGCGGTGTGGTGCGCGCGCGATGCAATCAAAGAAAACTTCGCCGTGATCAACGCGGACGATTTTTACGGCGCGGACTCGTTGGCGCAGCTCGCGAAATTTCTGGCACCCAAGCCAGTCGGAATGACGCCCGAGTTCGCCATGGTCGGTTTCCGTCTCGCGAACACGCTGTCCGAACACGGCGCCGTCTCGCGCGGCGTCTCGGTGTGTGACCCGTCGGGCCATCTCAGGAGCATCACCGAAACCCACGGCATCACCCTGGCCGAGGTGGGCGCGGGCAAGAAATTTCCGGACGACCAGTTTGTCTCGATGAACTGCTGGGGTTTCACGCCCGCGCTGTTTGGCGCACTCGATGCGCAGTGGCGGGAATTTCTCACGGCACGTAACAGCGAGGCCAAAGCGGAGTTTTACCTGCCCGGCGCCGTGTCGGAGCAAATCGCCCGGGCGCAGGCGAGCGTCCGCGTGCTGCCGACGGCGAGTTCGTGGTTCGGGATCACCTTCCGCGAGGACAAGCCGCGCGTGACGGCCGCCATCGCCGAGCTCGTGCAGCGCGGCGTTTATCCGCCGAGCCTGTGGTCGTGAACAAAGACGACGCATCGGCGGTGCGCGAGGTCGCGCGACTCTTTGCGCTGCCCGGTGAAATTGGCGAGGTCGCGCCGCACGGCAGCGGGCACATCAACCGCACCTTCCTCGGCACCACGGTCGCCGGCGCGGCGACCGCGCCAGAGCGATTCGTGTTTCAGCAGATCAACGAAAAGATTTTCCGCGATGTGCCCGGCCTGATGGAAAACATCCGCCGCATCACGGCGCACGCGCCGACGTTGACGCCGGCGCGGGTGCGGGCGGAGGACGGCCAGCCCTTCGCGCGCGACGCGGCGGGCGCGGCGTGGCGCGTTTATCGTTTCGTGGAGGTGGCCCAGTCGCGCCAGACGATCGCGAATCCGGCGCAGGCGCGTGAGGTCGCGCGGGCGTTCGGCGCATTTCAGCAAACGCTCGCGACGCTGCCCGGCCCGCGGTTACACGAGGTGCTGCCGGGGTTTCACGACACGCGGATGCGCTACGCGGCGTTTCACGAAGCCATCGCGGCCGATGTGGCGAATCGCGCGGCGGACGCACGCGACGACATCGCGTTTGCCCTCGCGCGCGAGACCGAGGCCGGCGTGCTGCTCGATCTGCACGCGGCGGGTGCGCTGCCGGAACGTGTCGTCCACAACGACTGCAAGCTGAACAATCTTCTCCTCGACGCGGCGGGCCGCGCGGTGTGCGTGCTCGATCTCGAGACGACGATGCCGGGTTTCGCGCCGTGCGATTTTGGCGACATGGTGCGCACGGCGTCGTCCGCCGCCGCGGAAGATGAGCGCGATCTCTCGCGCGTCGCCGCCGATCCCGCGATGCTACGTGCGCTCGCCGAGGGTTATCTTTTCGGCGCGGGCGCGCTGCTGAATGACGCCGAGATTGCGCACCTCGCGTTTGCCGGCCGCTTGCTCGCGCTGGAGCAGGGCGTGCGTTTCCTTAACGACCACCTGCGCGGCGACACCTACTATCGCATCCATCGTCCCGGCCACAACCTCGAGCGCACCCGCGCGCAATTCGCGCTCGTCCGCAGCCTCGAGGCGCGGCACGCTGAATTCGAGCGCATCATTGCCGAACTCGCCGCCTGCCGATGAAACTCTCCCGCCCTGACGCCGACATCTTCGTCCCCGCCTCCGGCCCGTCCGCTGGCCTCGCGCCCGCCGCCGCGCTCGCGCGCACCACGCACCTCTGCGTGATCGCGCATCAGGACGACATTGAGATCAACGCCTACCCGGCTGTCGCCGAATGCTACGATCGCGCCGATCGGTTTTTCACGGGCGTCGTCATGACCAACGGCGCCGGCTCGGCGCGCTCCGGTAAATACGCCGCCGTGACCGACGCCGACATGCAAGGCATCCGGCGGGAGGAGCAGCGCACCGCCGCCACGCTCGGAAAATACAGCCTGCAGCTTCAACTCTCGCACCCGAGCGCCGACGTAAAGTCGCCGGGTAACGCCGGCGTCGCCGCCGATCTCGCTGCGATCTTTGGCGGCTGCCGCCCGTCGGTCGTTTATCTGCACCAGCCCGCCGACAAGCATGACACGCACGTCGCCTGCCTGCTCCGCTGCCTCGAGGCGCTGCGCGCGCTCCCGCGCGATCAGCGTCCGCCTCGCGTGCTCGGCGTCGAAGGCTGGCGCGATCTCGACTGGCTCGCCGACGATCAGAAAGTGCCGATGGACGCCAGCGCGCATCCGGCCCTCGCGGAAAGACTCGTCGCCACCTTCGACTCGCAGATTGCCGGCGGCAAACGCTACGACCTCGCCGCGATGGGCCGCCGCCTCTCCAACGCGACGTTTTTCGCATCTCACGCCACCGACAAAACCAACGCGATCTCCTTCGCGATGGACCTCACGCCGCTCGTGCACGACGAGAAACTTTCGGTCGTAGACTTCACCGCCGCGCATATCGAGCGGTTGCGGGCGGACGTGGCGGGGCGGTTGAAGAAGTTTGGGTGACCGAGAATCATGAAGCGCGCTCTACTTCTTGGAGGATTGTCAGTAAGTCTCGCGCTGCTGCTTGTTTCGTGCGGACGCTTTGAAGGCGCATTTCATTTCTTGCGCGAGCGACCGAAAGAAGAAGCGGTTCCCGGTATATACGTTTTGGATCAAACCTCTTATTCCAATAACATGCTGACTTCTTGGGGCTACGCTGACCTTTCGGTCAAAATTGTCCTCAGAAAAGATAAGAGCTTTGAGATCACGCGAATGCCGGACTGTTGGCTCACTGAACATGCGGAACCGAAAAGAGGCTATGACTCATGTCGGGGCACATGGTCGCTCTACAAGAACAACTCGGTCTACTCTATTTCGCTCAGCATAGATACTTGGTTAGAGGGCTCTACGTTCACGAAGGAACGCAAGGCACCCATTGGTGGATTCGGTAACAACGGTGCATTTTCTCTAACCAAGGAGAAAAAAGATTATGGTCTCGCGCTGCCTATTGCTGCTGGTGACAACGGTTTTGTTTACTTCGTCCGGCAATAATTTTTTGATTCGATGTCTCAGCTCCTAAAAGATCGTAACAACCGTGAAGCTCCGCTCGTCGAAGCCGGGACCGGGCGCTCGCGTTGAGTTATTTGAATTTACTAGGGCCGTGCGCAGGACGGTCGATCGCAATGGGGTAAACTATCGCGCCGAGATCGGTGATGGCTTCGTCTGATCAGATTACTATTCGAGCAATAACAGGAGGGGTTTACCGGCGGCCTCCTGACTTTTCCAACGGCACTCACGCACGGCTTCGCGGCCCCCTCCCAAACGCGGCGATTAACTTGATGCGACCGGCAGTGGCCCGTTCTTTGGTGCTCATAGTGACTATTTCAGAATCGGCAGCCGCCAGCGTGGTGCGCGGTGGTGCATCTCGGTATCTTCGGTCACGAGCATCAGGCCGTGGATCATCGCGGTTGCGACAATCAGTCGGTCGGCGGGATCACGGTGTTGCCCGCCGCCGTTTTTCTTCGGCCAGTCGAGCGTGTAGGAGCGCGCTGCAATCGCGGGTGAAATCGGCAGCACGCGCAGGGACCCCGAGCCGCGCGCAATGGCGGCGGCGCAGGCGGACTCGGAGTTGCCTTCGTCGGCCAGGTGCCGCGCGAGTTCCAGCAGGCTGATGTCGCACAGCGCCAGCTGCTCGGTCTCGTCCTCAAGAAGCTTGAGAACCGCAGACGAAAGCGGCTGAGCGGCGCCTTTCGCGTTATCGATCGCGCGGTGCCAAATGTGCGTATCGAGCAGGTATTTCATTGGGCGAGCGGGCCCCACTCATCCAGCGGAATCGACGAAGTCTCCACCGGCATGGGCCGCCCCTTGAGGCCTAGATGCGTGCAGCACCCGAGCAGCGGGCTTTTTGCGACGTAGGCTTCGAGCGATTCGGCGACAATGTCGGTCACGGTCTTACCCTGCCGCTTGGCTTTCCGTGCGGCGCGCGCGACGAGCTGCGGCGGCAGGCGGAAAGACTTGGGATGACGGCGCGAACCGGTGGCGGAGGGCATGTGTATTACGGTGTAGTGCAGGTGGGAGAAATCAAGCCCGACCTGCCTCAGTCAGCGTCAGCCGTCGGGCTTGCGCTCTGCCCGCTCCACCGGCTGAACTGGTGGGTGGCTTTCTTCCCAACCCCCTTGGCGAGAGTTCTTGGTGCCGCAACCGTGTGCGGATTCGGTGGCATCGGGGCGAGTTGCGTGGGCACGAAGTCACAACTCGATTTTTCTGCGACCGCAGAGCCCGTGGGCCGCGCGAGCGCCACTCGCACCGTGACGCCCGTCAATCAGGTGCTCACGCCGTTCGGGCGCGTCGTCGAATTGCCGGGACTGCGGCCGCAGGGGCTGGCGCTTTCGCCGGATGGACGGCTGCTGATCGTCTCGGGCAAATCGAGCGAGCTGGTCGTGGTCGATCCCGTGACGGGCACGATTCGGCAGCGGGTGGAGTTGCCGAACGAGGGTCAGCAGGAGCCGCAGCCGGATGTCGCTTCGCCGAACTACCTCGAGCCGGACAAGAAAGGGCAACTCAGTTTCACCGGCCTGATTTTTTCGCGCGACGGACGGCGGATTTTTCTGAGCAACGTCAATGGTAGCATCAAGGTGTTCGCGGTCGCGGACGACGGCACGGTGCAGCCCTCGCATAGTTTTGCGCTGCCGCCGGCCAACGCCCCGCGGCGCAAAGAAGAAATCCCGAGCGGGCTCGCGCTGTCGGCTGATGGCACGCGGCTCTACGTCTGCGGAAATCTCTCGAACCAGTTGCTCGAACTCGACGCGACCAGCGGTCGCGTGTTGCGGACGTTCGATGTCGGCGTCGCGCCCTACGATGTCGTTCTCGTCGGCGGCCAAGCTTACGTGAGCAACTGGGGCGGCCGCCGTCCACGCGACGGAGATCTCGTGGGACCGGCTGGGCGCGGGACGACCGTACGCGTCGCGGCCGACACGTTTATCGCGAACGAGGGCTCGGTCAGCGTGGTGCCGCTGGCGCCGGACGCTTCGAAGGGTGGCGCTGGCACGAAAGAAATTTTAGCCGGCCTGCACGCCAGTGCGCTCGCGGTTTCACCAAACGGCCGCTTCGTCGTCTGCGCGAACGCCGCTGCCGACAACCTCAGCGTGATCGACACGCGCTCCGACTCCGTGGTCGAAACAATCTGGGTGAAGGCGAAGCCGAGTGAGTTGTTCGGCGCGTCGCCCAACGCGCTCGTGTTCGAGCCGTCGGGTCGCCGGCTCTACGTCGCGAACGGCACGCAAAACGCGGTCGCCGTCGTGAATTTTGATCCGGCGGATCGCGAGTCGAAGCTCGAGGGGCTCATTCCGGTCGGATGGTTTCCAGCGGCACTCGTGTTCGATGCCGCGCGGAAAACGCTTTGTGCGGCGAACCTGAAAGGTCTGCCCGAGGCGAAGCAGAAAGCGCCGGGCGGCAGCCCGACCGGTTTCAATTCCAAACTCTATGCGGGATCAATTTCGCTCGTGCCGGTGCCGGCAGCCGCGGATTTGCCGAAATTGTCGGAGACGGTGCAGCGCAATCTCCGCCGCGAAACCATCGCGCAGGCGCGGCTCCCGGCGCGGGCGGATCAGCCGGTGCGGACGATTCCCGAGCGCAGCGGCGAGCCGAGCCGCCTCAAGCACGTCGTCTACGTCATCAAGGAAAACCGCACCTACGATCAGGTGCTCGGCGCGATTAAGGAGGGCAACGGCGATCCGGCGCTCTGCATTTTCGGCGAAGCCATCACGCCGAACCAGCACAAGCTCGTGCGCGAGTTCGTGCTGCTCGATAACACTTACTGCGCGGGGATGGTCAGTGCGGACGGACACCAGTGGAGCACGACGGCGTTTGCGACCGACTACATGGAAAGGAGCTTCGCGAATTTTCCGCGGAGTTATCCCGACGGCATGGGCGTCGACGAGGACGACGCGCTCGCCTATGCGCCGACCGGCTTCATCTGGGACAATGCGGTAAGACACGGCGTGAGTATCCGCAATTACGGCGAGTTCATGGCGCCCGCGGTGAAGTGGCGCGACGGCCGCGCGGGCGTGCCGGATTTTCTGACCTGCTACCGCACGTGGAAGGGCGAGAGCGATGCGGCGGTGTTTGAGAGTTATCCAATGGTCGAAAGCCTGAAAAAATTTTCGCCGACCGGTTATGTCGGCTGGGAAATGAATGTGCCCGATCAGGCGCGTGCAGATTTTTTCCTGCGCGAGCTCCGCGACTGCGAGGCGCGGGGCGAATTTCCCGCGCTCACGATTATCTGCCTGCCCAACGATCACACCGACGGCACGAAGGCCGGCTCGCCGACGCCCGCCGCGCACCTGGCCGACAACGATCTCGCTTTTGGCCGGATCGTGGAAGGGCTGAGCCACTCGAAGTTCTGGCCCGAGATGGCGATCTTCGCGATCGAGGACGATCCGCAGGCGGGCTGGGATCACGTCAGCGGCTACCGGACGACGGCGTATTGCATCAGTCCGCTGGCGAAGCGGCGCGCGGTCGTCAGCACCCAATACAACACCACGAGCGTCATCCGCACGATTGAGCAGATCCTCGGGTTGCCGGTGATGAACCAGTTCGATGCGAGCGCGACGCCCATGTTCGACTGCTTCCGCGAGGAGGCGGACCTTACGCCGTTCACCGCGGTCCCGGCCCGCGTGCCGCTCGATCAGATGAATCCCGCGCCGGCCAAGATCGCGGATGCGGCGCTCCGGCGCGATGCGATCGCTTCGGCGAAGATGAATTTCCGCGAAGTCGACAAGGCGCCCGAGGATCAACTCAACCGGATTCTGTGGCGCGCGATGAAGGGGAGCGGCGTGCCCTATCCCGAGTGGGCGATCACGCCGGGTGCGGACGACGATGAGGCCGTGAATGCGGCGCCGCGGTCGGGCGGGGCTTCGCGCTGACGCGGACAGCGACGTGATTTCTCCGGGGGGCGGCCGGAGATCGGACCTACTTCAAACCCTGTCATTCTGAGCAGAGCGAAGAAGGCAGTTGGGTTTCCGCTCTGTTGCAGTAAGTCGCAGGTCCAGTTGGATTCTTTGCTTCACCCAGAATGACAACCGCGGCCGGTTACTTCGGCGCGGTCGGCACGGGCGGAGCGACCACGGGGCGGCGGAGGCGGCCGTTGTAGGTGTAATGGGGCCTGGGGGATTGCGCGGGGCCGCCCAGGCTGGTTTTCCACTCCTGCCATTGGTCCATCGACTTGAAGCCCGTGACCATGTCGTAGTCGAAGGCCACGGTGCCGGGGACTTGGGGCACATTGCCGGCGCGGTCTTGGAACCATTGATTCCATGTCGGTGAGCCGGGTTGGTAGAGGGGAGTTTCGCTTTCCGTGGCGGCGTGGTGGGCGGGGCCGCTCGACGGTGACGGCAACATCAGGTTGGGATGGGGATAAGGCCAGGAGGCGGAGCCGTGGCAGCTCATGCAGGACGAGAAGCCCTGGCTGGCCACCTGGACAAGTTTTCCGGTGCTGCCGTCCTGATAGATCGCGGGGCCGCGGGCACCGTCGTTGGGGCCGGCGAGCCGGTTACCCCAGCCCAGCGTCATTTTCGAATAGGCCGGGGCGCTCTCGTTGATCCAATTTTCCTGCAAGGGCGGCGGATGGGGGAGGGAAGAATCGATGCCGGGATCGTTGCCCCACATGGCGCCGAGCGGGACCATCTTGTCCCATGCGTCCTTGCCGGAGGCGTTGCGGTCGTAGACGAAGGTGGTGAAGACCCACCCGGTCTTGGGTGAGGCTTTCGTGTCCTTCACCACGATGTCGAATTGGAAAAGCGAGACCGATCCGATCTTATTGTTCATTTCCGGTTCGGAGATATTTTGCGTGAAATAGATTTTCCATTGCGCGGCCCCGGCGAGCACGGGCCAGCGGGCCAGCGGATTGGCCCCGTTCGGCGTGGCGTTCACGCTGGAAAAAGCGAGCTTCAGCACGAGCGCACCCTCGGGGAATTGGGCGGGGCCGGGTTGGTCATACTTGGGGGTCAGCGCATCGGAGCCCCAAAAACGGCTGAGCATGGTGGCGGCGCGAGCGTCGTAGAGCGAAAGGCAATAGGTGCCCCAATCCACGGACAGCCCGGTGCCGGGCCACAACCGCCAGGATTGATCCGACATGCCGGTGTAGAGCCCCCGGAGCGGCTCGCGGTCGTTGGCCAGCCACGGCTCGTTATACCAGCCGCGGGCACCGGCATTCCAGTGGTCCCAATCGAAGAGGAGTGTGCGCATGTCGGCGGCGACATACTCCTTGAGCTTGTTCATGTAGGTGGCGGCGTTCGTCACGGTGATCGGACGGTTGCCGATCGCAGCGTCCCATGGAAACGAGGCCGGCTGGGGCGCCAAGGCGGTGGGGTAATCGTGGCTGAGGGTAAAACTACGCGGGAGGCCCAGGCCGCTGAATTTCACGTTGCTGTTCACAAACGGCCACGGGGCCATGACCGGCCCGGGGTTGAGTTGGGCCAATGCTGTCGCGGTGAGGAGTAGACTGCCCGCGAGGGACGAGAGGAGGGGAGAGCGCATGGGACGTAAAATGAGAAGTAAGTCGGAGGGTGAAAAACAACCGGGAGGGAACGCGCGGATTTCAGCGCGGCTCGGGCAATTCGAACGACGGGCCAGCGGTGGTGCCGTCGCCGAGGCCCGAGGACGTCTGCATCAATTCCTGCGCGGCGAGATCAAGCGCGAACATCTGGCTGATCGCGTGGCGCAGGTGAGCGGGCTCGCCGTCGAAGGTGCGATGCAGCGCCTGAAGCAACGCCTGATAGGTGCGGGAAAACTGCGCGGAGAGCACCGCGGCGCGCGAGCCGGCGGGATACTTGGTGAATTCGGGATCGTCCATCATCGGCCAGACGCCGTCGGGATCGAACGGGACTTTTTCGCCCGTGTAGGCGAAGCCGTCGGGGTGCTGCGGATCAAACACGATGCGGCGGCCCTCGACGATTTCGGAGAAGCGATAGTAGTGCGCGAGTTCGTGGTCCCCATCGTCGGGATCGAGGGCGGAGGCGCCCTCGCCCTGCTCGGTGATTTCGTGGAGCGCGGCGATCGCGCCCGTGAGATTTTTGATCACGATGAGCTTGCCGGGGCCCCGCCACTCGGAGACTTGCCGGTCGGCGTGGCCAAACGTGAGTTTGCCGGCGTGGTGCAGGCGATGGAGCGCGGCCTCGATCTCCTGGTAGAACCAGCCGATGGTAAACGAACCGGTCTCGGTCGGATCTTTCGGCGTGACCTTGCCGTTCACGGGTTCGAGATCCTTTTCCGGCTGCTCGATGGTGAGAAACACGTCGCGGATCTGCTCGATCAAGCAGCGGCGGAGACGCACGGTGAGTCGGGCGTGCAGGCCGGCGGGGAGCGGGCCGGGATAACGCGGCACAAACGACGGGTGGCCGATCTTCGGGCTCAGCCCGAGCGAGATCATGAGATTCGAGACGAGCGCCATGTGGAGCATCTCCTCGACGGCGACACTGCGGATGGCCTCGGCCGCGTGTTTGTTGCAGCCCGGCTTGATACTATAGAGCGCGCAGAGGTAGGGCGGGATCGTGGAGTGCTCGAGTTCGACGGCGAGTTGGAGCGCGACGCGGAGATCCTCGAGCGAGTCGAGTCGCATATAGCGCGGCTGCGGTTCGGAGAGCCACTGGCGAACCATTGCGCGTTTCGCCTCGGACATGTCGCGCGTGACGGGCATGTAGTTGGGCTCGGCCATGGGCATGGAGAACACCGCGAGCATCGCCTGCCGGCGGCTGACGACGCTGGCGTAGTCGGCCATGTTGAAGAGCGGCAGCATGACCGGATAGAGATTGGCATACTGCAGAAAGATCGGGCGCACGTCGTGCAACCACGAGGGCTTCTTCGGTGCCTTATAGCCGGACCAGATGAGGAGATTGATAATCTGGTTGCACTGGCTCGCGCTGCCGGGAGCGGGGGCGGTCGTGCCCGGACCGTAGCAGATCCCATAAACCTGGCCGTCGATATAGCCGCGCGGATGCTTGGGATCGCCCGCCGTCATCGTGAGGACGAGGGTGCCGTCCGTGCCGGTGGTGAGCGGTTTCTTGTCGTGGAATTTCAGCGCGGCCGTCGGCGTGCCGACCTGGGGGGGCGGGGGCGGAGCGCCCGGGCTGGCGCCAGTCGTCGGCGCGCACATCGTGGCATCGTAGCCGAAGCTCACTTTCTGGCCGCCGGTGCGCCGGCCGAACGTTGTGACGTAAATCTTCGCGTCCGCGTGTTCCCCGGGATTGAGGCGATAGACGAAATTGTCGGCGCGCAGGAACAGGCCGTTCGGCGCCTCGGCGAGTTGCGGGATCGGGCCGCCGGGAGAAAGTTGCACGAGCCCGAGCGGCGTGGTGGCGGCGAGTTGGCGCTGCGTCGGCGTCAGCGTCAGCGCGACGATGCCGGCGGTGTTCGCATAGAAATCCGGCGTGAGGTAGTCGATCTTGCCGAGGAGCACGGGCGTGCCGTTCGCGGGCAGCAGCGCCGCCTGAAGTTCGCCGTTGTCGGCATTGGGGCCGGCGAGCGACGCGGTCAGCAGGCTGTTGCCGAGATCAAGGAAGAGCGTCGAGCCGTCGAGCTGCGCGTAGGCGGGGCCTTGGAACGGATTGGGGGCGCTGGCGGGCGGCGGGCTGGCCGGGGCCAGGCAGCGGCCGGCGACGAAGTGCTCCGGCTCGCCCGCTTCGCACAAGCCGATCGTGCCGGCGACGCGACCAAAGGTGAAACCCGGATCGGTTACGATCATGTTGAAGCTATCGACGACGAACTTGATGCTGAGCCGCTTCGGCGCGCCGCTGGCGGTGAGTTCCTGGAGAAAGCGCGATTGAGCGTCGTTGTCCGACCAAACGATCTGCTCGAGCACGCTTTGATACATCGCGGAATACTTGGTGTCGTCGGGCGCGCCGGGCAGGCGGGCCCAGATGTCGGCGAACGGCGCGACCTTGAAATTACTGGTGAAGCCGAGGGGCTTCACGCTGGGCATCCCGGCGAACGCGGGCTTGAGCAGGATCTGAAATCCCCAGATTTCCGAAACCATCTGCTGCTGCGAATCGAGATCGACGAGACGGCCGGGTGCGCGCGACTCCGAGTCATTGATGAGCGCGCCGACCACCGGATCCTGCGTGGGATCGATGCAATCCGTGCCGTCGCGGTAGCACACGCGGGTCACGTTGCAGTTGCGGAATCGCCACGCGCCGGTGCCGCGGGGATTCCACCAACCGTTCGCCTCGGTTGCCGTCTCGAGCAGTTGGTAGTTGGAGCGAAAATGCTCGGTGTCGAAATGCTGCGGGTCGTTGTTGGCCGTCGTGGTGTCGGCTTGGAACTGGCCGGTGAAGTGCAGGCGGAGCGACGAGAGATAGCTCATGAAGGTGGAAACGAGCTGACGGAAAAAATCGTCGCGGCGCTGGAGACGAAGCGACGGGGAACGCGCGATCGTGCGAAGGAGGATGGGAGTGTCGAGCCCGGGGGCCGCAGACGACTTGCGAAGGGCGGATTTTTGTGTCCGCGGCCACGGCGCCGTCGGCGTGGACTGCCCACGGGTCGGCCGATGCGGAGGTGAGCGGGCGATTGCTTAACGATGAAACGCACCGCAGGGTCGCGCGACGGCGCAATCGCGCGACCGTGATCGAGCCGCGCCGCTATCCCATGTCGCAACTCCTCCGCGCTTCCCAGCATCGCAACGCGCCGCTCGTCGCACCGGGCCGCGGCGCGCTCGCGTTGAGTTATTTCAATGTGCTGCGGTTGGAGGCGGGCGAGTCGGTCACCCTCGAGGTGCCAAGCTGCGAGTTGCTCTGCGTGGTGTTATCGGGGCGAGCGGACATCGCGGCGGGCGCGCAGGAATTTAAGAACGTCGGACGGCGCGCGGATATTTGGGACGGGCCGGCCGACTCGGTTTATTGCGGGACCTGCCCGCGCGTGACGGTGCGGGCCGGACGCGACGGCACGGAGGTCGCGGTCGCGGGCGGGGTGTGCTCGACGCCCTTCGCGCCCTTTCGGATCACGCCGGAGGAAGTGCAGATGGTCGAGGTAGGTTCGAAGGAGACGCATTCGCGCCGCCGGATCTTTCACATCCTCGGACAAAATGGCGCGGGCCGCGCCGGCAACCTGCTCGTGAGCGAACTTTACGGCGACGACGGCTGCTGGTCGGGCTACCCGCCGCACAAACACGACACCGAGCGTCCGCCGGAGGAGACAGACTTTGAAGAAGTTTACCATTATCGCTACCGGCCGGAATCGGGTTTCGGCGCGCAGTTTTGTTATCCGGACGAAGGCGGCGGCAAAGAGCCGGCGGTCGTGATGACGCGGCACGGCGATACGTTTTGCATCGATCGCGGCTATCATCCCACGGTGCGCGCGCCGGGACACGAAGGCTACATCTTCACGATTCTCGTCGGGCGACACCAGCGATCGCTCGTGCAGTCTTTCGAGCCGAGGCACACGCACTTGATGGCGAAGATTCCGGGCATTCAGGCGATGCGGGATAAGTTCCGGTGAGCAGCAGATCTTTTTAGCCACAAAAAACGCAGAGAGTTTTGTCCAGCCGACGTAGATCGCGCGAGCACCTATAGGTGCCTTGAAGGCTTCAATCGCCCTCTCGCTTTTGTGCTTTTTGTGGGCAATCGATTAGAAAGAATCTCGTCATCGGCGCGCTTCGACTTTGATTCTATGGCAACCATGAATCCTCTCTTCGATCTCACTGGGCGCACCGCGCTCGTCACCGGCTCGAGCCAGGGACTCGGTTTCGCCATGGCGCGCGGGCTGGCGCAGGCGGGCGCGGCGGTGGTGCTCAACGGTCGCGATGCGAAAAAACTTGCAGCGGCCGCGCGGACCTTGGACGCGGAGGGCGCGCAGGTGGCGATGGCGGCGTTCGACGTCACCGACGGCGAGGCGGCGATGCGTGAGGTCGAGGAGATCGAGGCGAAATTCGCACCGATCGACATCCTCGTGAACAACGCCGGCATCCAGCGGCGCGCGCCGCTCGCGGAGATGACGGAGGCGCAATGGCGCGAGGTGCTCGACACGAATCTCACGAGCGCGTTTCTCGTCGCGCGCGCCGTCGCGCCGCGGATGATCGCGCGCGGCGCCGGCAAGATCATCAACATCACGTCGGTGATTGCGGAAGTGGCGCGCCCGACGATTGGGAATTACGCGGCGGCGAAGGGCGGCTTGAAAATGCTCACCCGCGCGATGGCGGTCGAGTGGGCGCGGCACGGGCTGCAGTGCAACGGCATCGCGCCGGGTTACATGGAGACGGAGTTGAACCGCGGTCTGATGGCGAACGTTGAGTTCAACCAATGGATTTGCGGTCGCACGCCGGCGGGGCGCTGGGGCAAGCCGGAGGAACTGATCGGCGCGGCGGTGTTTCTGGCGTCCCGCGCGTCGGATTTCGTGAATGGCCAGATGCTCGCCGTGGACGGCGGGTTGCTGGCGGCGCTCTAAGAGTATGACGGCGGCCATCGGCCGCTGCTACAGGATTGCTACCGAGACTGTGCTACCTAGCCTAACGTCCGTTCCATGCTGAGCCTGCCGATCGAGCTTCTCATCCTTGCCGCGCTGGTGCTGGCCAACGGCATTCTTGCGATGGCGGAGACGGCGGTCGTCTCGGCGCGCAAGACCAAGCTGAAAAAGCTCGCGGACAAGGGCAATGTCCCCGCCGCGCACGCGCTCGCGCTCGCGGAGCAACCGGCGCGCTTTCTCGCGCTCGTGGAATTCTGGCTGACCTTGAGCGGGATGATCGCCGGGGTGCTGGCGGGCGCGCGCCTCGTCGTGCAGATGGCGGCGTGGTTGTCGGAGTGGCCGGCGATCGTGCCGTATGCGGAATGGATTTCACTCGTGGTCGTCACGGTCGGGCTCACCTCGTTCATGCTGTTGTTCGGCGAACTCGTGCCGAAGCGCATCGGGCTGGCCCAGCCGGAAAAAGTTGCCACGGCGTTGTCCGGCGCGATGCGCAAGCTCGCGTGGCTCGCGGCGCCGCTGCTGCGCATTTTTGAGATCGCGACCGACGCGCTCGTAAAACTTTCCGGCATCAAACCGCGTAGCGCCGCCGAGAGCGTGGGCGACGACGAGGTCCGCGCGCTGATCGAACAGGGCCTGCACGCGGGCGTGTTTCAACGCGCCGAGCAGCAGATGGTCGAAGGCGTGCTCGCGCTCGATCAACGGCTCGTGACGACGCTCATGACGCCGCGCCCGAAAATTGTTTTCCTCAACCTCGACGATCCCGAGGAAGTGAACTGGCGGAAAATCGTCACGAGTGGCCACTCGTATTTTCCGGTCTAACAGGGTCACCGCGATCAAATCGTCGGCATGGTGGCGGTGAAGGCCCTGTGGGCGCACTCGGCGATCGGGCTGCCGACGACGTTGAAAAATCTTTTGCTGCCGCCCCTGCTCGTGCCCGAAAAAATGACGGCGAACCAGTTGCTCGAGCAGTTCAAGAAAACCGGCAAACACATCGCGGTGGTGACGGACGAATTCGGCGCCGTGCAGGGACTCATCACTCTCATCGACGTGATGGAGGCGATCGTGGGCGATCTGCCGGAGCGCGGCGATCGCGTGCAGCCCGAGGCGAAGAAGCGCGACGATGGCTCCTGGCTGATCGATGCGACGCTGCCGACGGCCGAGCTCAAGACCCTGCTCACCCTCGACGCGCCGCTGCCGAACGAGGCGTCCGCGGAATTTCAGACACTCGGTGGCTTCGTCGTCACGCAGTTCGGCCGCATCCCCGCGGCCGGGGATCATTTTGACTGGGGCGGCTGGCGCTTCGAGGTGATCGACATGGACAAGCGCCGCGTCGACAAAGTGCTCGTCGGCAAAACGCCCCTGCCAGCGGCGAAGAAGGCGGGTTGAATTCAGAAACCAAGAAGCCCGGAAGGAAGCACTCCTGTTTTCGTGGCTTCTGAATTAAGCCGGATCGACTATTTCTCCGTGGCGATCAGCGGCGGGAACGCGAACAGCGGGAGCCGCGCGGTTTCCGGTGGCGTGCGGCTGGCGAAAAATCCGGCGATGCCGGCGGCGACTTCGGGCGGGCGCAGTTGGGAATTATGTCCGCCGTTTTCGACCACGAGCAGCCGGGCCTCGCTGAAGCCCGCCATGATTTCGCGGGTCTGCGCGACGGGCGTGATGCCGTCGAGCGTGCCGGCGACGAAGAGCGTAGGCACCGCGGATTTTACGGGCGCGCGAAACGCGTCGCCGTGATCGGGGACGCGCCAGACCTCGTTGATGTCGGGAAAGGGAAAATTCATAGCGTCGCCGAGGAGCGCGGTGGTGGCCTGCGTGCGGATGAGTTCGGCGCGCGCGGGCGAGACGCCGGTCGCGGCATCCACGGTGAACCACGTGAACGAAATCGGGCTGCGCATGATCTGGAGGACATTGAACGTGAGCGACCAGGGGCGGCGGCCGGCATCGATTTCGTCGAGGAATTTGGGGAGGTAGCGCGCGCTATCCGGATCGTTCAGATAGAATTTCGCGACGATGAAACGCAGGGCGTAGCCGCCGACGCGATAGGTCGTGAGCTTTTTCTTTTCATCCTCGATCGGCACCTCGATGGGCGCGCGGTCGGCTTTCGCCAGCACGCGGGTGAGCGTGGCCATGAGATCGGGGAACTTGGCGCCGACGGTGGCGTCGGCTTTCGCGAGCGCGGCGAGGCGCGGAAGAAACGCGTCGGGCTCGTGGGGAAGTTTCCGCGCGGTGTCCATGCCGCGCGAACCGATCAACACGAGGCGCGCGACGGACGCGGGATGCGCGCGCACGAAGGCTTGGGCGAGTTGCGTGCCGTAGCTGTGGGCGAGCAGGTTGATTTTTTCGACGCCGAGCGCGATCCGCAGCGCCTCGAGATCAGCGACGCTGTCGACCGTCGTGAAGTGGCGCGGGTCGTGTCCGGCCTTCACCGTGCGATCGCGGACGAGGACGGAGGACAGTTTCAAATAGTCGAGGAAACTCGCGCGCGACACGAGCGAGTCGGCGCTAATGCGCGGCACGCCAGTGGGCACGAGCGAGGGCGTGGATGTCCCGCAGCCGCGTTGATCGAGCAGGATGACGTCGGCCTCGGTGCGGAGGGCGTCGAACAACGCGCGAAAATCCGGTGACTCGAGATGATCAAGGGACGAGCCGCCCGGCCCGCCGTGGAGATAAATGATCGGTGCGCCGGGAGTTTTCGTCGTCGCGGGCAACCGCATGAGGAAGAGTTCGACCTTGGCGCCGTCGGGCTGCGCGGGGTCCTCGGGTGCGACGAGTTTGGCGGTCTGGCCGGGCACGGGGATTTTCTTTTTGGCCGCGTCGGTATAGCGGTAGGCGAAGTCCTGCCACGCGAGGGCGGAGCGAGCGGACGGGAGGAACGCGGTGAGCGCTCCGAACGCGAGGGCGAGGAGGTGCAACGGATTTTTCATGAGGAGGGCGGAGAGGGAGCGGTGAGATAGGCGAGGAGCGCGCGGGCGAGCTCGGCGGCGAGTTGCTCGTCGGTCACGGGCACGGACGCGGGATGCGGCGCCGCGGCGAAGAGGATTTTGTCGCGGCACGCGGCGAGCACGAAGAGGATGCCGAACGGCACCGCGAGTTCGGGCGCGGGGTGGCGGATTTCGGCGCGGCGCGCGAGGAGCAGTGCGGCGGCGGCGCGGTATTGATCGTCGCGCTCGCGCAGCGCGGACTTGGCGACCGAGCGGGGGCGCGAGCGGGCGAGCAAGGCGACGGCGCGCAGGAGCCCGCGGCGTTCGCGGTAAGCGCGCACGGCGCGCGTAATGAGTGTGCGGATGAGTTCGGCGAGCGGGAGCCGTGCCCAGCGCGCCGGGTCGGTGTCGGCGGTCATGCGCGCGCGTAGATCGTCGGAATAATTCTGGTAGAGATGTGGCAGCAAGTCGTCCTTGCGATGGAAGCGCGCGTAAAAGGAGCCGGTGCTCACGCCGCTGGCCGCGAGGATCTGATGGATCGAGATGTCCTCGAAGGGGTGGCGCTCGAGCAGGCGCTCGGTCGCATCGAGAAGACGCTGCAGCGTGTCGCGGCTACGAGCCTGGCGCGGGTCGGCCTTGAGGGTGCGGGGACGGCGGGACATAAGAATTAGAACAAAAGTTCTAGTCCGAGGAGAACCACAACGCCGCCGAGACGTTACCGGAAATCTTTGCGACGAACGGCCCGCGCGCGGCGACGGCCGTCATGCGCGTGCGCGATTTGGTCAAAGCCTGTTTGTAACGTAATACGTTACAAACCACGGCCCGAAATCACAGCGACAACCAAGGAGGGATGTAACGTAATACGTTACAAACGGCGCGAGCGACGCATCCGAAGGGCGGCCGTCAGCGGACGGACCCAGGGCGAAAACACTAGCGGCAAAAACCCGTTGCCAATCGACGGGCGGCGCGCGACCGTCCGCGCATGTCAGCGGATCCGTCATGCAAGACCTCTTCACCGGCCAAACCACGCGACTCCGCGGGCGACACCTCCCGGGAGCGGAAGACCGACGCGCTCTTCAAGACGATCACGAGCGACGACTGGCGGCGCTCGCTCGCCTCGGCGCGGCGGCAGAAGAATGCGGTCTCCGCGCAGATTCAGACCGCGATCTCGTCACGCTCGGCGAAGACGAAGTAGCGCTCCTCGTCGGCGCGGGCCGCGAGTGGGAAGAGTTCGACGCGGCAATCCGCGCCTGGCGGGCGTTGGTGCCCTTGAAACGGCTCGACGAATTCGGATTTCCGGCGGGCGACGAAATCGAAAACCCGCTCGAGGAGCCGAACGAACAACTCCGGCGCATCGGCGGCGGCGTGGAGGCGTGGTGTTTTGCGAGCCCGGCGGACGGCGGCTCGGTCTACAAATTTTATCTGCCGCGCGAAGAGAAGCGGATCGGGAGCGAGTTTGATTTTCGCGCGGGTGATGAGACGGCGTTGATGGTGGAGGCGGGTCTTGGCGACTACCGGGCGCTGCTCGAAAAACTTTTGCTCATCCACACGCTCGACGGGATGGCGACGGAAGTCGTGGCGGTGACGCCCGAGGGCATCCTCGTCGCGAAGCAGGCGCTCGGCGAGCCCCTCGCGCAAGGCGACGACATGTCGCAACGGCTGCCGGCGGCGTTGATCGAAATTCCGTCGCGCTTCCTGCGGGCAAACCGCGATCACCCGCGGTTGTTTTTCCTGCCACCGAGTGCGGGCGAGGTGGTGCGGCCGTTTCTGGTGGCGGATTTGCACGCGCGCAATTTCGTGCGCTGCAGCGATGGCGGCCTGCGCGTGATCGATCTGGTGGCGGCGCCGTGGCCGGAGGAAATCGTCGCGCGCAATCCGCTGATCGCGGGCTGGCTCGCGCGGGTGCGCGAAAATCCTCATGCGAGCGCGCTGGACGCGGGGCACGACGACGAATTGTGAGTTTAGACAGAATGAACAAAATAGACGGAATGAGACACAGACTCCGGCCGGCTTAGATCTATTTGGTCCATTCTGTTCATTCTGTCTGAAAACAAAAACGCCGCCCGGCGCGAGGCGCGAGCGGCGGGAGAATTTTCGCGAACGAAAAGATCAGCCTTTCTTGCTGCTGAGAAACGCGAGGACCATCTCGGCCTGTTTGTCGGTCTGCTTTTCGTCGTGGTAGACGACCTTGCCCTTGCGATCGATCAGGTAGGCTTCGCGGCTCGCCATCATGCCGCCGGACTGGCCGAACGCTTTGATGACAGCCTTGTCGGTGTCGGCGATCAGCGGGTAGGGGAAGTGGTTCACGTCCTTGAACTCTTTCTGCTTCTCGATCGGATCGACGCTCACGCCGACGACGGCGACGCCCTTGGCTTTGAGATCGGCGGCGGCGTCGCGGAGCGAGCAGCCCTGCTTCGTGCAACCGCCGGTGAGGGCCTTCGGATAAAACCACACGAGCGTGTAGTCGTTGGCTTTGTAGACATCGGCGAGGTTGAGGGTCTTGCCCTCGTCGGTGACGCCAGAGACGACGGGAGCGTCGCTGCCGACTTTGAGCGGCTCGGCGCGGGCAACGAAGCCGAGAAGCGTGAGGAGGGACATGGCGAGGAGGGGGCGAAGTTTCATGGCGTGGGAAGTGATACTGCGACGAGACGCATTGGCAAGTCGTGGGACGGGATTCCGGCGCCGGGTAGCGCGAGAGGCGAAGGGTGGGCCGCAGGCGATAATTTGCCTCGCCCTTGGGCACGAGTTTTTTGAAGGTGATGGCAATGAAGCCTGAATCCAGCTCCTGGGAATCCAAGGTTGCGTCGTTGCCGTTGCCCTCGCGTCTCAAGCCCAGTTTGCCGGCTCTCGGCGTCGCGTCGCTGCTCGCGGCTGGGACGAGTGCGTATGGCCAGGTAACTTTTACGTCGGTCAATGGCGGCTTGGGCCAGGTGCTAACCGGCGATCAGTCGTATCAATTCGTCCTCAACAGTGGCTCGCACACTGATCTTACGATCTACCACAGCACGGGCGAGGGTGGTTACTTATCAGCGGGTTTCACTCCTTACGATTACACCTTGACGGGCTCCATTTTGGGTGGTGGCGGCTTTGTGGCCAAGCTTGGGAGCGGTATTACCCTCAATAGCGGCACCACTTTCGATTACAGTGGCACCAAAGCGCTCTGGGGGCAAAGCAGCGTGACGTCCGATTGGGCTTCGGGTGCGACGCGGGGCTACGTTGGTTTCGAATTTGGGGATTCCGGCAATCATTACTACGGCTGGGTCGATCTCAGCATCGATCGCGCCGTCCAAGGCAATGTGACCATCTACGGCTATGCGGTAAATCTTACTCCCGGCGGAGCGATTACGACCCCGACAGCGATTCCTGAACCGGCGCCCGCCGCGCTGGTGATTGGCGCGACCGCGTTGCTCGCCTTGCGACAGCGCCGGCGTAAAGCGGCTTAATCGTCGCTTTTTGTTCTTCCGCCGGGCTCTAAGCCCGGCTTTTTTCTGCCCATGCCCGACCCCGTCGCTCCCCGCCGCCGGGTCTTGCTGTTAGGTTGGGACGCGGCGGATTGGAAAATCATCACGCCGCTGCTTGATCGCGGTGAATTGCCGTTTCTCGCGCAACTCGTGCGCGAAGGGGTGATGGGCAACATCGCCACGCTCATCCCCGCGGTGTCGCCGTTGCTCTGGACGTCGATTGCGACTGGCAAGCGGGCGGACAAGCACGGCGTCCTCGGTTTCGTGGAGCCGCAGCCGGGCGGGGTCGGCTTGCAACTGGCGAGCAGCGCGTCGCGTCGCTGCGCCGCGCTCTGGAATATTTTGGCGGCGCACGGCCGAAAGTCGGCGTTCGTGCACTGGTTCGCGACACAGCCGGCCGAGCCGGTGCCCGGGAGCGTGATCGTGAGCGATCTCCATCTGCAGGTGACGGCGGAAAATTTCGAGAACTGGAAGCTGCCCACCGGGTGCGTGCATCCGCCGGAGTTGCGCGAAACGCTGGCGGATTTGCGTGTGCACCCGGGCGAGATTTCGAGCGATCAATTCCGCGCGCTCGCACCCCACGCCTTTCAGCCGGGGGTCGAAAAAGACCCGCGGACGGCCGCCGCCACGGCGGCGCTCGCGAGCTTCGGCACGACCCAGGCGGTCGGCACGTGGCTCGCCGAGCACGGCGAGTGGGATTTGCTCGGCGTTTATTACCGTGCGCCGGACGATTTCTGCCACGATTTCATGGAGTATCGCGCGCCGCAGCGCGCTGGCGTGAGTCACTCCGACCACCTGTGCTGGGGCGACGTGGTCGACAACACCTACAAGATGCTCGACGCCTCGCTCGGCCGTTACATGCGTCTGGTGGGCCCGGAGACGACGATCATCGTGGTGTCCGATCACGGATTCCACAGCGACCACCTGCGGCCGGAGGGCACGAGCAGCGTGCGGGGAAAAAATCCCATCAGCTGGCACCGCGAGTATGGTGTGTTCATCGCGCGCGGGCCGGGACTGAAAAAAGACGAGCGGGTCTATGGTGCGTCGCTGCTCGACGTGGCGCCGACCGTGCTTGCGCTGCTCGGACTGCCGGTTGCGCGCGACTTGGAGGGCAGCGTGCTCGCAACGATGTTCGAGACGCCGCCGAACATCGAGACGGTGGAGACTTACGATCGGCCCGAGGTTTTTGTGCCGGCGGCGGGCAGCGCGGCACCCGATCCGCGAGCGGAGCAAGCGGCGCTGGATCAGTTGATCAGGCTCGGCTACCTGCCGGAGATGTCGGCGGACCCGCGAGAGCAGGTGCGCCCGGTTCAAATCGAACGCTTGCGGGCGCTCGCGCAGGTGCATGTGGGGGCGCATCGCCCGGCCGAAGCTGTAACGGCGATTCTGGTTTGGGAGTGTTTTCGCAGAGGTTTGGGAGTCCTGACCCTTTTAGGGGTGGGCGTTTGCGAGGCGGTTGAACCCCGTTTGAACGCCTCGCAAACGCATGTTTTGAGCGCTAAAAATTGAAGCATAAACCCATCAACTGGCCGTATTCGAACTGGCTGGCTGAAGAGGGCGACTTCAACCGGATGCCCAAATCGACTTGTCCCGTCGCACTCATGCCAGCGAGCACAAAGGCCCCTGACACGTTCACGAAGGTGCCAGGGTTGTGCACCGACGCCTCGATGTCGTTCACTTGGGTCCAGTTGGTGCCGCCATCCGTGGAATAAATAAGCTCCACCGAAGCATAGTCGCCACTCGGGATACCGGAGAACCCGACCACGACGGAGACCCAAAAACGGGGGTCGGCACGACCGTATCGGTCGTGCGCGAACCCGACGCCCGTCTGCCAGCCGTAGTATTGCAGCAAATTCACGACGGTGCCGCCGCTTGGGAAGTTGCTGCGCGCCGTGTCGTCCGCTGCGACCTGACTCGCCACGCTCGGGAATGTGCTGCTCGGATAGCCTGTGTTGAAGCAAGCTCCCGCCGTGGCGATCAGCGGGGAGCTTAGGGAGACCGTCGCTGCGATCGTGCCGGCGGTGATTTTGTTAGCGGCCAAGCTGTCGATCTTCGCGCTCGTGATTATGCCATCCTGGATGTTGGCGGTATTCGCGATGACCACGTTCGCCCCGATGGCGGCGGCGGTGATGGCGGCCGCCTGGATCTTCCCCGCCGTTATCGCGTTTGCCTCGATCTTGTCCGACGTGATCGCGTTCGCGGCGATCGATAGGGCCTCGACGGCGCCGGCCGCGATCTTGCCCACCGTAATGGCATTGGCCGCGATTTTCTCGGCGATTATCGCCCCGACCGCGATTTTCTCGGCGATGATTTCACCGGCACCGATTTTCGCCGCCGTGATCGCGCCGGCCTCAATCTTCACAGAGGTGATCGCGTTGGCCGCGATCTTGTCGGAGATGACTGCGCCGGCGGCGATGTTGCCCGCCTGAATCTCACCCGCAGCGATCTTGCCCGTCGTGATCGCGTTGTCGGCGATCTTGGTGCCGGTGATCGCAGCCGTCGCGAGCTTCGCGCTGGAGATCGCCGCGTCGACGAGCTTCGAGGTG
>JBBRLB010000043.1:0-41595 GCA_038231575.1 Opitutales bacterium | reverse complement strand
CAGGCCAAGTTCGTCGCCGACTACCAGGGCAAGATGAAGGAATTCATCGCCATGACCGGCAAACTCGAGACCGCGCTCAAGGCCGGTGACAACGTCGCTGCCGCCAAGCTCGTCGACGACATGAAGAACGAGCGCAATGCCGACCACAAGGCGTTTAAGAAAGAGGATAAGAAAGAGAAGAAGGCCTGAGCCTGCTTCGCATTGTTTTTCACTGGCGCCGCGGATTTTTCCTGCGGCGCTTTTTTTTCACCGATCGGATGCGCCGATTTTGGCTCGCGATTGGCCGTCGCCTCCGCAGAGTGACCGCTCCGTTTCTGCGTCTATTACCCGCGCGTTGTGCGCTCACCCACCCAGTCAAAACCAGAGGAATCGATCATGACCAAGCTCACGTCCCTTGCCCTGTTTACCCTCGCGTTCGCCGGCACCTCGGCGCTCTTCGCGCAAGCTCCCGCGGCTTCGGCCCCGCCCGCGCCGCGGGCCCGCGTCAGCCCGCACGACACCATCACCACCTCCGTGGGTCCGCGCGGTGATTCGCGGCGCCTCACGATCACCTACGGCCGGCCGTTCTCCGCGAAAGGCGGACAGGGCGAGGCGCGGAAGATTTGGGGCGGCCTCGTGCCGTGGGACAAAGCCGATCGCCTCGGCTCCGACGAGGCCACGCTCCTCATCACGCCCGTGCCGCTCGTGATGGGGGCAACGACGATCCCCGCGGGTGCCTACACCCTTTACATTGTCCCGTCCGAAAACGGCGCGACCAAACTCGCGATCAGTTCCAACATCGCCAAATGGGGCATCCCCGTGGATGAAAAGCACGACGTCGCGCGCGTCGACCTCGTCAAGAGCCCGCTCGAAAACTCGGTCGATCAACTCACGCTGACCCTCGAACGCGAAGTCGGCGGGGCCGACGGGAAAACGGCCACGGACAACTACAAGCTCAACATTTGGTGGGAGAAGACGAAATTCACGCTGCCATTTACGGCCAAGTCGTCCTGAGTTTTCCGCTCCCCGGTCTTTTCGAATCCGGCCCGCGCGATTGCGCCGGCCGGATTTTTCTTGGGGGCAGAATGGGGCGACGAGAACGTTTCGATCCAAGGCTCCACCGACGGCATGTTTTATTGGAAGCAGGCCGAGTCCGCTCCTGGACTCATCACCGCGGCTGAACTCCGCCCGCGGTTGGAGCAAGATTGGCGAAGCGCACGCGCTCCCCGGGTCTTTGTCCGTGGCGACCGCGGGGCCAAGTTCGGCGCCGCGGTGAAGGTTCTGGACTTGGTGCGCGGCCTCGGAATCGAACAGGTTTCGATCGAGACCGTCCCGAGCCAGTCCGGCCCGTCGCCAAAAAAACGCTGAACCCGGACGGCGGTTTTGCGGAGGGCGGACTTCAGCCCGCGCTACCTCCGGGATTCTTTTTTGAGCAGGCTCTCGCGCCCCTTCTCGAGGCGCGCGCGTTCCTTGGCGGTGAGACTGCTGATGCCGGACTGCGCGATCTTGTCGAGCAGGGCGTCGATCTCGGACATCGAGGCGTCGCCGGCGGCCGGCGTTTCCGCGCGCTTCGTGGCCGGCAGATCCGGGAGGAGGCGGAGATTCGGTTTGCGGCGCGGCCAGCGCAGGCGGGGCAAACTGAAGAGTCCTTGCTCGTAACGGACAAAGAGGAACGCGAAACCCGACGTGGCCCAAAGCGAGATCAGGCCGGTCCAGTCGTGGTAGGCCAGCGCCATGAGCGTGAAGATTCCGACGAGCACGCCGGCCGCCACCTTGGCGAGGACGTCGAACATCAACACGGCGTTCGGATAGAGCACCGCAAACGCGACGAAGAGCGCAAATGCCCCCGTCTCTCCCGCGCGCGCGAGCGGCAGCCACACGCCGATGGCGGTGAACAACAGCGGCGTGACGAGATAGATGCCGCCGTAGAGCAGGAAAAATTTCCGGCGGCCGAACGATTTTTCCACCTCCCGCCCGAACCACACGAACATCAGCATATCGATCACGAACGGCAGGCTGGGTGGGTTCACGAGCCCGTAGGTCGCGACGCGCCAGAGCTGGCCGTGCAGCACTTCGACGCTCTTGAACGGGAGCCAGGCGAAGAGGAGATGATCGATCTGGAAGAACATCATCAGCGTCGTGACGAGCAGCGAAGTGGTGAACACCGCCACTAGAACATGCGCGGCGTAAAGCGGGTAGCCGCGCACCCAGGTTATGGGCTGGTGTTCTTCGGAATTGCCGTAGCTGTTCATCAACGAGAGGCGAAACGTGGTCGCGTTGCGGTCGGTTCGCAAGGAGCGAGACACGCGACGCGGGATTCGGTTTCAGGTTGCGGGCGGTGATTTTCCCGGCTCGCCGGCTTGAACCCGAAGTTCCCCGCCTCCGTTCTGTCGGTCGCGCTCGCTCCCGCTGCGCTGGCTGATGTCACCGTCACGCTCAAGGATGTCCACCGCTGCGGCGCTCGCCGCGTAAAGGGTGTCCGCCAAGGCCGTCGCTCCCGTGACCGGGGTGGCCGCGCGATCCAACCAGGACGACGAGACCGTCACAATTACTGCGCCTGACAAAGCGACCGCTCAAAAGGCGGTCAATGCCCTCGCGGCCGGTCCATGGGGATTTGCGGGCTGGAACTCAAACCGGTTTTCTTCGCAGACCGATGAAGACCAGCCCCGCCGCCGCTACCGCTCCAGGTCGCCCGGCTTTTCCGGAATGCCGGGCTGATCGAGGAATTGCGCGGTCGTCGCCGGGCCGAGGTTTTTCCAATCCTGCAACACCCACACGACTTTTTTGTCCGGCGTGACTTCGAGGCATTGGATCAAACCCGGCTTGTCCTCGCGCTTCGCGCCGCCGGTTGAGCTGAAGATGACGGTGTTGCCGTTGGCGAGCCGCTCGGCGGTCTGGATGTTGCGGACCGTGACCCCCGCGGGAAGATCGGCGGGGGTAAATTCCCAGACCGTTTTCTTGTCGGGGCTCACCTCGCGGACGATCCGTTCGCGTTCGTCGACGATGAGCGTGTTGCCATTGTGCAGCCGGATCGCGGCCCACGGTGTTGGAATTTCATAGCGCCAGAGATCTTTTCCCTCCGCGTCGATTTCCACGACCTGGCCGAGCTTCAAATACGAGAGCAGGAACGTGCCCGCGGCCGTCAGGCGCACGCGCCGAAATTGCGGATGCACCGTCTTCGGATCGTTCAGACTCTGGGCGGGCAGGGTCAGCTCGGTTTCAATCGTGCCCGTGGTTTTGTTGAGGACGATGAGTTTGGGCGGGAGCGCATTTTTGATGAAGACCACCTTGTCGAGGCCGATGGGCTGGGCGGTGTGGATCTCGCTGCCGGCGGGCGCGTCGTAGTGCCACACCACCTTTTTCTGGGGCGTGATCTCCTCGAGGAAGTTCTGCCGCGTGTAGAGGATGTGGCCGTTGCTCAGGAGCCAGACGTCGTCGATCTCGCCGCCCTTCCCGCAGGCGTAGGACCAGACGACCTTGCCGCCGTTGACGAGGAAGAGAGTGTTGTGCCCCTCGCCGCCGTAGAGCATCGGGTGTTCGGCGAGTCCGCGGCCGGGACGCGCGGGCGGCGGCGTCGTGGGGGCGTCCCAGTTTTGCTCGCTCGCGATTTCGGCGGGCCCGGTCTTCGGCACGTCGGCTGCCGTGAACTGATCGAGGATTTTTAGCAGCGGCGCGGCTGGTGCATCAGCGGCGCCGAGGCGGGACACTCCGCAGACGAGAAAAAGCGAAACGAGGACATGGCGGGTTTTCATGGGCAGGAGAGTGGGGCATTCAGCTTTTCGGAACGCGCCGCGACCGGCAGTGCCGTTCCCGCTGTTATCGTTATTCAAATCACGAGGGCGCAGGCTTGAAGTGGTGCGGGCGTCCCGCCCATGGATTCGACGGAATCACCGGTGGGCGCCCGTGCCACGCCGATCACTTCAGCTCGCGAATCTTCACGTTCTTATACCAGCACTCGTCTTGATGGTAGGTGAGCATGATGTGACCGGTGATTTTGTCGCCGAAGCCGGGCTCCTTCGCGAATTTGCTGGTCGCGACACCAGCTTTCACCGCCTCGCTGCCGAGGTCGTAGGCGAGCGCGAGTTTGCCGTTGAGCCAGTGCTCGACGTGGTTGCCCCTGATCACGAGGCGCGAGGTGTTCCATTCGCCGGCCTCGTGATAAGCTTTGTCGGCGGCCGGCGGCAGCACGCAGTAGAACGACGCCGTCTGGCGAATCGCGCCGTGTTCGGCGTCGGGGTGGCGCTTGTCGTCGAGCATCTGGTATTCGTAACCCGGCGCGCTGGGGCGATCCTCGGTCACGCAGTATTTGATCCCGTTGTTGCCGCCGACGCTAACGCGCCAGTCCCAGCTAAATTCGAAGTCGGTGAACGTTTTCTCGGTGATCAATTCCTGGCCTTTCACCTTTGGCACGGTCTTGAGCATGCCGTCCGTGATTTCCCAGCCGATCGCCGGCGGGACTTCCTTCCGGTAGGCGCGGAGGTTCGCAAAGGTCTTGCCGTCGAACAGCAGCTGCCACCCGGCGGATTTTTCCGCGGCGGTGAGTTCATTGTCGGCGGCGCGCACCAAAGTCGCGGACGAGAAGGCAGCGGCGACGGCGAGGAAACGGAGTGATTTCATGGGGTGCGAGGATTGACGCACGGCGGCGGCCGATGGCAACGTCACATCCGCGGAATTTTTTCGATAAACTTTGGAATGGGATGGCCCGGAAGCGAGTTACCGTCGCGCTGGGTTTTCCGCGCGTAATACGTCGTGTTTACGAGCGGTCGTTTTAAGATCGTCAGTTCAACTCAAAGCGAACGCATGAACCATTCATCCGACTCAATCGCCCAAAGTCCGAAAGACGCATCTATGCTCGGAGCTCTGCTCCGGGAGGATCGTTCGATCTGATTTTGGGAGGTGTCCCACCGGTAACGGTGGGCGCCGTCCATCTCTGTTTTCATCTCCCGATGCAAAAGACCAAGAAATCCGTGGCGAAGCGCTTCAAGCTCACCGCCCGCGGCAAACTCATGCGGCGCACGCCGGGCTTCCGCCATTTGTTGAGCGCGAAGAGCACCAAGTCGAAGCGCCGCGCCTCGCGCGACAAACAAGTCGCGCCTGGTCACGCCCCGGCGCTACTGCGCTGCCTGCCGTTCGGGCTCTGAGCGGTCTGGCGTTCGGAGCGGAACGAAGTGACCGGGCGAAGCGACAGGATGATCCAGTCGGGGATTCGCCCGCGGAGATCCGAATCGCTGATCACTTTGCATTCTGCGCTCCGCGCAGAATGACAAGGTAAGGGCGTCCCTCGGGGACGCCCGCACGCGCCGGCCAGCGGCGCCCCGACGCGCAACGCAGCTCAGCGCGCGCGCGCGAGTTCTTCCGGCGTGGCCAGCTCGTAGCTGATCTTGCCCTCGATGATTTCGCGCAGCGCGGTGTCCTCGGGCAGAAGTTTTTCGAGCGACTCGACGAGCGGGCGGTTGCCACGCTTGAGCTGCTTCACGCGCCGCGAGACGACGTTCACGAGGATGTTCGGATCGTCGACGATTTTGAGGGCAGCAGCGAGGTAGTCGTCTCTCATAGGTGGAAGGTGCTCGAAAGGGCCCAGGTCGCGGAGTGATTTCACGCGGGTCCTTGGCTGAGTTGGTCAGGCTAAAACTCGATTGGCTTTTAGACGAAGTTTATCGCCGCCACCGGCGGACAGCGCAGGCAACGCACTTGCCCGCCATCCGCTTAGGATAATAATACGCGTGATCTAACGGGCGCCGACGGGCAGGTCGCGCTGCACGGTGTGCTGGTTGTCGATGCGCTGCGAAAAATCCAGGGGATCGCCCACGCCGACGGTGCCGCGGCGAACTTGATAGGCCCACACTTGAAAATAGCTGAGCGTCGCGCCGCCGTAGATCGTCGAGAAGGCCCCGTCGACGGCGTCCATCCCGCAGGAAACCTTGATGCGGCCGATGCGCGGCACGTGAAACCGTGCGTCGGTCGTGAACCAGTGGCCGCCGACGAAGACTTCGGCGTAAGCGTGAAAATCCATGTGGTTTTCCGGATCGGGAAAGCCGATGTCGGCGAGATGGCCGGTCACGTAGCGCGCAGGGAGATTGAAGGTGCGATTGAGCGCGACGGCGAGGTGCGCGAAGTCGCGGCACACGCCGTAGCCGCGCTGCAACACATCCCACGCTGAAAGATCAGGTCGACCCGACAGGTAGCGATACTCGAGGTTGTCGTGGAGCCACTGGCTGATCGCGTTCACGCGCGGCAGGCCGTGCTCGACCTGGCCGAATTTTTCCCACGCGAAATTCGTGAGCTTGTCCGAGTCGCAGTAGCGGCTCGGCAGCGTGTAGCGCAGCACGCCGACGGGCAGGTCATTCGCCGGGAGGGCGGGCCCGGCGCGGAGGTCATGATTGTCCGGCTGCGAGGAGACCGCGACGATCGCGTCGTGGCGAAAAAGATTCCGGCCGGGCGCGAGGATGACGCGCGTGACGTTGTTACCGTGGCTGTCGACGAATGCCTCCGACGGCAAAGTGTCGTTGAGTCCCAGCGCCAGCGCCTCGGCGATGATGAAATGATTGCGATCGGGCCGGGGCTTGAGGTTGAGCAGCAGCGAAGCGGTGCCCGTGACCTCGTAGACGAGGCTGCACCCCACGCGCACCGTGAGGTCGAGGGCGGCGGGAATATCGGACGGCGATGCGATCATGCTGTTTGCATAGGGCAGCGCTCTTCGTGCCAAAGCAAGCGGGCGGCGAAGAATACGCCGGATGAAGGTCCCCGGCGTCAGGCGCACAGGACGGAGGAGAATAGGTTGGCGGTTGCAGACTGCGTCGACGGATTTTTCGCCGCCGGCTCTTGATGAGGGACGCGCCAAGGTGCCAAGGTTTGCTGGGGCGGGCGTTTTCCTTGCACCAGTCCGCTTGAAAACGTCGACGCTTTCGTGCACTTCGCTTCCATGCGTTTCCCTCGCTCACCTCTGCTTCGCTGGCTCCTGGTGTTGTTCGCGGTCTGTCCGGGCGGACGAAGTTCGGCGGACGAGGTGACGCCCCGCGGGTTTCAGTTGCCCGCGCTCTACCACGTTGGTTTCTGGGTGCGGGACATCGCGAAGTCGCGCGCGTTCTACACCGATTTGCTCGGCTATCAGGAGCCCTATGACTTGCGGCGGCCGAACGGCGATTTGCAGATGGTGGTGATGAAGGTGAACGAGCGGCAGGTGATTTATCTCTTCACGGACGCGACGAAGATTCTGCCCAACGGCGACAATCTCGATCACCTCGGCCTCGAGACCGATCAGATCGAGGCGGCGCGCACGCACTTGGTGGCGCACGACGTGAAGGTCGGCGCGGTCAACCGCGGCCGCATCGGCGATTTCCTCCTCGGCGTGAAAGATCCGGACGGGCACGCTTACGAGCTCACGCAGTTCGCGCCGGAGGGACAGCTCTTGAGACATCAGGGGGAAGGCCTCGCGCCGGGCCGCGTGTCAGCGCGGCTCCGTTCGGCCACGCTCGCGACGGCGGACCTGGCGGCGGCCCTGCGATTCTACGTCGACATTCTCGGCTGCAGAAAAATTGCCGGCGCCGATTACGCGGGCGCGGTGCGGGTGCAGGTGCCCGACGGGACGGATTTTCTCGAGTTGGTGCCCCGCGGGAAAAAAGCCGGGGCCGACGCGCCCCGCGCCGTGCCTGACTATTGCCTCGAGGTCGCGGACGCGGCGCAGACCGCCGCAGTGCTGACCGCGCGCGCGAAAACACTCGGTCTCGCGCCGCCCGCACCCGTGAGCACGGGGGCCGACGGCCGGCGGCAGACGAGCTGCCTCGATCCGGATGGCACGCGGGTGGTGTTCAAGGAGGCGGCGGTGGCCGCGCCGCAAAAGTGACGTCGGCCGACGGCGCGTGAACTCATGAGCCGGCTTCGTTCTTCGCGGGAACGCTACCGCGCCTTCCTCGAGAAATACCGGCGGCGGCTGCTCGATGACGAGACGGAGGCCGGGCGGGGTCCCGTGCCCACGCCGAAGGCCGAGGGGGAAAAAGAAAAAGGCCCGCTGCGAAGCAAGCGCCGCGAATACCTCCGCGACTACCTGCGCTGGCTGCGGCCGCACCGCACGGGCGTGGTCGTGGTTTTCATTTTCGCCTTGCTGGCCGCCGGCCTGCAAATGATCGAGCCGCTGTTCATGCGGTTCATTGTCGACCGCATCCTGCTGAACAAGGAACTGGAGTCGGCCGCCTCGCGCCTTACCAAGCTACAAATCGCCGGCGCCGCCTTTCTGATCGCGATCGTGCTTTCGAACGTGATCGGCGCGGTGAAGGATTACCGCCAGCGGCTGCTCAATGTGCGCGTGATGCTTTCCCTCCGCCGCGCGCTCTTCGATCGGTTGCTGCACCTGCCGCTGCCGAAAGTGTGGGACATGAAGACGGGCGGCATCCTGTCGCGGCTCACCGGTGACGTCGACACCACCACCGGCCTCCTGCAGATGGCGATCGTCTCGCCGGCGATCTCGATTGTCCGGCTCATCATCGCGGTGGGCGTGTTGTTCACGCTGAACTGGCGGCTGGCGTTGACGGCGCTCGCGATCATTCCGGGCGCGATGCTCGCGAGCTTCGTCTTCGCGCGCCGCGTGCGGCCGATTTATCGCTCGGTGCGCAAGGACGCGGAGCAGGTCGACGGGCGCGTGGGCGAAACGTTTTCCGGTATTCGCGTGGTGCGGGCCTTTGCGCGCGAGTTACTCGAGCTGCGCGACTATATGGCCGGGCGCCATACGATCCTGCGCAAGGAGATGTTCGCGCAGCGCCGCGAGCTGGTGCTGTGGACGTCGTGGGGTCTGCTCGTGTCGTCGGTGAACGTCATCATCATCTGGTATGGTGGCAGCCTGAACATCGCCGGCCGCGCCTCGATTGGCGACATCATGGCGTTCCAGTGGTATACGTTTCTCCTGCTGAATCCGGTGTGGAATCTCGTGAACACGTTTTCGGAATTGCAGCGCTCGCTCGCCGCGATGGAACGCGTGTTCGAGATCCTCGGTCTCGCGCCCGACAAACCGGATCGGCCCGAAGCGCGCGCGGCGCCGCCGGTGGTGCACGAGTTGAAATTCGAAAATGTCTCGTTCGAATATCGCGCGGGCCGGCCGGTCGTGCGCGAATTTAGCGTGGCCGTGCGCGGCGGCTCCGCGGTCGCGTTGGTGGGCCGCAGCGGCGCGGGCAAAACCACCGTCACCGATCTGGTCGCCCGCTTTCACGATCCGACCACGGGTCGCATCACGGTCAATGGGATCGACCTGCGGGATTTCCGGCTCGCGGCCTATCGCGACCTTTTGGCCATCGTGCAGCAGGACGTATTTTTATTCGATGGCTCGGTTAGCGACAACATCGCCTATGGCCGCAACAACGCCACGCAGGCGGAGGTCGAGGACGCCGCGCACCGTGCCAACGCCCACGAGTTCATCGTCAAGCTGCCCGACCAATATGCCACGACGATCGGCGAGCGCGGGGTAAAACTTTCCGGCGGCCAGCAGCAGCGCCTCGCGATCGCGCGTGCGATTCTGGCGCGGCCCCAGATTCTCATTCTCGACGAGGCGACGAGCAATCTCGACACTGAGAGCGAGCAGCTCATTCAGGCCTCGATGGCCGAGTTGCTCGCCGGTCGCACCACGTTCGTCATCGCGCACCGGCTCTCCACGATCCGCCGCGCGGATTTGATTTTGTTGATGGAGGAGGGCCGCGTGACCGAGCGCGGCACGCACGCCGAGCTCATGGCCGCCCGCGGCAAATATCACGAAATGGTCGTCCGCCAGATGGAATCCCATCGGCAGGACGGCGACGAAAATTTGCGGTGACGCTCAGCGCGGCGCGGGCTCCGGCTTCGTCAGCGCGGCCTGCAGTTGCGCATAGCGAATGCGTCCCGCGTCGTCCGCGACATAGTCGATGCCGTGCGCGAGCAGCTCGGTGGCTTCCGCCCGGCGGCCGGAGCGGGCGAGCGCGAGTGCGATGCGATAGCTCACGGCCGGATTCATCGCGAAATAGTGCGCGGCGCGGGCGAGGGCCTCGACGTCTTCCGCGGGCGCCGACTCGCGCGCGCGAATCCACGTGTCGGCGAGCAGGCCAAAAACTTCCGGCAGTTGCGGCGGGAGTTTGATCGCGCGACGGAGCGGCTCCACCACGGGTGCGATCTCGGCGGCGGAACAGAGCCGGTTGGGCGACTGGTCGCGCATCAGCTCCAAGAAGCGCAGCCGCGCGACCTCATAGTAGGCGCTCGGCCGCGGCACCGCGGCCGCCGTCGCCGCTTCTAAGAAGGGCAGTCCGGCCGCGGAATTCCCCGCGTCGATTTCGCACAATCCCAGCTCGACCAGCAATCGCGGGTCCTTGTCGCCTTCCTCGTAGGGGCGCCGCAGCGTGCGCCGCGCTTGCGCGATGTAACGCGCCGCGTACTCCGGATAGAATTTTTGCACGTGGGCGATTTCGAGCCGCTCCCACGTGCCGCGCAGCCGTGAGATCTCGGCCGGCGTGGCGTCCCGCGTTTCGATGCGGGGACCTTTGGTGCGGGCGCGGGGCTCGAGGTGCAGCGGCTCTTTCACCGCGAGCGGCAGATAATCGCTCAACCGATCGCGGAGATCGGAAAAGCCGAAGCCAAAATTTTTGATGAACAGTTCTTCGGTCACGCGTTCGGCGCTGGCCCGCTGCGCAAACGCCCAAAACGCCTCTCGCGCCTGGTGGCGCGGATCGAGCGCCCAGCGGACGAAAAGGCCGACCTGTGTCCGCAACGTCTGCACGCGTTGCGGATGGTGATCGCCTTCCGCGCGCAATGCGTCGGGCGCGAACATTTCACCGGCGGGCAGGAGCGCGCGCGGCCGCGCCGGATTGCGCGCGATCGCGGAGCTCTCCGCCGAGGACAGCCAGATGAAGGGGCGCAACGTCACCGCCTCCGCCCGCACGTCGACCTGCGCGTTGACGACCAGCAGGCCTTCGACCAGCCACGGCGGCAGCATTGGCGTGCGGCGCTCGAGCAGGAAGCGGAGATACGGCGGCGAGATGGCGAGTTCCCGCGAGTCGCTCATGCCCTCATCGATATACGCGAACCACGCCGACAAGTCGCGGCCATCGAGCTCGAGGTTCGGGAGAAATCCCACTGCGCTGCGGCTGTTCGGCTGCGCCATGGCATTGTCCAGGCGCAAGACCTCGCGCGCCACCTGATCGTCGGCCTTCGGCTTCGTGGTGGAATCGTTGAGCACCGTCACCGAGGGAATGTCGGCGAGGAAGGCGTCCGGCACGACGGCATGCAACCGTTCCAGCGCGCGCGACCACGACGCCACGAACGCCACCGTCGTCGACCGCGAACACCGCGAAAGATATTCGTCGCCGCGCACGCTCGCATACAGCCACTTCGCGCCGCCCGCCGTGTCCGACACGATCATAGGCGGCAGGCGGACAATGGGCTCCGGCGCCGGAGTCGGTTCCGGCTCGGCCGCGCGCGCGAGGAGGGCCACACCCGCGAACGACGCGATCCGGAGGAAGCCCGCGGCGCGTTTCATTTGATCTCCTTGGTCGGGCCGATCTTCACTTTGTAATCGTCAAGGTTCAGGTTGAAGAACGCCTCCAGCTGTTCGTAAACGCGCGCGCGGGCCTCGGGCAGGCCCGTGGCATAGTCCGCGTTGACCTCGACGTAGTCCGAACCTTCGGCGTCGCGCTGGAGATGACCGCGCAGCTGTCGGTTTGCTATTTCGATCGGATCACCGGGGGCGATCGTGACGATTTGAAAAACCGGATGAGTGAGCGTTTTGAGATCAGCGAGCACGGAGATCGCGGAGAGATTGGCCCCGCTGCGTTCGAGAAACAGGCGGGTGGTCTCGCGCATGAAGTCGAAGGTGTCGCTCGCGTCCACATCCACGGGCGGTTGGAGCCACAGATTGGGGTTCAGCGGGGCGTCGAACGCGACGCCGCAGCGAAAGATCTCCGGTTGCAATTGCAGGGCGCGCACGGCGAGGTAGCCGCCAAAACCATTCCCCATCGTCGCGATGCGCTTGCGGTCGATCGGCTGCCGCGCGGCGAGCCATTCGATCGTGGCGAGCGCGTCATCGATCGGCGCACGATCAATCCCGGCGACCAGGCCGGCTCGGTGCTTGAGTCCAAAGCCGCCGACGCCGCGGTGGTTGAGGCGCACGACGATGAGGCCCATCGACGCGAGGACTTGGGCCTCGCGATCGAATTCCGCGTGCGGCGTGGCCGGAAATCCGTTGGCAAAGCAAAGCACGACGGGCGGTGGCTTGAGCCGCGAGACGCGCGGCAGCGTGACGTAGCCGGTCAGATGCTGGCCGCCGGCGGTGTCGAAGGCGAAAGACTCCGTGGCATGCAAGGCGGCCACCTCGAGCCACGGGGCGCGCCGCATGACTTCGACGGGCAGGTTTTCCGGCCGCTGCCAGACAAAATAGCGGCCCGGCTCGGTGCCGCCCGTCACACAAAGCAGAAAAGCGGTGCGCGCTTCGCTCCACTCGAGAATTTCGACCGTGCGGCGCGGAAATTTTTTATCGAGCGCGCGCTGGGCCGCGGCGATTTCGGGATCGTGCCAGACGCCGACCGGTTCCGGCCCGGGACTGCGCACGCCGGCGAGTTGTCCACGAAATTCATCGAAGACCAATTGCGCGTCCGGATAGCCGGGTTCGAGCGGGGCCAGGTCGACGTGCGGATGCTCGAGGGCGAGGTCGGTGCGCTGCCGCGTTTTGAGATTGAGCGCGTAGACGCCGAAGGTGTCGCGACCGACGTTCGAGGCGACGTAGAGCACGTTCGGATCGGCGTCGAAGCCGAGCGGGATGGCGCGCTCGCCAAAATAATTCTGCGGCGTGATGGTGAAGCGCCCCGCCAGCGGCCCGAGCCACGATTCGGAGAATTTCAGCGGGGTCGCGCCTTGCAACAGAAACGAACGTTCGGGCGAATGGGACGAATGCAGATAACTCAGCCGCAATTTCCCCTGCTGATCGTAGCCCGCCGCCCCCAGGATGGGTTCGCTTTCGAGCTCCGCTTTCTTGCAGGTCTGAACATTGATTTTGAAGGCGGTGGTCGGGATCATCGTCGGGCCGGTCTGATAACCCAGCGCTCGCACCAGCAGGTGATCGCGGTCGCCGGCGGGAAAACCGACAATCTCACTGGCGCGCGAATATTGATGAATGCCGTCGTCGAGGTCCGTCGGGACGCCGGCCACCGTGACCAAGTAGTCCTCTCCGTCGATTAGTTTGCCCGGATTCTTGCCGTCGGCATCCACGCCTAAAATGGGTGCGAGGTATTTCGGCCCAAAAACCCCCCGCGGGCGCTTCACGGGTATTTTCTCTTCGGCCGGCGCGAAAACCAGGCGATTCGGCGTCGCCCAACGCAGGAAGCGCAACCGCGCGTGTTGTTTTTCCTTCGAGAACGCCAGCTCGTGATCGTCGTCGACCGCAAGTGTCACCTTGGAGTAGGGCGCCTCGAGTTTCATGATGATGACGAGGAGTTCGCCGCGCGCGTGCTCCGTGTAGGCCACGTGGCGTCCGTCGGGCGAGAGCGTCACCTGCTCCGCGAGGAAAGGACGGAAGAGCGCGGCGATTTGCTCGCGCGTCGCTGCGTCCAGCGCCGTCGTCACGGCCGCCAGCGCAAGGCAGCTCAACAGGCAGGTGAGAGGGCGTCGCACAGGGCAAAATACTTCGCGTTGCGATGGCGAAGGCAAGGCGGCGCATCGGCCCGGGATTGACTATGGGCCGGGCGTTTTCGCGCGGGCACCGGCTCTCAATCGTTGGCATGCGCCAGCATTTGCCCGCGCGGCGGAGCGGGCGAACAGTTGCATGACAAGTCTCATGTGAGCCGTTGATTTTGGCGGCGCACTGGTCTTGTCTTCGTCTTACACCCTCCGCGCCGCTCGCGCGATGTCCCGTCTTTACCCCCATGAAAACGCGCTCCTCCCTGCCCGGCTCCTTCACCCGTCGCGACTTCGTTCGCACCGCTGCGATCACTGCGGCCGTCGCCCCGCTCATCGTGCCGTCCCGGCTCTTCGGTGCCGATGCCCCGAGCAATCGCATCCGCGTCGCCCACATCGGCTGCGGCCGCATCGGCCAGTCGCACGACATGCCCGGCGTCGCCAACTCCGGCCTCGCCGACGTCGTCGCCGTGTGCGATCTCGATTCGCGCCGCGCGGCGAGCGGGAAGCTGCGCATCGAGCAACTCTTCAAGGGCGCCAAGCTGCCCGCGCCCATGGTCGACGTTTACGGCGACTACCGGGAGATGCTGAAGCGAAAAGACATCGACGCCGTCGTCATCAGCCTGCCCGATCATCAGCACGCCGAGGTCGCGATCACGGCGTTGCGCGCGGGGAAGGATATTTACCTCCAAAAACCTTTCACGATGACGCACGAGGAAGGCCTCCTGTTGCGCGACGAAGTGGCGAAGTCGGGCCGCATTCTTCAAGTCGGCAGCCAGCAACGCTCGTGGGGTCCGAACGAACAATTTCGCAAGGGCTGCGAGTTCGTGCGCAGCGGCCGTGTCGGCCGCCTCAAGGGCGTCGAAATCGGCCTGCCGATCGACCCGACGAAACCGGATGATGCGGAGCAGCCGGTGCCGTCGACCTTCAATTACGAAATGTGGCTGGGGCCGACGCCGAAGGTTTACTACACCGAGCAGCGCGTGCACCCGCAGGGGCTCGACCGGCGCGGGCAGCCCGACGTCGCGTCGCGCCCGGGCTGGCTGCGGAACGAAAACTATTCCCTCGGCATGATCACGGGCTGGGGCGCGCACCATTTCGATACCGCGCACTGGGGCATGGGCATGGAACTCAGCGGCCCGTCGAAGATCGAGGGCAAGGGCGAGTTTCCGACCAACTCAATCTGGAATGTGCACGGCGCGTATCACATCGAACTCACTTATCCGGGCGACGTGAAGATGCTGGTTTCGGACAAACTTCAAAACGGCATCAAGTTCATCGGCGACGAGGGCTGGATCTTCGTGACCCGCGACGGCTCCGCCACCGCGAGCGATCCGACGGGCACGGGTGGCAAGTTGAAGTTTCTCGACGCGAGCGATCCGAAGCTGCTCGAGCCGAGCGACAAGCTCGCCGTGCAATTTCCGCACAGCCTCTCGCACCACAAGAATTGGCTCGAGTGCGTGAAGTCGCGCACGCAGCCGCTCGCCCCCGCGCCCGTCGCGCATCGCGCCAACACCGCGTGCATCCTCAGTTGGATCGCGATGAAGACGGGGCGTCCGCTCACTTGGGACGTGAAGACCGAGCGCTTCGTCAACGACGCCGGCGCCAACGCCATGCTCTCCCGCGCCGAGCGCGCGCCCTATGGCGCCGTGAGCAAATTCAAGGGCGTGCACACCTGAGCGTCGCGCGAGTCTCGTGAAGTTTTTCTTCCGCTGCCTGCTCCTCGTGGGTTCGATCACCGCGTCCGTCGCTTCCCTCCGCGCGCAACCCGCCGCGGTCGGCGCTCGTTTCCGTATCGTGACGCTCGACCCCGGGCATTTTCATGCGTCGCTCGTCCAGAAATTCATGTATGCGGGCGTGGACCCGGTCGTGCACGTTTACGCCCCGCCGGGCGATGACGTGACCGAGCACCTCGCGCGCATCGCCCGCTTCAACACCCGCGCCGACTCGCCGACGCACTGGCGCGAGCAAGTCTACACCGGCACTGACTTCCTGGAGAAAATGTTGGCGGAGAAAGCCGGCAACGTCGTCGTCATCTCTGGCAACAATGCCCGCAAGACCGACTATATCGTCCGCGCGATCGACGCTGGGCTGAACGTCCTCGCTGACAAGCCGATGGTCCGCACGCCCCCCGATTTGGCGCGCCTGAAGGAGGCTTTCGCGGTCGCCGCGGCGAAGCACGTGCTGCTCTACGACATCATGACCGAGCGCAGCGAGATCACGACGGTGCTCCAGCGCGAACTCTCACGGCAGCCCGCGCTCTTCGGCGAACTTTTGCCCGGCACTCCCACCGATCCCGCCATCACAAAGGAGAGCGTGCACCATTTCTCGAAAATCGTCGCCGGCGCGCCGCTGAAGCGGCCGCAGTGGTTCTTCGATGTGCGGCAGGAGGGCGAGGGCATCGTCGATGTCATGACGCATCTCGTCGACCTCGTGCAATGGGAGGCGTTTCCGGAAAAAACGCTGAGCCCGTCCGATGTCACGGTCCTGGGCGCGCAACGCACCGCGACGGCGATCACCCGCGCGCAATTCAAGACCGTGACGGGCGCTGACGACTTCCCGGCGTTTCTCCGCGACGACGTGCGCGACGGCGCATTGCAGGTTTATTCCAACGGCGAAATCAGCTACCGGCTCCGCGGCGTGCACGCGCACGTCTCGGTGAAGTGGAACTTCGAAGCCCCGGCCGGCACCGGCGACACCCATTATTCGGTCATGCGTGGCACGCGGGCCCGGCTGATTATTCGGCAGGGCGCCGAGCAGAAATTCAAGCCCGTCCTCTCCATTGAGCCCGGCGATCGCGCGGAACGGCCGGTGGCTGAACCGATCGTCGTGGCGGCGATGGCCGCGTTGCAGGAGAAATATCCCGGCGTCGGTTCGCGCCGCGAAGGGAGCGGGTGGGTCGTCACCGTGCCGGAAAAATACGACATCGGCCACGAGGCGCATTTCGGGCAGGTTACGGAACGCTATCTCAGCTACCTGCGCGACGGCCGCCTGCCCGCGTGGGAGGTGCCCAACATGATCACGAAATATTCGACGATCATGCGCGCTTACGAAATGACCCACGCGCCGTGAGGCGCGGACGGCGCCGTCACCGCGCAGGCTGAGAGAGGGGCGAAAGGGCCCTGCGCTCCGCGTCGTTTGTCATTCTGAGCGCAGCGAAGAATCCCGGTCTGCGAGCGAGGACGGAACGTGGATTCTTCGCTGCCCGCAGAATGACCGAGCGTTTGGGACGCCGGCTAGCCAGCCGGCGGCTGCGCTGCTTTCTCCTTCGCCTCGGCCTCCTCCTTTTCGGCTTCGCCCTCTTCCTTTTTCCGCTCGTGCGCGATTTCCACCGCGACGGCCGCGGCCTCCTCGGCGGGCAGGCTCTCCGCGCGCCGCTCGTATTCCCGCTCGGTGTGATGGTCTTTGCGCTCTTGCTCGATGTCCTCGGGTTGCGTCGCTTCCCCGGGGAGTTCGACGCGCAGTTCCTCGACCAGCATCAGCACGGCGGCGGCGATGGGCAGCGCGAGCAGCGCGCCGACGATTCCCGCCAGCGTGGTGCCGACAATGAGCGAGAAGAACACCACCGAAGAGGGCAGCCGCAACGCCCGGCCGTAGACCATGGGCACAAGCACGCGGCTCTCGAATTCCTCATACAGGAGCATCAGGGCGAAGACGATGATGGCCCGGGTCGGGCCTTCCAGCGCGGCTGCGATGACCGCGGGCCCCATCGTGAGAAAGATCCCAATGTAGGGCAGCAGATCCATGACGCCGCCAAAGAGGGCGATCGCGAGCGCGTTGGGCACGTGGCACGCCAGGAGCAGCACGAAGATAAACGCACCCATCAGCAAGCAGGTCAGCAATTGGCCGCGAATATAGCCGCCGACGATCGTGCCGAGATTGAGCAGGATGTGCGACAGCCGGATGTGGTGCCGGCGCGGCACGACCGCGAACAGGGCGCCGCGCAGCCGGTCGCGGTCGATCATCATGTAGAAGGCGAGGAAAATGGACGCGACGCCATACGCGAAAATTTCCGCCACGCGCGTGGTCACCGTGACCACCGTGGATTTCGAAGACTTCAGCAGCTCGCTGTATTGGATGTTCCGGAATTCCTCCGCGATCGCGGCGGTGAGTCGCGACTGGTCGAGGTAACCGGCCACTTTTTCGCGAATCTCCGGTTCATGCTCGACCAGCGACTTAAGTTGCGAGACCAGCGTCGGGACCGTGAGTGTGAAGAGCGCAGCGGCGAGGATGACGCCGACGCCGAAAACGATGCAGAGCGCCAGCAGACGCCGCACTTTCCGCTGCTCGAGCGCGGTCACCACCGGGCTTAGCGCACCCACCAACATCAGTGCGGCCACGAGCACCAGCAGCGCGGGCAGGAGGTTCAGCAACAGCCAGACTCCCGAGATGATGGCTAGGACGATCAGCAACGATCGCAACGAAAGCTCGATCCGAACCACGGCGGGCTCGGGCTTTGTGGCGACCGGCGAGGTGACGAAGGAGGCAGGCGCCGGCTTCATCGCGAAGGGAGTTTCGCGTTCACGTGGCCGCCAGGCGGACGAATTCGGAGGGGAGCGGGGCCGGAGTTGTGCAATGTCATCGCCGAGCTTGGACCCACGCGGCGCGGGTTGGTCGCGCGTAATCGGCGGCCGGGCCACGATCGGCCCCGGGCCAAGGGAGGCACGCTTCCGTGGCGAGGAACGATTGGGTGCGAAACGACAGCGCTTCGAGCACCGCGTCGTCGATTGAAACGGTGGGGCCGCGGCGAAGGGCGCGGGTCTTTTCCGTCCGTCGGACGTCGCACCGGTCGACCGAGAAATTGGCGAGCACGCGGTCGCGTGCTTCGGAAAAGGCCGGGATCTTTGAACAATCTCACCGACAAGAATGACCTTCTCTTTAGCCGCGATTCAACTTATCGCGTGCGGGGTCGGCGGCGAACCCGTTGCTCGGCATGTATCACAACGGCTTCACCCACCTCGATCTCCGCCGGATCTCGTGCACGACCTCCGTGGCGTTTTGAGCGTCACGGAATGCGGCACCGACCATTTGGGGTCGGTCTAAAATGCCTGCGGGGCATTCGCCCGGGCGGCTGGTTTAATCGCCGGCCGCTCGGGTTTCATTTTACGGGAGGGGAGGGAAGCAGACGGAAACGCTTCCAGCCGTCGCCCGACAACAAAAAGGCCGCACCGGAGAAACCGGGCGGCCCGTCCATGTGAGCGCGTCGGCGCTCGCTCCGGTCAGCGATACTCTTCGCCGGTGATCGCGTTGATGATTTTGAAATTCTCGACGTGGTAATTCAGGTCGGCGCGGAAGGCCAACTTCACCCCGAAGAGTTTTTCCATGCGCACAAGCAGGTCGGCGTCCTCGCTGCGGAGGCGTTCGAGGATGCTGGGGTGAACGAGGACGCGCAGCGAATACTCCTTGCCGTCATTGCGCAGCTGGAGGCGGCGGACGACGGAGGAGAGTTTGCGTTGCAACTCGACCGAGACGGTCGTCGCGCTCTTCACGATGCCGCGGCCGCGGCAATACGGGCAGTCGGTGTAGAGATTCGAGGAGAGCGACTCGGATTGGCGCTGACGCGTCATCTGCATGATGCCGAGCGACGAGATGGGCAGAATGTGGTTCTTCGCCTTGTCGGTGGACATCAGCTCGACCATTTTTTCGTAGACGGCGTTGCGGTGGCGCCGCTCCTTCATGTCGATGAAGTCCATGATGATCAGGCCGCCCAAATTCCGGAGGCGGATTTGGCGGGCGATCTCGGCGGCGGCCTCGAGGTTCACGGCGTAGATGACGTTTTTCTCGTCACCCCCGCGGTTCTTGTGCGAGCCGGTGTTCACGTCGACGGCGATGAGCGCCTCGGTTTCGTCGATGATGATTTCACCGCCGGACGGGAGCGGCACCTTGCGCTGGCCGGTCTGCTCGATCTGGCGCTCGATGTTGAAGCGCTCGAAAATCGGAATGCTATCCTTGTAGAACGCGATCTTGCCGGCGGAGCGCTGGGAGATTTGCCCGACGAGTTTCTGCGTGCGCTCGTGGTCGTCCTTGCTGTCGATCAGCACGCGGTCGACTTCCTCCGTCAGGAAGTCGCGGACGGTGCGCTCGACGATATCGGGCTCCATGTAGAGGCAAGCGGGCGCGCGATCGTTCTTCATCTTGGTCTGAATGCCTTCCCAGGTTTTCAGCAGGAGATGGAGGTCGCGGACGAAGTAGCGGGCTTTTTTGCCCTCGCCGGCGGTGCGGACGATGACGCCCACGCCTTCGGGAATGGTAAGCTCGTTGATCAGCGTCTTGAGGCGCTTGCGCTCAGCCATGTCCTCGATCTTGCGGGAGATGCCGCAGCCGTCGGAGAACGGCGTGAGGATGAGATAACGACCGGGAATCGAGAGGTTGGTCGTGGTGCGCGGACCCTTGGTGCCGATGGGACCCTTGGTGACCTGGATCACGATTTCGGTGCCCGGAGGATACATCGAGGGGATGTCCTTCACGGTCGGATCGGCGGGGCGGGGCGGGGCGTTTTTCTTTTTGTTCACGCGCACGACTTCGACGGACGAGTCGGTGGCAGCGGGAAGCATGTCCCAGTAATGGAGAAACGCGTTCTTGGTGTAGCCGATGTCGACGAACGCGGCCTTGAGGCCCGGATCGAGATTCTTGATGCGGCCCTTGTAGATGCCGCCGACCATGCGGTTGTCGGACTCGCGCTCGATCTCGAATTTCTCGAGGCGGCCGTCGACGAGTAACGCGACGCGCTTTTCAAGTGGCTCGGAGTTGATGATGAGTTCGCGGTAGGAACTCTTCTCCTTCTGGAACACGGAGAGAATTTTCTGGAGGAGCGGACGATTCTTCGAGCGCTCCTTGGCGCCGGCTTTTAGTTCGTCGGCGCTGATGGGGCCGCTTTCGGAGACGGCAGGGGGGTTGACGAGTTCTTCGTCATATTTGGCGGCAACATCCGACGGGACGCCGGAGTTGGGTTGCGATTGATCGCTCATGGTGGGTGTCGTGTGGGTTGAACACGGCGGCAACCGGTGCGGCAGATGCGGCGCAGGAAATTCCGGCAGAGCGGTCGTGAGCGCGAAGAAGGGATTTCATGCGAAATCCTTCCTGAAGCGCCAGACACTCTGGACCAGTCCTTGCAGCAAGCAGCAACTGAGCACAAAGGAGCCACCGTAGCTGATGAAGGGAAGCGGTATGCCCGTGATGGGCACCAACCCGATGGTCATGGCGATGTTCACGAACACATGCACCGCGAACAGCACGGTGACGCCTAAGGCGAGCAGCGTGCCGAGCCGGTCCCGAGCGGAACCAGCGATGCGAATGCCGTTGAACAACACCAAACCAAAAAGGCCGAGAACCGTAAGACTTCCCAGAAAACCTTTCTCCTCGGCGATGACCGAGAAAATAAAATCCGTGTGCGCGATCGAGCGCGGCAGATAGCCGAGCTGGGCCTGCGTGCCCTCAGTCCAGCCCTTGCCGGCGACGCCGCCGCTGCCGACCGAGAGGAGTGACTGCCGCTGATTCCACGCCACGCCCATCGGATCGATCTTGTCGGGGGCGACGAACGGCAGGATGCGGTTGCGCTGATAGTCGTGGAGGGGGACCAGTTTCAGACCCGAGGCGTCGTATTTTCCCGTGTCGCGCGTGAAATTGTAACCGTGCTCGACCATGTAGTTCGCGTAACGCCGGGTATCGATCACCACCAGGCCGACGATGAGCAGGAACGCGCCCAGTGCGCCCAGGAAAAACCGGGCGGACAGCTTGGAAACGTAGAGCATGGAAAACACCATCGGGGGCAGGACAATGGCCGGCTTGAGGTCGGGTTGTAACAAAATGAGCAGCATGGGCGCGCCCACCGCAAGGGCCAATTTCCCCAGGGTCCCGAGCGACTGCGCGATCGTGCCGATTTTCGCATGCACGAGGATCGTGGCGGTCACCAACAGGACGCCGATTTTGGCCGTTTCGGACGGTTGAAAGAAAAACAACCACCGCCGCGCTCCGCCCGCCACCCGGCCGACTCCCGGGATGAGCACGAGCACGAGCGTGATGAGGCAGGCCACGTAGATCCAGTGGACGACGCTCAGCCAAAATCGATAGTCGATCAGCGACACCCCGACGTAAACGACCGCACCCAGGCCAAGGAAAACGAGCTGTTTGAACCAATATTGCTTCGTGAAGTCCGGCCCGTGGAGCTGAAATTGCGCCGAGTAGATAAACGCGATGCCGAAGGTGCAGAGCCCGAGAATCGCCAGCGGCGTGATCCAGTCCCAGCTCACGCGCGTCGTCGGTTTGAAGACGCTGAGATAGTCGGTGGGAGAGGCGAGGTTCACGGTGGCGAAACGAAGCAGAAGGCTCAAGCAGACGAAACCGCCGTTGGCAACGATCCGGAGGCGTCATCGATGGCCTCGGCCTCGATCGCGGGGGCCAGTTCCAAATCCGCGGCCGCCAGGCTCTCACCATGGGCCAGCCCGAGCAGCGTCCAAAACACGACCGCCCCCATCGGTCCCTCGAGCACGACGCCAAGGCACGCGCTCGTGAGAATCACGCAGACGCTGGCCCACAGGCCGGCGACCGCGAGGGGCATTTTGCGCGCGGCCCGCCAGGCCCGGGCAACGATCACGATGAGCAGGAAAAGAAACGGCCCGAGGCCGACCACGCCGGCGCGCGCAAACATCGTGATGACGACATTGTGCGGACTGCGCACGGAAAAATCATCGCCGCCCTCCGGGTAGTAAATGCGGACAAAACTTTCCGCCAGGTCGTAGCCCCAGCCGAGCCCCAGCCAGGGATTGGTGGCGACGGTCTCGTCGATGCACGTCCGCCACCACACCGCGCGAAAGAGATTGTTGTCGCCCTTGTTGAAGGTCTCATCACCGGAGTAGTTGTGCTGGCCCAGCGGGTCGCCGAGCGACACGACGCGCTCATACATGCCATACAGCGGCGTGCGCTCCCACGATTCGTTGCGGAGATAGGCGGCGAAGAGAATCACGACCGCCGCCGCGATCGCGGCGCCGGTCTGAAACGCGGCAAACCGCCAGCGGCCCGCGAAGGCCAGCAGCAGCGCGCCCACCGCGAGGCCGAGCATGGAGGCGCGGTTGTTCGTGCTGACGACGAGCCCGGTCAGCGCCAGGCTGCCGGCGAGCGAAAGCAGCGAGCGTTTTTGTTCGAACTGCAGAAAAAACAGCAGCGCGCCTACGGCCATGAAGGTGCCGACGAGGTCGCCTTTGAGAAACACCAGCGGCACGCCGCGCAACGTGAGGGTCTCGAGAAAGAAGCCGGGCCATTGGACAAAGAGCGGATAAACCACGACCAGCGCCGCGCAGGCGCTGAGCAGGCAGCGCCGGAGAAAGCGCCGCCCGGCCGGCGTCGTGGCGGCGTCCTGCGCGAGAAAGAAAAACGTGGCGTAGTAAACCGTCGCGAAATCGCGCAGCGCCGCGAAATGATAAAGCCGGAGATCGAGGTAGAGCCGGAACGAGCAGCACGCCATCCACCCGAGGATGGCCACATTGAGGGCGTCGCGGCGCAGCGGCAGCCGGCGTTGCGCCGCGCTCTTCACGGCCAGCGCGAACCCCGCGACGAGGAGCACGAACTCCGCGGGCAGCAGGGGAAACTGACCGGCCAGCGACAATTGAGCGAAGCCGCGGTTGCCCACGATATAGCCAACCAATGCGCCGCCGAGCAGCACGGTGGGCAACGGGAGCGATTGCAGGTAGATCAGCCCGAGGATGATAAATCCGCCCCCGCACAGCAGCGGCCAAAAATACTGCTCGTTCGCGATCAAGGCCGCCAGCCACAACCCCAGCACGGCGGCGGCCGTCCCGAAGACCCTCGTGCGCCACATGGCCGACAGCATCATGGAAGTGGCCGCCGTGATGACACGACTCGCGAAAGCGAACGAGCGAAAACCATCGGCGGCTCAGTCGGAAACCGCCCGTTTCGATCCACGGGCTTGCGCGTAGAGCCGGCGATAGCCCGCGTGCATGGCCGCGGGATCGAAACGTTCGCGGGCAAACGCCAGCGCCCGCGCCGCCGTCACCCGGCATTCGTCGGGCGCAGCCAGCGCCGATTGCAACACCCGCGCGAAATCGGCGGCGTCGCCCGCGCGGGCGCGCCACGGATAATCGGCGGGGAGCTGCTCGCGCAGACCGGGCGCGTCGGTCGCCACCAACGGCACCGCGAGCAACAGCGCTTCAATCGCGACGAGACTCATGCCCTCGAAGCGCGAGGGCATGAGGACGAAATCGAAGTCCGGCATCGACGCCGCGAGCCCCGCGACCGGCGGGAGCACTCGCACCGACCAACCCGGCGGCGGCCGGGCGGCGAGGGCGCGCAGGGCGGGTTCGTGCGCTCCGCCGCCGTGTAACGTGAGTTCGCAGCGTTGCCCGAGCGGTGGCGGGACGCGCGGGAGAATGTCCGGCAACAGATCGGTGCCCTTCTGAAATTCGAACCGGCCCGCGAAAAGCAGCCGGAGGCACTCGCCGCGCGCGGCCTGGGGTGAAGTGGCCGCGGGGGGCAGCGCGACGCTGTTGAAAATAATCACCGGCGGCGCGGGCGGTGCGGCGGCGCCGGATTCACAGCGCAAATTCGCGAAGGCCTCGGCCGCCCCCTGCGAGACGCCCGCGATATAAGCGTGCGCCATCCGGCGATCGCACCATCGGCCGAGCTTCGGCCAGTATGACCAATAGACGGTGTTGTGAATCGTGCGCACGACGGCGATTCGCCGCAGCGCCGGGTGGAGCGTGATCATTGCGGCGTAGCTTGCCTCGGGAATTTCCGTGTGCAGATGGATGATGTCGGGCTGAAATTGTCTCACCGCACGCGCGGCGCTCAGACCCGCGAGGAGCAGGCCGCCCCATTTCGTCGGCAGGTGCGTGCCGGTGAAAACCGGCGTGGACGTTTCTGCCAGCTCGTCGCGCATGGCCGCGCCGATGGCGTCGTTCGCGATGCCATGCACCGCGAACACCGCAGAATCCACGTCTGGTGTGAGCCCGCGGACCAGATCAAGCGCGACGCGTTCCGCGCCGCCGAGCCCGAGACGTGTGATGAAATGGAGCACCCGCGGCGGTGCGAGGCGGGGAGCCGGCACACTCATGACGGCGACGTGCCGGCCGCGCGGGGTTGCGACCACGGCAGGTGATGCGACACGTAGCGCCACTCGTCGCGCAAGCGGGGCCAGGTGATAACCAGTGCGACCGCCGCGGCGCCCCCGCCCGCGAGCGAAGCGCCGAAACGCACGAGCCAGTTTACCTCGCCGATCAGGCGGTGCGCGGTCATGGTGCCGGCGGCCGTGGCCGTGGCCAGCGCGAGCGGCCCGCTGAACGCCGCGGCAAAATCCCCGAGCCGCAGCGGCGTGCCACGGGTCGCCCACCACAGTCGCGGCCCGAGCAAGGCGAGATTGGAACCGGCCAACCCGGCCGCCAGGCCCACCGGGCCATAAGCCCGCCCGATCCAAAGGCCGAGCGCGTTCGCGCCGAGCGCGACGACCGACATCATCGCGAGCCGCTGCGAATGTCCGCTGGCCACACTCACTCCGTAGATCGTGGCCGCCAGATACGAGGTGGCGGCGCTCACGGCGAGCCAGCGCAACAAGGGCGCCGCCTCCGGCCACGCCGCCCCAAGAAGCAGTCGCACGGTTTCGTGCGGCAGCGTGAGGCAGACGACCGCGAGGGGTAGGGTGAGATGGGCAATCAGGTTGGCGGTGGCGCGGACGTGGCGGGCGAATTCCGGCGATTCTGTTCCGAGCCGCGACAGGGCGGCCAGCAACACTTGGGTGAGCGGCGCCGTGGCGTGTTGCAGCGGCAACGCGAGCAACTGCGCCGGCCGGTTGTAGAGGCCGAGCGCGGCCGCGCCGAACCATTTTCCCATCAACAGCGTGTCGAGCTGCTGCTGAAAATAGAGCAGCACATTGTAGCCCGTGAGAGTGAAGCCCGTGCGCCAGATTTCCCGCAAACTGTCCCACCGCGCCGCGGCGGTCGGCCGCCAGCGGCACACGCGCCACGCCTCAATCAGTGAGACGATTTCCGAGCCGAGGAGAAACGCGACGAACGCATACGCGCCGGCGCCGAGGGCACCCGCGATAATCGCCGCGGCGGTGCCCACGACAGCCGCCAGCGTTTCCAAGCGGTTGAGTGCGTTGAAGCGCAACTGGCGCATCAGCAAAACGCGCGGCCACGTGTTCCAGCTGACCAGTAACAGGCCCACGCTCATGGTCGCGGCCAGACGCGCGACGTGCGGCTCGTGGTAAATCGCGGCGAGCCCCGGCGCGAGCGCCGCCGCCAGCGCGGTGAGCGTCACGCCCGCCACGGCGTGCACGCGCCACAGCGTGCTGAGTTGTTCTTCCGAGAGCGTGCGCGCTTGCACCGCCGCGGCCCCGAGCCCGAGATCGCGAAAGAGCGCGAGCAGCATGAACAGGCTGGCGGCCATCGCAAACAAGCCGTGGTCCACGGGCGACACCAGGCGGGCCAGCACCACGACCGAGACGGCTTTGCAGGCCAGTCGGATGCCCTGCGACAGCAGCGTCGCGCGATAGCCTTGGGCCGCTTGGTCGAGCAAGGGCGCTGGGCCGCCGTCGTCGGAAATCATCGGTGGTGAGAAGAGAGTGAAGCGTGTCGCGCCAAAGCTTGCACCGCGCAGACGCTCGGTTACGGCGGGGAGGTGCAGACGAACGTCGCGATAGTGGGCCGGGCGCGGGACGAGACGCAAGTGCGGGTCATGCGCAGCGGGCGGCCGGTCGCCGCCGCGGGCGCGCGGCACGCTGGACCCCGACGATGAACGCCCGGGTCTTCGTGATCATTCCCGCCTTCCGTCGGCCGGAGTTGCTGGCGCGAGCCTTGCAATCGCTCGAGGGGCAGGGGCCGCCGCTCGCGCGGGTTCTGGTCGTGAACAACTCCAGTGACGGTGAGACCGCGCGCGTGGTCGCGGCGTCGCGGGTGCCGGCCGCCGTGCTCGACTTCGGCTGCAATCTTGGGACGGCTGGCGGCATCGGCGCCGGTCTGCACGAGATGTTGCAGGATCCGCTTGCCACGCATGCGCTCGTGATGGACGACGACGCGTGCGTCACGGCCGGCGCGATCGCGACGATGCTCCGCGTGGCCGGGGAAGCTCACGCCGAAGCCGTCGCACCTTTGATCACGGATGAAAGTGGGATGGTGCGCTGGTTTCCCGGACCGTTGGCGCAGCCTGCCTGGGATGTTGTGCGGCAGCATCCGACGCCGGCGGAATTTCTGCAACGCTGCGGTCCCGCGCCGTTGGAGTGGAACTGGGCGATTTGGGCGAGTGTGCTGATCTCTCGTCGGGCGATCGCAGCGGTGGGCTACCCGCGGATCGATTTGTGGTCCCAGTTCACCGATCTCGAATACACGCTGCGCGTATCGGCGCGTTTCAAATGTGTGCTCGCACCCGAAGCGGTGTGCGAGCACCTGCCGCCGCCGGGCGCGCCCGCCGAACTGGAGTGGTCGAAATTATTTTTCGGGCTCCAGAGCGGGAATTACGTTTCGTTTCGGCTCCGTCACGGCTGGCGCTTTCTCCGGCATCTGCCCGGACAACACTTCCGTTATCTGCAGCACTATCGCTGGCAGCCGCGGGCCTGGAAAGACGCGGCCGTCGCCCTCCTCGGTGGCGCCCTGCTCGGACGGACGCCCGGCAACTCGGCGCAGCGCGAAGAAATTCGGCGCGCTGCAGAAAAACTCTCGGCGTGGCATGCACGGCGGCCCGGCCCCTGAGGAATCCGTCAGTCGTTCAGTTCCGCGAGCGCCGCGGCCAGGGTGACGAGGTGCCGCTCGCGCGTGAAGTGCGCGAGATAGTGCTGGCGGAGGGCGTCACCCGTTGCAGCGCGGCGCCGAGCCTCCCACAGCGCGTCGGCGATTTGAGCAGGCTGCGTGGCGTCGACAAACCACACGCCCTCGGCCGGCAGCATGCTGGGGATCGCGCGCCAGCGCGTAGTAATGATGGGGAGATTGTGCGCGAGCGCTTCGATGAGCACGAGCGGCTGGCCCTCGTGCGGATAGCGGGTGGGAAAACAAAACACGTCGGCGCTGCTGAGCAGCGCGTCTTTTTGGGCGGCGTCGGCGAAACCAACATGGTGCGCGGCAACTCCGCGGGATCTGCCTCGCACCTGAAATTCCCGTTCATCCTCCGCGCTCGCGAAACCGCCGGCGAACCTCAGCCGAAACGCCCCTGCCTCGCGTTGATTGGCGATCGCGAGGGCGTCGAGCGTGGCGAAGAGGCCCTTCGCGTGGCTGCCCAAGCCGAGGAAGAGGACCTCGCAGGGCTCGCCGGCGGCGAGCGCCCGGCGCGGCGCGGCAGAGGCGGCGGGATCGGCGATGCCATTCGGCACGATCGCGATTCGACGCGCGCGGAGGTATTCGGCGTCGGCGCGCAGTTCGTTCGCGAGCACGAGCGACAAGTCGGCGCGGCCGAGCAATGATTGCGTGAGTCCGCGTTCGAAGACGGTGCCCTCAGTCTCGAGCCACGCACTCAGCCCGGTCGCGTGCCAGTGCAGCACGAGTTTTTTGAAGAACGGCCGGGCCAGTAGCATCACGAGCCAGTCGCGATACAGCGCACCGCGTTTCCCCGGCGCGGGCACGTAATAGAGCGTGTCGCAGCCATGGCGAAAACGCGCCGCAATCGCGCGCAGCGCGGCGCCAAACGTCGCCGTGATTTTGCCGGGCCGCCAGCGGCCGATGTCGGCGGCGTCGCGCGACAGCCCGAGGTTGACGTGATGGACCGCGAGGCCGGACGCGGGCAGGCCGTCGAGCAAGGTTTGCACCATGAGGCTCTGCCCATGCACGGGCGGCGGAGTCTGCGCGAGGACAAGGAGCTTCATCTCAAGCTTGGAAATCGAGTGCGACCCGGGATGATGCCGCCCGTCGATGAGTAAGCCAGCCGCAAAACCTTCCGAGCGCGCACCCTGGATGGCCGCGGCGGGATGCGCCGTCGTGGGCGTGATCGTCTGGCAGTTTTTCGGCAACGCGGCGCACGGCTACGTCAACACCGACTCCATGTTCTGGTGGTGGATCAGCCAGTGGCTCGATCCGGCGGCGGAGACGGAGCACGGCTGGCTGATTCTCGGGCTGAGCATCTGGCTGTTCGGGCGGAATCTGAAGCGTGATGAGGGCGGAAGCCGGGTGATGGATGACGCGCCCGTCTGGCCCGCGTTGGTCGCGATGGCGGCGGGCCTCGCGCTGCACGCGATCGGCTTCGCGGTGCAGCAGACGCGCGTGAGCATCGTGGGCTTTTTGATTTTCATGTGGGGCGCATTGCGACTGGCGGGGGGAAAGCGGTGGGGCGGCGCGGCGGTGTTTCCGCTCGGGTTCATGGCGTTTGCGATTCCGCTCAACGCCTTCGACTCGATCGGATTCTGGCTGCGGATGTGGGTGATCGATGCGAGCGCCGGGCTCGCGCACACCGCCGGCATCGGCGTGTTGCAGAGCGGCACCCAACTCGTCGCGCCCGACGGTCGCTATAATTACGACGTCGCGGCGGCGTGCTCCGGCGTGCGCTCGCTCACGGCGCTGGCGGCGCTCTCGCTGCTGGCGGGCTACTTGAATTTTCACTCGTGGACGCGACGCGGCGTGATGCTGCTGTTGTGTTTCCCCCTGGTGTATCTGGGCAACGTCGCGCGCATCTCGTCCATCGTGTTCGCCGCGCAATGGGGTGGGCAGGCGTGGGGCGAACACGCGCACACGGTGATGGGCTATGGCGTGTTCGTGATCGTGCTGGGCGGCGTGCTCGGCGCCGCGGCGGCGATGCAACGCGGGTGGCCGGAAGAGGGGGACGCCTCTCCGAGGCGTCCTGAGTCCCAGGAAAAATCGCCGTCTGTGAGGACGAAGGGAGAGCAAACCCAGGACGGCTCGGAGAGCCGTCCCTACGTCATCGCCGGAGCGATCGTCGCCCTCGCGATCGGCGAGATGTTTTTTCTCCATCACCTCGCCACGCTGCCGCCGCGCGGCGCCGCGGGCGTGTGGCTCACGGCAGACGAAAAAAATCCGGCCGACCTGCCAGCCTTTCTCGGGATCGAGTGGACGGGGCGGCCCGTGCCGGTGGCGCCGATCGAGCGGGAAATCCTGCCGGCCGATACGGGGTTCTCCCGGAAAATCTATTTCAGCCACCGCGATCCGTCGCAGCAGGTTTTTCTTTCGATCGTGTTGAGCGGGCGTGACCGCACGTCAATTCACCGGCCCGAGCTTTGCCTCGTCGGCCAGGGCTGGACGATCACGGGGCGCAGTGATCACCGATTCGAGTTTCCGGCGCGGAGTGACGCGGGGTTTCCCGCCACGTTGTTGCAGGTGCGCCGCGAAGTGCCGTCGCCGCGCGGGCCGGTGGTCGTGCCGCAATTGACCGCGTATTGGTTCGTCAGCAGCGAAGCGGTGGTCGCGACCCACTGGCAGCGCTTTTTGCACGATGCGTGGGGCCGGCTCGCGCACGCCCGTGCGGATCGGTGGGCTTACGTGTTGATGCAGACCGACGCCACCGACGGCGAAGCGGCCGCGCTGGCGCGGATGCAGGCGGTGTTGCGCGAGGCGTTGCCGGCTTTTCAACGGCCGCTGGCGGGTGGTTGATTTCCGCGTGTAAGACCCGCACGGGAAGAAGGCTTGAGCTTTCAGTTTCGACGCCTACTTTTCCGGTCCCTTGACGTCAGTGAGCGCAGCCGACTTCGCGTTTCTGATCGCCGAGAGCGACGCATTTGACTGGTCGCTCCCGGCGGCGCTTGTCGTTGGCGGAGGGATCGGGTTCTGGGTGGTGTGGGCGTTGACGCGCCACACCCGGCGCGTGGCCCACGAGCAGGCCGCGGAACTCATCGAGGTCGCGCGCCGCGAGGCGGCGGTGGCCGCCGAGGAAGTGAAGCAAAAGGCCGACGCGGAAATTCAGGAGAAGCGCGCGGAATTGAATCGCGAGTTCGATCGCCGCGAGATTGAGAGCGACGTGCGGCTGCGCGAAATCCGCGCGCACGAGGAATCGCTCGCCCTCCTCGACTACCAGCTCGAGCAGCGCCAGGAACGCCTCAACCGCGAGAACGCCGCCGTGAAGCAGGCGCGCGACGCCATCCGCGCGCTCTCGAAGAGCGTGCGCAAGCGCCTCGAGGGCGTCTCGCAACTCGATGCCGAGGAAATCCGCAAGCAGCTCCGCGAGGAAGTGCTGCTGGAGTGCGGCGACGAACTGCGCGCGCTCCGCCGCGCCACACTCGAAAAGTCCGAGCAGGAACTTCAGAATGACGCCCGCCGCATCCTCATCGCCTCGATGCAGCGGATCGCGAGCAAGCCGAACAACGATCTCACGGCGACCATTGTGGCGCTGCCCAGCGAGGAGATGAAGGGCCGCATCATCGGCCGCGAAGGCCGCAACATCAAAGCCTTCGAGTCCGCCACCGGCGTCACGCTGCTCATCGACGAATCGCCGCAGATGGTGCTGATCTCGTCGTTTGATCCAGTGCGCCGCGAGGTCGCCCGCTCCGCGCTCGACAGCCTCGTCAAGGACGGCCGCATCCATCCCGCCAGCATCGAGGAATTCGTGAAACGCGCCGGCGACGAAATCGATCTCGTGACGACGCAGGCCGGCGAGGACGCCGTGTCAAACCTCAACATCAACGGCCTGCACCCGGAGATCATTAAGATGCTCGGCCGGCTCAAATACCGTTTCTCTTACAATCAAAACGTTCTCGATCACTCGGTGGAGACGGCGTTGCTCGCCTCGATCATGGCGAGCGAGGTCGGTCTCGACTCGAATCTCGCGAAGCGCGCGGGCCTCCTCCACGACATCGGCAAGGGCGTCCCGGGTGATCTCGAGGGCAGCCACGCCGTGATCGGCGCGGAGTTCATCAAACGCTTTGGCGAAACTCCGATCGTCGTGAATGCCGTTGCCGCCCACCACGAAGAAGTGAAGCCCGAGACGGTTTACGCCGGCCTCGTGATTCTCGCTGATACGATTTCCGCCACGCGCCCGGGGGCGCGCGCGGAGTCGATGACGAGTTACATTCAGCGGCTTGGCCGGCTCGAGAAACTCGCCATGGGACTCGAGGGCGTGCAACAAGCGTTCGCGATTCAGGCGGGTCGCGAAATCCGCGTGGTCGTCTCGCCGCAGGAAGTCACCGACGATCGCGCGCGCGAAATCGCGAAGGAACTCCGCGCCCGCATTGAGGCCGAGCTGCAATATCCGAGCACGATCAAGATCACCGTGATCCGCGAATCGCGCTTCACGGAAACCGCGACCTGATTTTAGACCCTATGAACCGAATCAACAAAAGGGATTGGTTTCGGGCGTTCCGTTTATTTAGTTCATCCGGTCTAAAATCCCGCCATGGCTGACCCGAAAATCCTCGAGACCTTCCCGAACCCCGCGCCGCAGCGCGACTACGTGATCGAGCACACGCACCACGAGTTCACCTCGATGTGCCCGATCACCGGCCATCCCGACTTCGCGACGATCGCCGTCCGTTACATCGCGGGCAAAACGTGCGTCGAGCTCAAGGCGCTGAAGCTCTATTTCCACGCGTTCCGCAACGACGGGATTTTCTTCGAGGCCGTGACCAACAAGATTTGTGATGACCTTGGCACTGCGCTGAAACCGCGCTCGCTCACGATCGTCGCCGACTGGAAAGGTCGCGGCGGCATCACCTCGCGCGTCACGGCCGATTGGACGGCAAAGAAATCGCGCTCAAAGTAGGTCAGGTCTTCGACCGACCGTGCCCAAGTTCTGGCTCGGGTGCGCCGTTCGTCCCGCTTTGTGACCGCTGGGCGTTTGACGCTCGACTTGACTGGCGCGGGCGCCGAAGGGTGGAGCCGAACCAATTCCTTATGAAACTCCGTCCCTTCCTTCCCGCGCTGCTCATCGCCGCACTTGCTCTGAGCCTGTCGAACGGGCTTCGCGCCGCCGAGGCGCTCCCGGTTTTCAACGCCACGCTCGCGATGGGTCGCGAGACGCGTTTTCTCCTCCAGGGCATCGCTGGCAAAACCAGCCCCTGGCTCAAGGTCGGCGATTCCTTCGATGGCTATGTGGTGAAGGCGTATGATGCCAAGGCCGCCGCGCTCGACTTGGAGCGCGACGGAAAAGTCGCGCGCATCACGCTCGTGTCCGAGGGCAGCGTCACCAACGCCCCCGCGGCGCCCACCCCCGCCACGCTCGCCGACGCCACCGCGTTGATGAACAAGATTCACCTCGAGGACGTGCTCGAGCGCGCCGTCTCGCAGCAGCGCAAAATGATCGGCGCTTCGGTCGGAAGTATCGGCAAGAATTTTCCCAACGCCGCCCCGGAGGATGTCGCGACGCTGGAGAAAAACATCATGGACATGGTCAATGCCTCGCTCGATCCCGTGAAGATGAAAGAGGACGTGACCAAGATTTACAGCGAAACATTTTCGAAGGACGAGCTCGACCAGATTTCCGCCTTCTACGACACCCCGTTCGGGCAGGTGATGCTCGCCAAGCAGCCCGAGGTGCAGGCGAAAATGCAGACCGCGATGATGCAGAGCGCCGGGCAGATCGGCCCGAAGATCCAGAAAATGGCGCGCGACTTCGCCATCGAGCAGAAGACCAAAATGAGCGGTGGCGCCGCGCCGGCCCCGGCGGCGCCCGCACCGAAGCCGTGAACCGTAGCACCGGTCTCTGACTAGCGGGTGTGGCCGGCTCTCCCAGCCGCCCCCACCACCCGCAGCGCAGACCCGCGCGACTCTTTATTTCAATGCCGCGATGACCTGCGCGTGCAGCGCGGGCGTTGCGGCCGCAATCGTCGACTCGGCCGGATAGGCCGCGCCGCCGCGCCAGTCGGTGATGACGCCGCCGGCGCCGCGGATCACCGGGACGAGCGCGGCGATGTCCCACGGGTTCATGATCGGGTCGAGCATGATGTCCGCCCAGCCACCGGCGAGTAGCAGGTAGCCGTAGCAATCGCCCCACGTGCGCACGAGCTTCGCGCGTTGCAGCAACGCCAAGTGTTTCGCCCCGTCGGCATATTTCGCCGGATGGAGCGGATCGCTGTAGAGCAGCGTGGCGTCCTCGAGGCGCGTCGTGTCACGGCAACGCACGGCTTTGCCGTTGAGCGTGGTCGTGGCGCCGTCACCGAGCATGAGTTGTTTCAAAATCGGCTGGTGAATCGCGCCGAGCACGGGCTGGCCGCGGTGCAGCAGGGCGATGAGCGTGCCCCAGAGCGGCACGCCGGTGATAAAACTTTTCGTCCCATCGATCGGATCGAGCACCCAGACGAATTCGGCGGCGGGGCGGTCGCTGCCAAATTCCTCGCCGATGATGCCGTGGGACGGAAATTTTCTTGCGATGCGCGCGCGCATCAGCTCCTCCGCGCCGCGATCCGCGGCGGTCACGGGCGACTGGTCGGCCTTCGACTCCACCGCGAGCCCGGGTGAACCAAACAACGGTCGCACGAAGTCGCCGCTTTCCCCGGCGAGCTCGATCATGAAGGTGCGGTAGGGCGTCAGATCCACAGCGGAAGAGTTGCCCACGGAACACACGGAACACACGGAAAAAAGAATCGGATTTTCCGCCATCCGTGTGTTCCGTGTGTTCCGTGGGCAACTCCTGGACCGAGCAACCGATCTTCTTCGTCGACTTCGAGGGCAGCCGCACGAGCGGCATCCTGGAGTTCGGCGTAGCCGAGGTGCGCGAGGGGAAAATCGCCTCGACCCACACCCGCCTGTGCCGGGCGACCGGCCGCGTGCGGCCGGAGGACGCGGCCGTGCACGGGCTGGGCGAGGATGCGCTGGCGGCGCACGCGCCGTTTGGCGACGACTGGGACTATTTCGCGGGATTGCGCGAACACGGCCCGTTGGCGGCGCATTACGCCGGCGTGGAAAACGCGCTGCTCAAATCCGTCTGGCCCTATCCGCGTAACTCGCCCGACTTCGCGCGACCGGGCGAGCGCGTCATCGAATGGGGCCCGTGGATCGATTCGGCGCGGCTCTACTCGCAGCTTTATCCGCAGTTCGATTCGGGACGGCTCGAATCGCTCGTGGCGGCCTGCGGCTTGCAGGCGGAACTTGATGTGCTCGCGGCGGCGCATTGCCCGCCGGATCGCCGGCGTTTCCACGCCGCGCTTTACGACGCCATCGCCGGGGCGTTGCTCCTCGCCTCGCTCGCGCGCGAACCGCGGCTCGCCGCACTCACGACGATGCAACTCCTCGCGCTCAGCACGCTCGACGGCGAAAAACGCGATGCGCTGCAGCAGCGGGAATTATTTTAAGCCCGGAAGCGCGGACGAACGAAGGCGCGGAAGCGAAGCGATGGCCGGTTTGAGTTCTTGCTTCAGCTCTTCCGCGTTTCCGCGGTTTCAATCGGGTATTTCTTCAGCCCAATCTTCTGCGCCAGCACGCGCAGTGCGAACAGGGGTGTGGTCAGCAGATATCGGGGTCCGAGCCGGCGCGGCTCGGTGCCGAGCCGAAACAGCCACTCGAACCCGCTCCGCTGAATCCAGCGTGGGGCCTGCCGCACGCGTCCCGAATGAAAGTCGAAGGCCGCGCCCACGCCGATCAACACGCCGGCATCGAGGCGCTCCCCGTGCTCGGCCATGAAAAATTCCTGCTTTGGCGTGCCGAGCCCGACCCAAATCACGTCCGGTCGGATGCGGGCGATGTCCGCTCGCAGCGCGGCGAGTTCGGTTGCGTCGAGCGGACGGAACGGCGGGGTGAACGTTCCCACGACCGCGAGTCCCGGGAAGCGCGCGCCGAGTTTTTGCTTTAGTTCCCCGGCCACGCCTGCCACGCCGCCAAGAAAATAATGCGTGAGCCCATTCGCGCGCCCGGCGTCGCAGACCGCGAGCATAAGATCGGGTCCGTAAACGCGCTCGACGCCTCGCGGTCCGAGCCACACGAGCGGCATGCCATCGGGCGTAGTCAGCCACGACGCGTTGAAAATTTTCCTCAGCGCGGGATCGGCGCGGGCCGCCGTCAGCCCGGCGGCCGTGCCGCAGCACACGTAACCGCGCCGCATTTGCCCGCGCACCCCGACGACGAGATCGCACGCCTGCGCCAGGGTGAGCGCGGAGACGCCGACGCCGAGGACGTTGTAGCGCGAAGGAAGCAAAGCCACGGGTATGAAAAGGCGCAACGTGGCCTCCGCCGCAATCGTGCAGTCGTTCCGCGACTCAATTCGGTTTGTAACGTATTACGTTACAAACCGGATTGAAAGGTCGTGACGCCGGGCTTGCACGGGAGGTAGGACGCCGGACAAGCTGATCGTTTACTCTCATGGCCATTGTCAGTTTACTCGATGTCAGTCTGAGCTTCGGTGGCGCGCCGTTGCTCGATCAGGTCAATCTCCAGATTGATCGCGGCGAACGCGTGTGTCTCGTCGGCCGCAACGGCGCGGGCAAGTCCACGCTGATGAAAGTCATCAACGGCGAGCTTAACCCGGACGTCGGTCAGGTCTTTCGCCAGCAAGGCGCGGTCTTCACGACGCTCCGGCAGGAGGTGCCGATCGGCCTGACCGGCACCGTGCGCACCGTCGTCGAGGGCGAGGGCGGCGCCTACGAACATCACAACGACTGGGAGCGCCACGATCGCTGCGAGCGGCTGCTCGAACAGATGGGCCTGCCCGCCGAGCACGAATTTGCGGCGCTTTCCGCCGGACAAAAACGCCGCGTGCTGCTCGCGCGCGGCCTCGTCGAGGATCCGCAATTGCTGCTGCTGGACGAGCCGACGAACCATCTCGATCTCGAATCGATCCAGTGGCTCGAGGAATTTCTGCTGGAGTGGGGTGGCGCGCTGCTGTTCGTGACCCACGATCGCACATTTCTCCGTAAACTCTCCACGCGCATCATCGAAATCGATCGCGGCAAGCTCGTCGGCTGGGCGTGTGACTACGACACGTTTCTCCAGCGCAAGGAGGCCGTCCTGGAGGCCGAGGAGGTCGAGCGCGCCCAATTCGACAAGAAGCTCGCGCAAGAAGAAGTGTGGATCCGCCGCGGCGTGAAGGCGCAGCGTTCGCGCGCCAACAACCGCATCCACGCCCTCGAAAAAATGCGCGCCGAGCGCGCCGCCCGCCGCGATCGCACGGGCAAGGCGACCATGACGGCGCAAGAGGCCGACCGCAGCGGCTTCAAGGTAATCGAGTGCAAAGGCGCCGGCTACCGCTACGCCGCCGACAGCCGCGCGCATAGCCCGTTGGAGACGCCGGGCGGGTTGGTCGCGAGCGAAAATCAGGGGCAGTCGGCAAACCGCTGGATTGTCCGCGACCTGAGCGTGCGCATCGAGCGCGGCGACAAGATTGGCATCGTCGGCCCGAACGGCGCTGGTAAAACCACGCTGCTGCGTCTCTTGCTCGGTCAACTTGCGCCGAAGGTCGGCACGATCGAACAGGGCACACGGCTGGAAGTCGTTTACTTCGATCAACTCCGCGCGCAACTCGATGAGACGATGCGCGTGCAGGACGCCGTCGCCGATGGCAACGCGTCCGTCACGATCAACGGGAAGTCGCGCCACGTCATTTCCTACCTCGAGGATTTTCTTTTCCTCCCCGATCGCGCCCGCACGCCGATCCGCGCGCTCTCCGGTGGTGAACGCAACCGGCTCCTGCTCGCGCGACTCTTTACGAAGCCGTGCAACGTCCTCGTGCTCGACGAACCGACCAACGATCTCGACGCCGAGACCCTCGAGTTGCTGGAAGACCTGCTCGTGGAATACGGCGGCACGCTCCTGCTCGTGAGCCATGATCGGGCGTTTCTGAACGAAGTCTGCACGAGCCTGCTCGTCTTCGAAGGCGACGGCGTCGTCTCGGAATATCTCGGCGGCTACGACGACTGGCAGAAAGAGAAGGCGGCGAAAGCCGCGGCGCTCGCCGCCGCGGAGGAAGCTGCAAAACAAAAAGCGAAACGCGACGCCGCGGGGGCGAGTGGTCCCGCGGCGAAGAAGCGCAAACTCACCAACAAAGAGCGCGCCGAATTCGACGCGCTGCCCAAAACGATCGAGACGCTTGAAGCCGAGCAGACGCAGCTCACCGCCAAACTTTCCGATCCGAGTTTCTTCAAATTGCCCGGGGCGGAAGTTTCCAAAGCGACGGCCCGCCTTGAACAGATCGAAGCGCAGCTTGCGGCGGTGTATGCCCGCTGGGCAGAGCTGGAGGGTTAATTTTTTCCGGGAAAGATGTGATGCGTGCCGCTACCGCGTGTCCAGAAACTCTGCGGCGCGCTTGAGATATTCGTCCTCCGTTTTGCCACACGCGACGACCAGCGGTTTGATTGCGGCGGGCGCGGCGGGCAGATACGGGAGGGCGTTGAGCGCGGTGAGGCGGAGTTCGCGGGAGTGCGCCGCACCGAGCGACTCGGCGATCACTTTCCAGGCGGCGTCGCTCGGGCCGCGACGCAAGACCGCCTCGGCGGCGGCGAGGCGCACGGAGGAATCCGAATCTGTGAGCAGTGGCGAAAAATCCGGCGGATTTTTCGACGTCAGCGTGGCAGTAACGGCCCAGTAGCGCCACACCGCGAGCGGGTGACGAGTCGCGGCGGCGAGTTGCTGGGGCGTCGCCGTGCCGAGCTGGGCCGCGTCGATGAAGTCGAGCAGTGGGTTGAGCGGGTAGAGTTCGGGTGAATTGGAGATGACGGTGGGCGAGGCGCCGGCGGCGAGCGCGATCATCATCGGTTCCGGGAGAAAACCGGTGTCGCGCGTGCGGAGGATTTGCGCGCGGTTGGCGGCGCGGAGACGGTCGAGTGCCGCGCGGTGGGCGGGGTCAGCGACGAGGTCGTGGACGTTTTCCGGATCGGCGAGGCAATCGAAGAGTTGCTCGGGGCCGCGGGGCTCGAAGAAAATGCGCTGGGTGGCGGTGAGTTTTCCGGCGCGAAAGAGTTCGTCCAGTTCTCGCATCGAGGCTTGCTGCCAGAGGTAGCCGACGTGCTGGCCCGCGGGGCGGTGCGGCAAATAGTGCCGGACGTAGCGGTAGCGGCCGTCGTTGACGGCGCGCGAGAAATCGTAGCGCTCGTCCATGCGGCCGCGGAGCGTGTAGGTGAAGGCCGGCGCGGGTTGGCGGTCGGCGCCGGCGAAGGCGCGGCCTTGAAAATAGGCGGGCGCGGGAAGGCCGGCGAGGCTCAGGACGGTGGGCGCGAGGTCCACGAAGTTGACGAGTTCCGGCGAGTGCGTGCCGGGAGCCGCGGGGGCGAGGGCGCGATATTTTTCCGGAACGTGGAGGACCATCGCGATGTGCGTGCCGTTGTCCCAGAGGAAGCGCTTGCTGCGCGGGAGGCAGCCGCCGTTGTCGGAGTAGTAGAGAACGATCGTGTCGTCGGTGAGGCCGTCGGCGGCGAGTTGCTGGAGGATTTGGCCGATCGCGGCGTCGGCGCGCGAGACGTTGTCGTAGTATTGGGCGACATCGGCCCGGACGGTGGGGGTGTCGGGGAGATAGGCGGGGACTTTTACTTTGGTGGGATCGGTGACGAGCGGCACGCGGGTGTGCTGCCTGCTTTCGTGCGACTGCTCGAAGTTAAAGACGGCGAAGAACGGCTGGCCGGGCTTCCGATGCCGCCAGTGGGCGGTGCGGCCGTTTTCATCCCACGCGGCGGCAAAGGGCGTGGAGGTGTTGTAGTCGGTCTTGGCGTTGTTGGTGCAGAAGTAGCCGGCGGCGCGGAGATACTCGGGAAAAAACTTCACACCGGGCGGCAGCGGGCGCTCGCTGCGCATGTGCTCCGCCCCGTGGGTGCTCGCGTAAACGCCGGTGATGATTGAGTGACGGGACGGAGCGCAGACGGGCGCGGTGGAGTGGGCGTTGTCGTAGGTGATGCCGTGCTTCGCGAGTTGGTCGATGACCGGGGTGCGCGCGATCGGATCGCCGTAGGCGCCGACGTAGTGGTAGGTGTTGTCCTCGCTGACGACCCAGAGGATGTTGGGGCGGGCCGGCTCGGCGGCGCGCAGGACGAAGGAAAAAAGTGCGAGCGTGGCGAGAGCGAGCGGGCGGAGGGCAAAGGAGTTCATGGCTTCTGGGCGGAGGAATTTTCGGGGAGTAACGTGAGGGTGACGCCGCGGAGATCCATCACGGATTTCCCGGGGACGTTGGTCGCCCGCAGCGTCAGCGGCGCGCGACCTTTTTCGAAATGCGCGATGCCGAGTGAGAGCGGATGGAAATCCTTCATGATCGATTCGGCGGCGGGGCGCGGGATGGTGTCCTGGTTGGTGATCAACGGCGGATCCCAAGCGGAGGCGACGCGGCCGGTGGACCGCGTGGCGCCATGGGTAAGTTCGATTTCTGCGCCTTCGTCGCCGGTGCGGCAGGTAGAGAGCAGCGCGACCTCGTAGTCGCCGGTAGTTGCGATCTCGACGTCCCACGTGATGCGGTCGGCGGGCGAGGTCCAGTTGACGAAATAGGAGGAGTTGGGCGCGTTGGCGCTGCGCTTGACGCCGCCGTGGGCCACGCCGTCGCGCGCGGGCAGCCAGGTGCGCGGAAACTCGCGATAGCCGGCGGGAAAGGGGCGAGTGTCGTCCTCGGTGAGGATGGTCCGGGTGTCGCGCCGCCAGTCGGCGACGGCCGTGCGGAAACGGGCGGCGACATCGGGCTGCGCGTTGGCGAGATTCTTGGTCTGCCCGGGATCGGTCGCGAGATCGTAGAGACGGCCTTGGAAATCGAAGTGATATTTTTGGTCGCGCGCGCTGGTGCGATTCTGCTGGGAGGAAAAGATCAGACGTTCGGGCCAGCCCGCGGTATTTCCCCGCAAAAGCGGCGTGAGGTCGCGGCCGTCGAGCGGACGGTCGCCGGCGCGCGGGATGCCCGCCAGCGACGTGAGGGTAGGCAGGAGATCGATCGCGCCGGCAATCTCGCGGACGGTGGTGCCGGCGGGAAAACGTTTTCCCCAACGGAGGAGAAAGGGTTCGCGCACGCCGCCCTCGTCGGTGGTGCCTTTTTTGCCGCGCATGCCGCCGAGCCAGCGGAAGCCGGCGGGGCCGTTGTCGGAAAAATAAATGACGATGGTATCGTCCGCGAGCTGCAGGGCGTCGAGGCGCGCGAGGAGGCGGCCGACGTTGGCGTCGAGGGCTTCGTTCATCGCGTGCACGACGCGCGTGACGTCGAGCGTCTCGCCGGCGCCGTCGGCGCCGCGTTGGGTGATGGGCGCATCCTTGAAGTGCGCCCAGTATTCGGCGGGCACGCAGTAGGGCGAGTGGGGGGTGTTGAACGCGAGGTAGCAGAGGAAAGGTTTCGCGCGGTTCTGCTCGATGAACGCGATCGCGTGGTCGGTGAAGTCGTCGGCGATGTAGCCGCGGCCGCGGACGGGCTGGCCGTTGTGCTCGAGCGGGGCGTCGTAGTATTCGCCCCAGTGCCCGGAGGTGAAGCCGTAGAATTCGGTGAAGCCGCGCGCGTTGGGATGGTAGGGCCATTGGCTGCCGTTGTGCCATTTGCCGAAAGCGCCCGTCGCATAGCCCGCGGCGCGAAACGCATCCGCGATCGTGCGCTCATCAGGATTCATCCGCTCGGCGCCCGTCGAGACGCCGTGCACGCCGGAGCGCGGGTGATAGCGGCCGGTGAGAAATTCGGCACGTGTCGGCGCACAGACGGGCTGCACGTAGAAGCGGTCGAAGGAAACACTCTGTTTTGCGAACCGATCGATGTTTGGCGTGCGCGCGTCTTTGTTGCCCAGATAACCCAAGTCGCCCCAACCCTGATCGTCGGCGAGAATCACGACGATATTTGGGCGCTGCGCGGGGGCGGCTGCGAACAGGGATGCGTGAGTGAGGAGGCCGAGGGCGAGGAGGAGTTTCATGGGGCGCTTCGATGGAGGCGGGAGGGCATTTAATGGATTGAGCTGATCGGGCTCCCAGGTGGCTCCGCGTAGGTGGTGAAGCGTGAGGGAAACGCGGAAAAATGCAGGGGGAGAAATATGGAAATCAGGAACTCAGGAAAAAACCGCCAGGCATCGCGAATTTCATCAGGCTATCCCTCTCTCATTCCAGAGTTCCTGGGTTCCATATTCTTTATTCAGCGTCTCCTTAGAGAGGCCAGCCGGTGGAGAACGGGGATTGGCGTGGGAAGAAGGTCGCCGGGATTCACGAGCGGGCAGGGCGCGTGAGTGGGATGATGAACCATCAAGGGGTATTGGCCTCGCTCTTT
>JBBRLB010000042.1:0-41891 GCA_038231575.1 Opitutales bacterium | reverse complement strand
CTGCGGCGCGCGGGCCAGTTGTCGGCAGAACCGAGTGCCGGGCACCGGCCGCTGCAGCGGTTCGAGCGCGCGTTGCCCAATGAGCTCTGGCAACTCGATTTCAAGGGTGACTTCCCGACGCAGTCCGGCGTGCGGTGCCATGATAACACGTTGAACACCGATATCGTGAATGAGGCGTTCGTCGCGGATCGGGAGTATTATTCGCTCGCCGGCGATCTCGTGACCGCCGGGCACAGTTATACGGCCACGCTTTACTTCAGCGAGCGGCAGTCGTTTGGCGGGGCTTGGTCTGAGGGCGCGAATGGTTTGGTCGCCTACGACCTGGCGACGAGCATGACGTTTAGCGCGATTCCCGAGCCGGGCACCTGGGCGGCGATCGCGGGCGTGGCGGCGCTGGGGATCGTGATGGTGCGGCGCAAGCGGGGCTGATTCGAACCAAGGAGGAGGGCGCGGCGGCGGGGGAGGCATCGTTCAACGGTGTCCTGTGATGGATATCATAGGGCGAATCGGGTTGACTAGGGCGGAGGGCAAGCCTGCTCTCCGATCAATGTCTGATTCTCCCATTGGTTCGGAGGGATGGGTTCGTCTTTTTCTTCGGTGCGCGAGCCGGGGGAGCTTGGCGATCGGTCTCGCGGGTTTGTTGGCGGCGCGCCTCGCGGCGCAGACGATCACCACGGATGTTTCGAGGGGAACCAACACCGACACGGGCGGCGTGGGATCCGGAACGTTTGCGGCTTCCAGCACCGATCTCGCCAACAGCACGCAGTCGACGTTTGGTTCGATCGTCATCACGAGTGGCTCGGCCGCGTTCAGCTCAGCCGTGAGCAAACTGGTGGACGGGAGCGTTTATGGTGGGGACAGCACCGCAGCGACACCTGAATCATTTACCCCGAATAACGGCACCGTGGTCACGCTGACGTTTAACACCACGGTGAATACCGCTGGCTACAACCTTTCGGCCATCAATGTGCTTACCGGCACGGCCCAAGATCGCGGCGGCCAGAATTTTTCCGTGTCGTGGGCGGCGCCCGGTTCGGGAAGTTACACGTCGTTGCTTTCGGTGTCGGCGGCGAATGGCGGCACCGCGGAGGTTGAAGTCTACACCACCAGCTACGTTTCAGGAGGCGGCGATATGGTGTCGGGCGTCGGCAGCCTGCGTTTCACGTTTACCGACATTGGAAGTAATGGACAAAGTATGTATCGCGAGATCGATGTGCTCGGATCGGTGACGGCGATTCCCGAGCCCGGCACGTGGGCGGCGATCGCGGGCGTGGCGGCGCTGGGGATCGTGATGGTGCGGCGCAAGCGGAACTGAGTCGAACCGAGGGAGGAGTCTCATGCGGAGGCGCGGAGAGCGCAGAGGCTAAATCGGGTCGGGGTCTTCATTCCGCCATGGGCCCGTGGGCGTGCAGATCGACGTCCGCGCCTGGCCGCCGCCAGTTGTTTCCCTTTTGGAAACAACTGAAGCCCCCGCCCTTTGAACCCCGAATCCGCCCCGAAAAGACCATTCTTGCCATTTTAGCCAAAACAGGAAGTTTGCCGCCATGCCCACCCCGCGTGCCACCTCCACCGTCCAAGGATTTGGTTTCGCTCCGGTCGCCGCCTTGGCCGACATCTCGGCCAGCGACCTCAAGAACAAGTTCAGCGAGGTGGCCCGCCTCGCCGCCCGTGAACCGCTGGCCGTCACCCGCCACAACCGCCGCGAATACGTCATCCTCACCGTCGGTCAATACGAGCAGTTCCAGCAGAGCCAGCGGGCGCCGTTGGAAAACCTGACGGCCGAGTTTGATCAGCTGGTCGCGAGGATGAATACCCGCAAAGCCAAGCGCGCCACCGCCGCCCTCTTTTCGGCCAGCGCCAAAACCTTGGGCCAAGCCGCCCTGAAAACCCGCCGCGCCGCCGCCCATGCCTGAGCCCGCGGCCGCCCCTCGCGGAACCATCACCGTGCTCGCCGGCATCAACGGTGCCGGAAAAAGTAGTGTCGCCGGCGCCTTCGTCCGCGCCTCGGGCGGCGACTACTACAATCCCGACGAATTCACGCGCACGCTCATCCGCCAAAACCCGGGCATCGATCCCGCCGAGGCCAATTCCCTGGCGTGGCTCCAAGGCAAGGAGCGCCTCGAACGCGCCCTCACGGAAGGCACCGACTTCGTCTTTGAAACCACCCTCGGGGCCAACACGATCACCGCGCTCCTGCTCCGCGCGGCCAGCGAGGGGATGGCGGTTAACGTGTGCTTTGTTGGCCTGGCCTCGGTGGAACATCACCTCCGTCGGGTGGCCGCCCGCGTGGCGTCCGGCGGCCACGATATCCCCGAGAAGAAAATCCGCGAGCGGTGGGAGACGAGCCGGCTGAATCTCATCCGCCTCTTGCCGCATCTCACCGAGTTTGTCCTCTGGGACAACTCCGCCGAGGCGGACCTCACCACCCTTGCACCGCGGCCGGTTCTCCTTTTGCGGATTCAAGCTGAGGCGATCACGGCCCCCCCAGACCTTTCACGCACGCCCCAGTGGGCCAAGCCGATCGTCGCCGCCGCGATCAAGCATTTCGGATGAGGGTGCGCCGCTTCATCCATTCGGTGTCGCCGCAAAAAAGGCGCAGAAGGCACAAACGATGACCGCTCAATTCGGTCTTAACATCGTTTGTCATTGCGCGGAGCCCGCGCAGTGCGTGACGACGCAACGATCTCAAGTCGGACGAGCTTCCTGAGTTCCACCTTCCGCGTCCCGCCTGACCGGTTCCGGATCGGGGGAAGCCGGGGCTGGTTTTTTCTCGTCACGAGCGCCGTGCGATAGACGATGGTCCTCGTGCACGCTGCACTCACAGCTTTGACGGATGAATTGCGCCGGATGAAAACCGCCGGCGTGAAAACTGTGGCCGTGTCGGATGAGAGTATCGCGACGTTGCGGAGGGTGATTGCCTGCCGTAGGTCGGGCTTTACGCCCGACGCAAAAGCGATTTCGACGCCTCTGATGTCGGGCGTGAAGCCCGACCTACAGTCCAAGCCCGCTGAAATCGCGCAACCGGCCTTCAAGCCTTACGAGCCGCCGCCACCGGTGATTCGCGCGACGGCGGCAGTCGTCCGGGCGTCGGCGGCGAAGGTGCCGGCGGCTCCGACGGTGACGCTGCCCGCGGGCGACAAGCAGACGCGCTGGGATGCGCTGCTCGCGCTCGTCCAAAACGATCCGGTGTGCACGGCGCATGTGCGGCCGGGCAAGAAGGTCGTCCTCGGCGTCGGCAACGTCGACGCGAAGATCATGTTCGTCGGCGAAGCGCCGGGCGCGGAAGAGGAAATCCAAGGCGAACCGTTTGTCGGTCCCGCGGGTCAGTTGCTGACCAAAATGATTCAAGGCATGGGCCTCAAGCGCAGCGATGTTTACGTCGGCAACATCATGAACTGGCGCCCGGAGTTGCCCGTGAGCGCCAACGGCGAGCAGTATGGCAACCGGCCGCCGTCGGAGGAGGAGATGACGTATTGTCTCCCGTATCTGCGCGCGCAGATCGACGTCGTCGCGCCGGATTTGCTCGTCGCGCTCGGCTCGACGGCGGCGCAGGGGCTGCTGGGATTTGGCACCTTCAAGGCGCTCGGCGAAGTGCGCGGCCAGTGGCGCGAGTTCGCGGGCAAGCCGCTGATGATCACGTATCATCCCAGCTACATCCTGCGCAACCAGTCGAATCGATCGAAGCGGATGATCTGGGAAGATCTGTTGAAGGTGATGGAGCGCGCGGCGCTGCCGATCTCGGACAAGCAGCGTGGGTTCTTTTTGGACAAATGAATTTTTCGAACCGGAGCGCGCAACGGAGCGCGAGAGCGCGGAGATGGTCAGTCTCGACGAGACTGGCCCGATGTATGGAGAGGGTGGCTGGCGCCGGGTGCCCTCGGGCGGAGCCGGCCGCAATGACGCGAAGAGACGCGAATCAAGACCGCGAGAGGTTTCAATTCCTTCGATTCGGTTGGGGCATTCTAGCCGATTGGCGTGCTGCACGGGCCGGCCTCGGCCGGACTTGGCGGTTCGCGCTGATTGGGTTGCTTCTGCTGGTCCCGCGGACGCGCGCCGCGGAGGATATGTTCGATTTCGAAACGCTGCGCTACCGGGCGAAGATGCTCGCGGCCAAGCCCTACGCGCCGCGCCCGACCCAAGTGCCGGATTCCTTGCGCAAGCTGAGCTACGACGACTATCGGCTCATCCTCTTCGACGAGGAGCAGACGCGGTGGCGGCGGGAGAAGGTGCCGTTTCAACTGCAGTTCGTGCATCCGGGTTTCGTGCATCAAACCGCGGTGCAGTTGTTCGAACTCAACGGCCACACGGCGACGCCGATCAAGTTTTCGCGCACGCTCTACAAATACGGTGCGCTGAAGGTGGGTGAAGGCCTGCCGGACACGCTGGGCTTCGCGGGCTTTCGCGTCCTCGGCAATCTGGGCAATCCGGATCGGCCATGGGACGAGGTGGCCTCGTTCGTCGGCGCGAGTTATTTCCGCTCGCTGGCGGCGCAGACGGTTTACGGCCTCTCCGCGCGAGGGCTGGGGGTCGACGTCGCCGAGGCGACGGGCGAGGAGTTTCCCGTGTTCGAAGAATTCTGGATCGAGCGGCCGGGCCCGACGGCGAAGCAATTCGTGGTCTACGCGCTGATGAATAGCGCGAGTCTGGCCGGCGCCTACCGCTTCACGGTGAATCCGGGGGCGGAGACGACGATGCAAGTCAAGGCGGTGGTGTATTGCCGGAAAAATCCACATGTGCTCGGGATCGCGCCTCTCACGAGCATGTTCTGGCACGGCGAAAACTCGGCGTCGAACTTCGGCGACTTTCGCCCCGAGGTGCACGACTCGGACGGACTGATGATGAACAACGGGGCGAACGAATGGCTCTGGCGTCCGCTGTCGAATCCGAAACTCGGACGCGTCAGCGCGTTCGCCGACAACAATCCGCGCGGCTTCGGGCTGGTGCAACGCGACCGGCGCTTCGAATCCTACCAGGATCTCGAGGCGAACTATCATTTGCGGACAAATGCCTGGGTGGAGCCGGTGGGTAATTGGGGCCGTGGCTCGGTGCGACTCGCGGAACTTCCCGCGCCGGACGAGACCCACGACAACATCGTGGCGTTCTGGACGCCGGATCAGTTGCCGCCCGAAGGCACGCCGATCGAGTTCGAATACAAGTTGCGCTGGTTCCTCGAGCAGATTCATCCCCCGGCGGGCGTGGTGGGGTCGACGCGGATCGGCCAGTCGATGACGCACGAGCCTGAGTTGCGGCGCTTCGTGATCGACTTCGACGGGTCGTATCTGCGCCAGCAAAAAACCGACCCGGCGATTGAAGCGGACGTCGGCGTGGGGGAGGGGGCGAAGCTCGCTTACCATACGCTGCAGAAAAACCCTTACAACCACACGTGGCGGCTCGGTTTTGGCATCAAGCCCGATGGCAGTGGCCGGCCGGTGGAACTGCGTTGTTTCCTGAAAAAGACTCCCCATGTTTTGACGGAAACATGGACGTATCTCTGGACTCCCTGAATTCTTTTCGCCCGCGCACCGGCACGATGGAGGCGTGGAACGCCGCCTACGTGCGGGTGGAGGATTACCTGCGCGCGCACCGGATTCACAACCGGCTGCATCAAAGCCGGCTGATTCAGCAAATCCTCGAGCGCGCTGCGCGCCGGCATGAGGCGGAGCCGACGCGCGAGCCGACCACGGTCGCCGCGGAGGAAACCGAGGCGATGATGGACTTGTGGTTCGCGGAAGTGCTGCAAGCGCGCGGGCAGCCGCACGAACGCATCGCGGTCGACGGCCGCGTCGCGCTGCTGCTGTGCGATGGCCCGCAGAAATGGCCGTATGCCTTTCTCGACGAGGAGCACATTCCGCCGGATTTCGCGCAGGCGATGCGTGCGGGCGTGATCGAGGCCGGGCCTGACATGACGGTGTCGAGCATGGTGCCGCGCCCGATCGATCTCGGGCGGATCACGGAGGCGGCGGGCGAAACCCTGGAGCAGATCGAGCGCTGGCCGCTCCTGCGCGCGCTGCTGCTCTGGCTCGTGTTCGCCGCGGTGCTGGCGGGGATTTTCTACGCGACCCGCTGATCCGACCATGGCACTGCCGCTCAGCCAGAAGATGGACGCACGCCGGCTCGACCGGCGGCGGTTTCTCTTTTTCTCGAGCATCTTCGGCCTCACCAGCCTCGCGACGTGGTTCATGGCCGACCTGATTTGGCGCAACGGAATCACGGCGCTGGAAGCCGCGCTGCTCGTGCTCTTCGTGATTTTGTTCGCGCACATCGCGACGGGGTTTTGCACCGCGCTGGTGGGTTTTTATGTGATCAATCGCGGGGGTGACAGCTCGCGCATCAGTGCCACGCTTGCGCCCGGCGAGGAGCCGACGCTGGCCTCGACGGCGATCGTGATGCCGGCGTTCAACGAGGACGTCAGCCGTGTGTTCGAAGGCTTGCGCGTCGTCTTTCGATCGGTGCAGGAAACGAAGAAACTCGAGCACTTCGATTTCTTCGTGCTGAGCGATTCGAACCAGCCGAACCAGTGGATCCAGGAGGAGGTGGCCTGGCTCGAGCTCTGCAAGCAAGTCGGCGGCTTCGGGCGGATTTTTTATCGCAAGCGCCGCCAGTCGATCAACAAGAAGGCCGGCAACGTCGCGGACTTCCTCCGCCGCTGGGGCAAAAGCTATCGTTACATGATCGTGCTCGACGCGGACTCCATCATGACGGGCCGCGCGCTGGTGCAATTGGTCGCGTTGATGGAAAAAAATCCCGCGGTGGGGCTCATCCAAACCGCGCCGCGCATCGTGAACGGCGAAACGCTGTTCGCGCGCGTGCAGAGTTTCGCGAGCCGGCTTTACAGCCCGCTGTTTCTCGCGGGCCTGAACTACTGGCAGCAGCACGAGGGAAATTTCTGGGGCCACAACGCCATCGTGCGCATCCAGCCGTTCATGGATCACTGCTCGCTGCCGGAGTTGCCCGGGCGCGAGCCGTTCGGCGGGCGCATTCTCTCGCACGATTTTGTCGAGGCGGCGCTGATGCGTCAGGCTGGCTGGGCCGTGTGGCTCGCGGGCGACATCGAAGGCACGTTCGAGGAAGGCCCGCCGACCTTGATCGATTCGGCGAAACGCGATCGGCGCTGGTGCCAGGGCAACATGCAGCACGCGTGGCTGCTCGCGACCCGCGGGTTTCGCGCCGCGAGTCGGTTTCATCTGCTGATGGGCGTGATGGGCTATCTCTCGTCGCCGCTCTGGCTGCTCTTCATGGTGCTGAGCACGATCGAGGTGTTCTCGCTCGTGAACTCGCCCATCGCCGGCGGCCCGGATCGGCCGGAGGATTTCACGTCGCTCTTCGGTTACGTCCTCAAGGTGCCGGAGGCGTTCACGTTGTTTGCGCTGACCATGCTCGTCATCTTTGTGCCGAAAATCGTCAGCGTGGTCGTGACCCTCGGGGACAAGGTGCAGGCGGAGAAATTTGGCGGCAAACACCGGCTGGTCATCAGCGCGCTGCTGGAGACCCTGCTCTCCACGCTGCTCGCGCCGATCAACATGGCGTTCAATTCGAAATTCGTTCTCGGCACGCTGCTTGGCCAGGGCGTGTCGTGGGTGACGCAGAAGCGCGGCGGCGATGATGACGGCACCGACTGGCGCGAAGCCATCATCACGCACGGCGGGCAGACGCTCTTCGGCCTCGTCTGGGGCGTGTCGTCGTTCATTTTGCTCCCGAGTTTTTTCTGGTGGCTGAGCCCGGTGATCGCGGGACTGGTGCTCTCCGTGCCGCTGTCGATTTTCCTCAGCAAAGCGGGCTTCGGCCGCCGGGCGCGACAGATTGGCTTGTTCCTCACGCCGGAGGAAACGCATCCGCCCTACGAGTTGAAGCGGCTCGAGCAGAATCTCTCCGAATGCTACCGGCACCTCGCGCCGCTCAAGCCGCTGCGCGCCGACTACGGGCTGCTGCAGGCGGTGCTCGATCCTTACGTGAACGCGATGCATGTCGCGCTCCTGCGCCAGCGGCGGCCGAGCGAAGAGGCGCGCGAGTGGTTCGCGCAATTACGCGCGCGGCTGCTGCGCGAGGGGCCGGCGAAATTCACCGCCAAGGAAAAAATGGCGCTGCTGATGGACGCCGACTCGATCATCTGGCTGCACCGCGAATTGTGGAGCGTGCCCGCCGATGCGCTGGCCGAATGGTGGCGGCTCGCCATGCGGCAATACAACGTCCTCACGACCGCTCCGACCACCGCGCTGTATCGGTAGGTGCGGCGAAAGGGTTTAGGGCCGCACCGCGGCGCCCGCGCTCACTTCGGCGCCACGATCTTGCGCAGCTCGGTTTCCGCCCGGGCGAATTCCACTTTGATCGCGGCCACGTTGGCGGCGACGCTGACGAGGCCGTCGGTGCGCGACTGGTGCTCCAGTTTTTCTGCCACGGCCCGGAGCGCGGCGGCGCCCAGATTGGCAGCGCTGCCCTTGATGCTATGGGCCGCGCGCGTGAATTTGGGCACGTCGCCCGCGCTGAGACTCTGCGTGAGCTCGGTGATGCGCTGGGGAGTGTCCTCGAGAAAAATACCGGCGATTTCGCGCAGGAACTCATCGTTGTCGCCCGGGTTGAGAGCTCGCAGATTTTCGATCGCTTGGGGGTCAATGACGAGGGGGTCGGCCATGGTGCGCTGGTGGTCGGAGCTTTCGAAAAAGAGTCAGTGCTGCAATGCAGATTGTTACGCAGATGCCGCCGGCCGCATCACGTGGCCCACTCAAAGGAGGTGTTCTGCTCGATCTCGTCGATGGTGGTGAGGCCGAGGAGAACTTTTTTCAGGCCGTCGTGGCGGAGCGGCTTGTAGCCGACCTTGGCCGCGGCCTTGGAAATCTCCTGCACGCTGCGGCCCTCGCTGATCAGCGAGCGCACTTCGTCGGTGATGAGCACGAGTTCGTGAAACGCCACGCGGCCCTTGTAGCCGGTGTAGCGGCAGGCGGGACAACCGCGGCCGCGGAAGAACGGCACGTCGGTGAGGCCTTCCTCCCGGAAATATTTCAGGAGCGTGTCGCGCGTCGGGTAGTAGGCCTCCTTGCAATTCTCGCAAATGCGCGCGGCGAGCCGCTGGGCCAGGACGCCGATGACGGAGGGCGCGACCATGTAGGGCTCCACGCCGATTTCGATCAGGCGGACGATCGCCTGCGGGGCGGAGTTGGTGTGCAGCGTGGCGAAGACGATGTGGCCGGTGAGCGCCGCCTCCGTCGCGATCTTCGCGGTCTCGAGATCGCGGATTTCGCCGACGAGAATCACGTCGGGATCCTGCCGCATGAGCGCGCGGAGAATCGTGGCGAACTTGAGATCGATCGGGAGGTTGACCTGGCTTTGGTTGACGCCGGCGAGCTGGATCTCGATCGGATCCTCGATGGTGGAGATGTTGACGCCGGGCGTGTTGATCTCGTGGAGGGCGGCGTAGAGGGTGGTCGTCTTGCCGGAGCCGGTCGGGCCCGTGACGAAGATGATGCCGTTGGGATTTTGAATCAGGCGCTTGAAGGGCTGGAGGATGGTCTGCGAGATCATCATCTTGTCCAACGTGAGCATCGTCTTCTTGCCGGTCATCGCCAGGATGCGGACGACGGCTTTCTCGCCGTAAGCGGACGGGATGGTGGAGACGCGGAAGTTCGCCGTCTGGCTGCCGATCGGCATCGAGAAGCGGCCGTCCTGCGGGAAACGCACCTCGGAAATGTTGAGGCCGCAGAGAATCTTGATGCGCGAAATCAGCGCGCGATGGAGCTTGCGGGAGTAGGTGAGGATTTCGCGGAGATTGCCGTCGATGCGAAAGCGGATGCGGCACTGCGTCTCCTGCGCCTCGACGTGGATGTCGCTCGCGCGCTCGCGCATCGCGAAGTAGATCACCTCGTCGAGGATTTGGATCAGGGCGTTGTTCTCGACCAGCGCGGCGAGCTTGTCGGCGGCGACCTCCGGGCGATCGAAGAGGTTGGAACGCTCGAGTTCGTTGAGGCTTTCCTCGAGGCCCTTCTCGGTGCAGTAGTGAATCGCGATCGCATCCTCGACTTCGCGCGGCAGGGCGAACACCGGGCTGACCGGCATCTGGGCGATCTGGCTGAGGCGTTTGATGAGGGTGGCGTCGGTCGGGTCGGCCATCGCCGCCGTCAGCACGCCGTTGAGCACGTAGAGACCGATGGCTTTCACCTTGCGCGCGATTTCCGCGGGGATGCGATCGAGGGCCTCGTCGGTGATGACGGACGCGAACGGATCAACGTAGGCGACGTTGATGGAGTCGGCCCAGTGGCGGCAGGCGTCATCTTTGATCATCAGGCGCTCGTCGACGACGGCCTGCACCAGCAGAGCGTCCTGAAAGCGCGTGGACAGCGCGGTGATCGCCGCGAGATTTTCGAAGTGGGGGAGCTGGCGGAGCCGCTCGAGGAAGGCGCTATTTTTTGAGTTTTGCACGACGTTGCGCCTTGTTTTTGAAAAGCTTTCCGATCTCGGTCTGGTCGAGTTTTTCCATCGCAAACGAGCCGGCGGCGCGCTCCACGGTGAGTTCGCGCAGGAGTTCGGGCAGCGAATAGCGCACTTCCGCCACCTGCAGCTGGGGCGGAGCGTCGGACGGGGCGGGTTCAGGATTGTCCATGGGGAAACTATTCCGAGTCGAAGCACGCGTCGATCGTTTCAGTGAGGGCCTTGGTGATTTCTTCCTTGGGCGTGTCCTTGCGGATGTAGTTCGCGGCGCCGAGCGTGAGGGCCGACTCGACGTTCTGCCGGTTGGTGAGCGAAGTGAGCATCACGACGACGCAGTCGGGATCGATCGCCTTGAGCCGCTTGAGCGTCTCCATTCCGTCCATGATCGGCATGTTGACGTCGAGGAGGACGAGGTCGGGCTTTTCGCGTTCGAACGTGGCGAGGGCCTCCTCGCCGTTGCCGGCCTCAAGGATGCGCGGTGCGCCGAGCTGGCGGAGGATGAGTCCGACGTATTTGCGGATGTGCGGCTCGTCGTCGACGAGGAGAATGGTGCCGGTGAAGTTCATGCGGAAGCGGGGAGCACGACGCGAAATTCACAACCCCCACCGGGCAGGTTTTCCGCGACGATTGTCCCGTGGTGAGCGTCGACAATTTTCCGGCAGATGGCGAGGCCAAGTCCGGTGCTTTTTTCGCCGCCCGTCGGTTGGGCGGAGAGTCGGCTGAAATCCTTGAACAGCCGGTCGCGTTCGCCCTCGGGAATGCCCGGGCCCTGATCCTGCACGGCAAACGTGCACGTGGCGGCGGCCGGATCGGCCGAGAGGGTGACATTGATCGTCGAGCCGGGCGGGGAGTATTTGATCGCGTTGCTGAGGAGATTGTCGATGACCTGACGCATCTTGGCGGAATCGAGCTGGCGTTTCGGCACCACCCCGCTGGGCGCAAAGTTCACGCGGGTTTTTTTCTTCGCGGCCTCCATGTTGGTGACCGCAACGGATTTCCCGATCAACCCGGCGAGGTCTTCCGACTCCAGATGCAGTTTGAGTTCGCCCGCCTCGATCACGGCGACATCGAGCAGTTCGTTGACGAGCTCAAGCATGGACTGGCTCGCGCTGTGAATCGTCTCCACGAGATCCGTCTGGTCCGCGTTGAGCGGGCCGACGGCGCCATCGCGCAGGAATTCCGTGAGCCCGCGAATCGACGCGAGCGGATTGCGCAAGTCGTGCGCCGCCATGCCGAGGACTTTGTTTTTCTGGGCATTGGCTTCGCTCAGTTGGTGGACGAGGAGCTTTTGCTGCTCGACGAGCGCGCGATTCTGAAGATGCGAGCGGATGCGCGCGAGGACCTCCTTCGGTTTAAACGGCTTGGGCAGGTAATCGACACCGCCGGCGCCAAGTCCCTCGACGACGTCGTCCGATTCATTCTTGGCGGTGATGAAGATTACCGGCGCGCAGCCGGCGCCGTGGATTTTTATCAGGCGCCGGCAGGTCTCGAAGCCGTCGATGCCGGGCATCATCACGTCGAGCAGGACGAGGTCGGGCTTGAACGTCTCGTAGATTTCCAGCGCCCGTTCGCCCGAATCACCCTCGGCCAGTTGATAACCCTCGCTGCGGAGAATCCCCCCGATGATGCGCAGATTCAGCCGATCGTCATCGACGACGAGAATTTTTCGTCCGGAAAGCGGAATGGGGGGGGTGGTCAGTGTGAAGTCCATCCAAAGATGGCGGAGCCGAGGCCCCGCCCGTCAGAAATTGGCGATGCGGAGCCGGCGGGCAAGGACTCAATTGATCAGCCGAATGCGACGGCACTTAAACGTAGCTACATCAACGCATCAGTTAATGGACATATGTTGATATTAGTCTTGCCAGCGCTCGATGGGCGTTGTTTCGTGCGCGCCTCTATTCTTATGGGCAAATCATTTGTTTTTTCTTCCGAGTCAGTAGGTGAAGGTCATCCCGACAAGGTCGCGGATTTGATTTCCGACAGCGTCCTCGACGCTTGTCTGGCGCAGGATCGCACCAGCCGCGTGGCGTGCGAAACCATGGTGAAATCCAACACGGTCATCCTCGCCGGCGAAATCACGACGAGCGCCAAGCTCAACTACGAGGCCATCGTCCGCGCGGCAATTCGCGACATCGGTTACGTCAACACCGACGACGTCTTCCACGCCGACCAAGTCTTCATCAACAATTACCTCACGCGCCAGTCACCCGATATCGCCCAGGGCGTCGATGCGAAAAAAGTGAAGGGCAAGAAAACGGCCGAGCAGGGCGCAGGCGACCAAGGCATCATGTTTGGCTACGCGTGCAATGAGACGCCGGAGCTGATGCCGACGCCGATTATGTTCGCGCATCGCCTCGGTCGTGAACTCACCAAGATCCGCAAGTCCGGCGCTGCGCCGTGGCTGCGCCCCGACGCGAAGTCGCAGGTCTCCGTCCGCTACGAGAACGATGTGCCGGTCGAGGTCGTCAACGTCGTCATCTCCACGCAGCACACCGCCGACGTCGCGCACGCGACGATCGAGAAATATCTCATCGAGCACGTGATCAAAAAGGTGATCCCGGCGAAGATGCTCAACCCGGGCACCGAGTATCTGATCAACCCGACCGGCCGGTTCGTCGTCGGTGGGCCGCAGGGCGATTCCGGTCTCACGGGCCGCAAGATCATCGTCGACACTTACGGCGGCTGGGGCCGTCACGGCGGTGGCGCCTTCTCCGGCAAGGATCCGTCCAAGGTCGATCGCTCGGCGGCCTACATGGGCCGCTGGGTGGCGAAAAACATCGTTGCCTCCGGCCTCGCGACGCACGCCGAAATTCAATTCGCCTACGCGATCGGCCACCCGAAGCCGGTGTCGGTGCGCGTTGAGACGTTTGGCACCGGGCTGCTCGGTGTGTCGGACGAACAGATCACCGATGCGGTGCAGGAAGTATTCAGCTTCAAGCCGGCGGACATCGTTTCGCAGCTCAATCTGCTCCGGCCGATTTACCGCCAGACCACGAACTATGGCCACTTTGGCAAACGCGGTCTGCCGTGGGAAACCACGGCGAAAGCCGCCGCGCTCAAAGCCGCGATCAAGTGATCGGACGCTCCACTTTCATCACGCAACCGTAGCGGCGCGATGCCGCGAAGGAACCAACCTAAAAAATACCATGGCCACCGCCACCAAATCTTCCAAGAAATCCGCCGCCGCGGACTATCACGTCAAGGACATCACGCTCGCCGACTGGGGTCGCAAAGAGATCTCCGTGGCGGAGCATGAAATGCCCGGCCTCGTTTCGGTCCGCAAGAAATTCGGCCCGAGCAAGCCCCTCAAGGGCGTCCGCATCACCGGCTCGCTCCACATGACGATCCAGACCGCGGTTTTGATCGAGACGTTGAAGGAACTCGGTGCCGATGTGCGCTGGTGCTCGTGCAACATTTTCTCGACGCAGGATCACGCTGCTTCCGCCATCGCGAAGACCGGCACGCCGGTGTTCGCCTGGAAGGGTGAGACGCTTGAGGAATACTGGGATCTCACGCTCAAGGCAGTCACGTTCCCTGGGAACAAGGGACCGCAGCTCGTCGACGACGACGGCGGCGACGTCACGTTGCTCATCCACAAAGGTTGCGAGCTCGAAGAGGGCAGCGACTGGGTGAACACGCCGTCCGGTTCGCACGAAGAGCAGGTCATCAAGAATCTCCTCAAAAAAATTCACAAGGCGGACCCGCTGAAGTGGACGACGATCGCGAAGGAATGGCGCGGCGTTTCCGAAGAGACGACGACCGGCGTGCACCGTCTCTACCAGATGCTTGAGAAGGGCAAACTCCGCGTCCCGTCGATCAACGTCAACGACTCGGTCACGAAGTCCAAGTTCGACAATCTCTACGGTTGCCGCGAGTCACTCGCTGACGGTCTCAAACGTGCCACCGACGTCATGATCGCCGGCAAGGTTGCCTGTGTCTGCGGCTACGGCGATGTCGGCAAGGGCTCGGCGTTTTCGCTCAAGGGCTTTGGCGCGCGCGTCATCGTCACCGAAATCGATCCGATCAACGCTCTGCAAGCGTCGATGGAGGGTTTCGAGGTCAACACGATCGAGTCCACGCTCGGCACGGCGGACATTTACGTCACGACGACCGGCAACAAGGACATCATCACACTCGAGCACATGCGGAAGATGAAGGACCAAGCCATCGTTTGTAACATCGGCCACTTCGACAACGAAATCCAAGTCGACCGCCTGAACACGTCCGACGCGAAGCGGATCAACATCAAGCCGCAATACGACCTCTACACCTTCCCGAAGGGCAACAGCATCTACATGCTGGCCGAAGGCCGGCTCGTGAATCTCGGCTGCGCGACGGGACATCCGTCGTTCGTCATGTCGAACAGCTTCACGAACCAGACGCTCGCGCAGCTCGATCTCTGGAAGAACAAGGACACCTACAAGGTGGGCGTTTATCGCCTGCCGAAGCACCTTGATGAGGAAGTCGCCCGCCTTCACCTCGAGAAGATCGGGGCGAAGCTCACGAAGCTTACCAAGGAGCAGGCGGAGTATCTCGGCGTGCCGGTGCAGGGTCCCTACAAGCCCGAGCATTACCGCTACTAAGCGGAGGCGGTCGAAAACTTTCAGCGCGAAACGCCGAGGCGTTTCGCGCTTTTTTTTGCGCTGTCATTCCGAGCGACGGCGACGCATCGAATCTCTGGTATCCGCGAGGTGGCGGAATCGGAGGTTCTTCGCCGTTGCGCGGGAAGGAGGAAATAAAAAGGAGCGCGCCGGGCGGCGCGCTCGATGCGGAGAGTAATTCAGCCGCGCGCTCAACGCCCGTGGGTGCTGCCCTGGGCCGACCGCATCGGGAACGGCGGGAGAGTGTCGCCCTTCTCGTAATCCGTGAGGATGGAGAAGCGGAACGTCGTGCCTTCGCCGGCCTTGCTGTCCACGGAGATCGAGCCGCCCATGAGTTCGCAGAGGCGTTTCGAAATGATCAGGCCGAGGCCGGTGCCGCTGCGGCGGCGCTCGGAGGAGCTGTCGACCTGGCTGAACGGCTTGAAGAGTTTCGAGATTTTATCGGCCGGGATGCCAATGCCGGTGTCGCTGATCGCGAAGAACAAGCGCAGGGCGCGGCGCGTGTCGCCCATGCTCACCGGTTCGCCGCGCATGCAGGAGACGTGGAGGGTGACGCTGCCTTTTTCGGTGAACTTCAGCGCGTTGTTCACGAGATTGGTGAGAATCTGGCGGAGGCGGGCCTCGTCGCTGTTCACGATCGCGGGGACATCCACCTCGATCTTCGCGATCAGTTGCAGCGAGGCGGCGCGGGCCTTGAGCTGGAAGAACGCCATCACTTCCTCGATGCACCGGTGCAAGCCGAACGGCGCGGACTCGATCTCGATCTTGCCGGCCTCGATCTTTGAGAGGTCGAGAATGTCGGCGATGAGTTTCTCCAACGCCTGGCCGCTCGACTTGATGATGGCGACCTGTTCGCGCTGCTCAGGGGAGAGCGGGGAGTCGGCGAGAATTTGGGCGAAGCCGATGACGCCGTTGATCGGTGTGCGAATTTCGTGGCTAACGATGGCGAGGAATTCGCTCTTCGCGCGATCGGCGGCCTCGGCGGCCTCTTTGGCGTGGAGCAGCGCGGCCTCGGCCTCTTTGCGGAGCGTGATGTCGTGGCCGACGCCCTGAAATTCGAGCGTCTCGCCGCGGTCATCTTTGATCGGGCGTTGCGTCCACATGAACCAGCGGCGCTGGTTCTCGGACAGGTTGAGTTCGCGTTCGAAGGTGTAGAGTCCGTCGCCGATCGCGGCGCCGGGGGAGAAGAGGGGGAAGGGCTGGCCGACGAGTTCGTTGCGCTTACGGCCAAACGCCTGGGCATAGGCGCTGTTGACGAAGGTGAGCTTGCCGTCGAGCCGGTAGCGGCAAATCAAGTCGACCTGATCCTCGACGATGCCGCGGTAGCTGGCCTCGGTCTTCTGCAGCGCCTGGGCCATGCGCTCGATGTTGCGGGCGAGGCCGATGATTTCGTCGTGATCGGGCTCCGCGTTTTCCGTGCCGACACTCTCGCCGCCGGCGGCGCTGCGCAGCGTGCGCAGCTTCTGCATCAGCGTGCGATCCCAGACGTAACCGGCGAGCACGAGCAGCACGGAGCCGATGATCGCGAGCGTGAGAATGTAGTAAGTCGTGCCGAGGCGGTCGCGCAGTTCCTCGTCGTTCATCACGCGGATGACCACCGCGAGGAGGGCGGCCATCAGACTACCCGCGAGCGTGAGAATGAAAAACGTCTTGCGCTTGGAGTTGTCAGCCATGGGGTCGCGCTCTCAGGAATGCAGAGCGGAACGGGCGAAGTCTATGAAAAATAATATGGCGGCTCGCGGAGATTACTTATCCGGCCGCAAGGTGTGCAACGGCGTGAGCCGCCGCAGCGCCGGGACCGCGGCGGCGATGGCGAGCGTCACGGCAATCGTGCCGACGCCGCCCCACACGACCGCGGCCACCGGCCCGACCACCGCGGCCGTGAGTCCGGCGCGCACCGCGCCGATCTCGTTCGAGGAGCCGACAAAAATCTGGTTTACCGCCGTGACGCGGCCGCGCAGTTCGTCGGGCGTGAGAAATTGCAGCAACGACTGGCGGACCACGACGCTGATGTTGTCGAAGGCGCCCGTGAGAAAGAGCGCGACGAGCGACAGCCAGAACCAATGCGACAGGCCAAAGGCCACCGTTGCCGCCCCAAAGGCCGCGACCGCCCAAAGCAGCACATAACCCGGGCGCTGGAGCGGAGGCCGGTGCGCGATCCACATCGCCATCGAGACCGCGCCCAGCGAAGGCGCGGCGCGCAACCAACCAAACCCCGCCGGCCCGACGTGCAGAATCTGATCGGCGAAGACGGGCAGCAGCGCCGTGGCGCCGCCGAGCAGCACCGCGAAGAGGTCGAGACTGCTCGCGCCGAGCATGACTTTCTTTTGCCAGATGAACCGCGCGCCGGCGAGCACCTCGCTCCAGCTTCGTTCGACGGTGCGCGCGGCGGGGACGACGTAGTAGCGCACCGGTCGCAGCAAAAGGAGAAAAAGGATCTCGGTGATCGCGCCGGCAAGATAGACGATCGGAAACCCCACGCGATCGATTACCATGCCGCCAATCGCGGGGCCGGTGATGGTGGCGAGTTCGAAAGCGCTCGTGTTCCAGGTGATCGCGTTGCCGAGCGCCGCGGGCGGGACGAGCAGCGGCGTGATGCTTCCGCGCGCCGGCCAGATCAGGACCCGCACGCAGGCATGCGCACCGAGCAACCCGAACAAGAGGGGCAGGGCGGGCTCGTCGAAGCGCAGCGTCGCGAGATCCGTGTGGCGCTCGAAGAGGAGGGCGACGTGTTTCAGGCCGGCGTTGCTCCAGCGCAATGGCGCCAGCGCCGGCACCGCGGCGTGCGCGAGCGCGAGGACGGCGAGGCCGACGTTGAGCAACGCGAGCACGGCGGTGCCCATCGAGATGAGGCGCTTGCGATCGTGCCGATCGGCGAGCGCGCCGGCGGGGAGAAGCAGCGCGAGGAGCGGCAGCACGTTGACGACGCCAACGAGCCCGAGCATCGCCGACGAATGCGTCCAGGCATACACCTGCCAGATCGCGACCGCGACGACCGCCTGGCGTCCCACCATCGAAAGGGAACTGCCGATCAAGTAGTCGCGATAGGTGGCGACCCGCAGCGCCGCATAGGGATCGTGCGGCGCTGGGGGGGAAGGAGAGGCGGACATCGGCGGGCGCAAAAATTCAGAATTCGACGCGACTGGCGAGCTGGTTCACGGTGGGCGGACGGGCGTGGCGGGGTGGTGAAAGGGCGCGGTGCGCAGCGAATATTTTGCGCGAACTTCGCGCTTGCGCTGACGCGCGAATCGTTGCTTGTTCTCGCGCTCATTCGCGCACTTGTAGCTCAACTGGATAGAGCGCCAGACTACGAATCTGGAGGTTAGGGGTTCGACTCCCTTCAGGTGCACCATTTTCCCAGTGGCGCGCCCGGGTGGCGGAATTGGCAGACGCAGTAGACTCAAAATCTTCCGACGCAAGTCTTGTGGGTTCGATTCCCACCCCGGGCACCACTTCGACTGGCGCGAGTCGCGTCGGGATATTTTCCCGAACCGATTTCTGATTTTCCCGAGCAGCAAGGATTGATTTTCTGGCATGTTGATGGGTATGAAACTGGCGGGTAATAGTTTCTCCTGTTTCATGCGCCTGGCCTCTCGTGTCATTTTTTCTTTGCTCGTCGGCGGAAATCTGCTGCTGGCGAACTGCGCCCCGCCGTCACCGCCCTCGGCGGATCGCGAGGTGAAACCAGCGGCCGCGCCTCGGGCCCGGGGCCTAAACCAGCCGACGGCTCAGGAACAGGCGCGGCTCGATGAGATTGCGCCGAAGGATCCGCCGCAGACTCCGAATGCCCTGGCCCGCGCCCGGCTGAATGCGGAGCGCGCGGCCAGAGGCCTGCCGCCACTGCCCCCCGATTCGCCAGGTCCACCTGTGAAATAGTCGCGTTTCAAAAACGCGCCGGCGCGCGGGCAACGTCGTGCTTGCTCCCGCTCAACTTATGCGTCCAGCCAGTTCCACCTCTCAACCCTTTCTCTCTCTATCCCGACTGCGCTGGATCGTTCGCGCGCTGTTGCCGCTGCTCGCGTTTTCGGTGCGCGGGCAGGATGCCACCGGCGAGCCGCATGCGCTGGGCCTGCGGATGCCCACGGCGGCGGAGGAGGCGCGGCTGCGCGAGCTGGCGCCCGCCGTGCTGCAGGTGCGGCCCACCGCGCGCGCGATGTCACGTGTCAACAGCGAGCGCGCCGTCAAGGGTCTCGCGCCGCTCGCGTTGCCGGTCGTGCCGGACAGCGAAGCCTTCGTCCTTGCGACCGCTGGTGCGGCACGCCCCTCCGATCTCGAATCTTCGCCGGCGGCCGCCACGGCGACGGGTGGGGTGAACTCGACTCCGCCTACGGCCGCGGACGTGGCGCTCCCGACCGCGGTCGACAACAGCTCGTTGCCGGCGTTTCCCCCGGTGCGGAACCAGGGCGAGATCGGATCGTGCGCTTGTTTTTCGTCGGTCTATTATATGTCGACCTTTACGGTGGCGCAGGCGCGGGGCTTGAACGTCCGCGGCTCCGGTGACAGCGACAAGCTCTCGCCAAAATTTGTCTACAATTTCGTCAACGAGGGTGGCGACAACGGCTCGTCGTTCACGCCGATTTTCGAAGTGCTGCTGAAACACGGCGCGCCGACGTGGTCCGTGTGGCCCTACAGCGGCGTGAACACGCCCGCGAGTTATCTCGAGTGGCCCCTGACGGCTGCCGTCTGGCGCGCGGCGCTCGGCTATCGCATGGCGTCGAGCTACACGATCACTGGTCTCGATACGGACGCAGGCCTTACGCGCATCAAGACTGCGCTGGCCAATGGTTCCGTCCTGGTCTTCGGCACCAACGTCGACGGCTGGGACTACGCGACCATCAGCGATGATCCGGCCACGCCCGATGACAACGCCTTCGTCGGCCGGCCGGTCTGCAAGGTCATCCGCGTCGACGACAGCGGACACGCGATGACGATCGTCGGCTACAACGACAACATCTGGGTGGACCTGAATAAAAATGGCCGCGTGGACGCCGGCGAAAAGGGCGCCCTGCGCATTGTGAATTCATGGGGCACCGGCTGGAAGGACGGCGGATTTGTCTGGGTCGCCTACGATGCGTTGCGGGTGACGTCCGCGGTCAGCGGGGTGGGCAGCGACATCACCGCGACTCGCGCGGGCAGCGTTATCGGGAGTTCCAAGCCGTTCTATCAGGCGTCCGCCTACGGCATCAACGCCCGCACGAGTTACGCCCCGCAGTTGGTCGGCGAATTCACCTTGAAGTCGGTGCGCTACCGCAAAGAACTGCGCCTCGCGGTCGGGCGGGGGAGCACGACGGCGACGGTGCCGGACACGTCCATCACGCCCGGCGCGGTGGTGGAGCAGGGCGGCTACCGCACGTTCAACGGCACAAGCACGCCGGTGGACGGCACATTCGTTTTTGATTTTACGGATCTGCGCGCGTCCGGTTCCAATCGTTATTTTGTCACCGTGCGCGACACCGCGGCCGGGGACCCGGCTACGCTGGATAGTTTCCGTCTCCTCGACGGCCAGGACAATGTGCTCGGCGCCACCGCCGTCGGCGCGCCGGTGACCGTCGACAGTTCCACCGCCTACGCCTATCACACGCTCTCACTTCAGACCGCGGCGCCCGCGATCACGAGCGCGCTCGTGGCCACTGGCGCGGTGAATGCCCCTTTCACTTACGTCATCGTTGCGAGCAACAGCCCCACGTCGTTTGCGGCGTCAAATCTTCCCGCCGGACTTTCCGTCGACCCCGCGACCGGCGCGATCACGGGCACGCCGCTCGCGACGGGCAGCGCGAGCGTTTCGATCGGTGCGAGCAATTCCCTCGGCGCCGACACGAAAACGCTCGCCCTCACGATTGTCGCCGCCGTTTCGCCACCCGTGATCAGCAGCGCCAGCACGGCCAGCGGCACGAGTGGCGTCGCGTTCAACTATCAAATCGCCGCGACCAACACGCCCACGGGCTTCAGCGTCAGCGGCACCCTGCCCAACGGGGTGACCTTGAACGCCGCCACCGGCCTCGTGTCCGGCACGCCGGCGCAGACCGGCACGTTCAGCGTGCAGGCTCAGGCGACCAATCTCGGTGGCACCGGTTCGCGCGCGCTCACGATCACGATCGTCGCTCCCGCCGGAGCGGTGCCCGCGATCAGCAGCGCACTCACGGCCACGGTCGATGCAGGCAACCTTTTTAACTACCGCATCCAGGCGACCGGCGCGACGAGCTTCGGCGCGCAGAGTTTGCCGGCGGGACTGACCGTCGATGCCGCGACCGGCACGATCAGCGGCCGGGTGAGTTTGGCGCGCACGTATCAAGTCACGCTGACCGCCACCAACGCGAACGGCACCGGCTACGCCACGCTCTCGCTCGAGGTGCGCGGCAACAGCAGCTTTGGTCCTCCGAACGATAGTTTCGCGACCCGCATCACCATCAGCGGCGCGACCGTAAGCACGACCGGCGCGAACACCAATGCCTCGGCGGAAACGGGGGAGCCCGCGCACGCCGGGAGCCCGGCCGCCACCTCCGTGTGGTGGTCGTGGATCGCACCGAGCTCGGGCACGCTGACACTCTCGACGACCGGAAGCGTTCCCGCGATGCGCAGCGCGCTCTACACCGGCAGCAGCGTTTCCGCTCTTTCCACCGTGGCGCCCGGAGCCTCCGGTGCCTACAGCGTCACGGGCGGCACGACCTATCACATCGCCGTCGATAGTATTTCCAATGCCACCGGCTCGATCGCTCTTTCGCTTTCGCTGGTGGCGCCACCGACGCCCCGCCCCGCCAACGATAACTTCGCCTCCGCCGCCACCCTGACCGGTGACAACACCACCGCGACGGTGGTGACGGCCGCCGCCACCGCCGAGACCGGCGAGCCCAGCCACGGCTCGTCCTCCCCGGCGGCGAAATCCGTGTGGTATAAATGGACCGCGTCCGCGACCGGCATCTGCACGATCAGCACGCGCGGCAGCGATTACGACACGCTCCTGGCAATCTACACCGGCTCGGCCCTCAACGCCCTCACGCTCGTTGTTCGTGACGACGACGGCGGTGGCAACACCACGAGCCAGGCCAGCTTCGTCACGACCGCCGGCGCAACCTACAACATCGCGATCGACGGCTATGCGGGCGCCGCGGGCAACGCCGCGCTCAGTCTCGCTTTCACGCTCGGGGCATCGGCGCCGACCAACGACAACTTCGCCGCCGCGACGATTCTCACCGGCAGCACGGCGACCAACCCGGGCGTGACCGTCGCCGCCAGCCGCGAGTCCGGCGAACCGGCGCACGCTGGTTACACCGCGGCGCATTCCGTCTGGTTCCGCTGGACGGCGCCGTCCAACGGGCTCCTGCAGCTCTCCACCATCGGCAGCTCGTTCGACACCGTGCTCGCCGTTTACACGGGATCGGCCCTCGGTTCGCTCCTGTCGGTGGCAAGTGACGACGACAGCGGCGGCAGTTCCACCAGCTTGCTGAGTTTCAATGCGGTCTCGGGCACCACTTATTATTTCGCGGTGGATGGCTATCACGGCGCCTCCGGAAATTACGTGCTCAATCTGTCGCTGCTCTCGGGCGCACCCGCGAACGACGCCTTCGCCGCGGCCGCCACGCTCACCGCGGGCGTTCGCGCCACGGGCGTCAGCACGCTCGCAACTGCGCAGTCCGGCGAACCGCAGCACTTCGCGGGCACCTCGCGCGCGCGCTCGGCGACGCGGAGCCTGTGGTGGACTTGGACGGCGCCGGCCACCGGCTTCGTTTCCCTGGCAACGGCAGGCAGCGCATTCGACACCATTCTCTCCGTTTACACCGGCAGCGCGCTGAACGCGCTCACGCTCGTGGCGGAGAATGACGACGCCGCCTTCGGTGACAGCACCAGCAACGTTTTCTTCCGCGCCGTGGCGGGCCGCACCTATCTCATTTCGGTGGACGGCTACAGTTCGCTCGAATCTGGCGCGGTTGTGATGACGCTGACACAGACCGCCAATCCGAGCGTGATCTACGCGACCGATTTCGAGCACTTCGCCACGGGCGCGGGCGAACTTGTGAACTACGAGCAATGGACGCAGTTCAACGCCTCGTCGTCCACCAACGCGCAAGGCATCCTGCCGCTGGGCTTCACCGGCCAGGGCCGCGCCGCCTACCTGGGTTATGGCGCCCCCAGCTTCACCAGTGCGACCTCGTCCACGGTGTTTGTTTATCGTCCGCTCAACTTCGATCCCGTGGCCGAAAACGCCCCCGTCGTGCAATTCCGCACCGACTTCTCGATCATCGGTTCGACCAATGGGCTCAACGACGTCTTTTCGATCTATCTCTTCAACCGCGCCGGCTCGATCCTCGCCGGCATGCTGATCGATCCGGCGACGCGCCGGCTCACGACTTATGATGGCGGCGCGATCGGCAGCTCGTCGCTTCCGATCTCCTTCAACACGCGCTACACCGTGGTCGCCACGTTCAATTTCACGACGCACACGTGGAACCTGCGCATCAACTCCACCGACCTTGTCACCAACGCGACCTTCGGCGTCGGGAAGACGGCGGACGTCGGTGACTTTGATTTCACCTGGAGCGTGCTCGATTCGCAGCGCCGTCAGGGCGACAACTTCATGATCTTCGACAATCTGTCGATCACCGCTGATGCGGCGCCCACCGCGGCGCCCATCGTGCAGTTGCCCGCCGCGGCCCTCTCGGGCGCGTTGGCGACGTCGCTCAGTTACAGCGTCACGGCGGCCAACGGCCCCATTCTCTTCTACAGCGCCAGCGGCCTGCCCGCCGGCCTCTCGTTCAACACCCTCACCGGCCTCGTCTCCGGCACACCCACGCAGTCGGGCACATTCAACGTCACGTTTACCGCGACGAACGCCCGCGGCCAGAGCGCGGTTTCGTCCACGACGTTCACCATCGCCGCCGGTCCGCCTAGCATCACGAGCGGCACGGTGGTCGTCGCCACGCTCGGCCAGCCGTTCGCCTATCAGATTCAGGCCACCAACTCGCCGCGCCGCTTCGATCTGCGCGGCACCGCCGCCCTGCCCAGCGGGCTGGGCCTCGATGCGGCCAGCGGCCTGATCAGCGGCACGCCCGCCGCGCTCGGGCGTTATCAGGTCACGCTCGCCGCCGAAAACGACGCTGGCGTGGGCACCGCGCTGCTCGATGTGACGGTCAGCAACACCGACGTCGGCCGCCTTGTGAACCTCTCGATTCTCACCAACATCTCGGCCGGTGATCCGTTCTTCACGGTCGGCGCCGTCGTCGGTGGCTCGGGCACGTCCGGCACCAAACCACTCCTCATCCGCGCGGCCGGTCCGTCGCTCGCGCAGCTCGGCGTCGGCGGCGCGCTCGCCGATCCCAAGCTTGATCTGTTTTCGGGCCAGACCGTCACCGGCTCGAACGACAACTGGGGCGGCACCGCGACCCTCAGTGCGGCGTTCACCGCCGTCGGTGCGTTTGCCTACAGCGGCGCTGGCTCGCGGGACGCCGCCCTCTACAACCCCACACAGCCCGCCGGGGCCTACACGATTCAGGTCTCGGGAGTGGGCGGCGCCACCGGCACGGTGATCGCGGAGCTCTACGACGCGACCCCGGGCGGTTCGTTCACCGCCGCGACCCCGCGTCTCGTCAACGTTTCCGTGCTGAAGCGCATCAATCTTGGTGAAACCCTCACCGCTGGTTTTGTGATCGGTGGCTCGACCTCCAAGACCATCTTGATTCGCGCCGTCGGTCCGACCCTCGGCACCGCCCTCGGCATCCCCGGCTCGATGCCGGATCCGCGCCTTGATCTTTATCGCGGCCAGGTGCTGACCAACTCGAACAACGATTGGGGTGGGAGCGTGGCACTAGCCACGGCCTTCACCAGTGTCGGCGCGTTCGCCTTGAGCCCGACCAGTCAGGACGCGGCGCTCCTCGTCACCCTCGCGCCCGGCAACTACAGCGCGCAGGTGAGCGGCTTCGGCACCTCCGCGGGGTTGACGTTGGTGGAAGTTTACGAAGTGCCGTGACGCACCGTTGCCCACGCCGGGAAAACCGCGAGGTTTCCCGGCGCGAGGCGTGCGATCAATTGCCGTGTCGGCTCGACGGCGCGGGAAATTTCCTTCCTCGTCGGGGCATGAAACTGCGGCGAATTATTTTTCTTGGCTCGTTGATGAGTGCAACAGCGCTGGCGGCGGACGGGTTGGACAAGGAGCGCGCGGCGGCGTTTGTGCAGCTCGCGCTGAAAGGCATCGATCGGGAATATCCGAACAAGCCGGGCGAGACGCTGCGCGACGCGCACGACATCATGAGTCCGAGTGCGATGCATCCGGCGTTTTACGGCAACTTCGACTGGCACTCGTGCGTGCACGGGCACTGGCTGGTGGTGCGACTGCTGCATCTCGTGCCCGATTTGCCCCGCGCCGCCGAAACGCGCGCGGTGATCGGGCGGCACCTCACGGCGCAGAATCTCGCGATCGAGGCGGCCTACTTCGAGCCGAAGGACAACAAGAGCTTTGAGCGCATGTATGGTTGGGCCTGGACTCTCCGTCTCGCCGCCGAACTCAAGGCGTGGGACGATCCTGACGGGCGCCAATGGGCCAAGAACATCGAGCCACTCGAAAAAAAGATCGTCGCGCTCACGAAGGAATTTCTACCGAAGCTCACATATCCCGTGCGCACCGGCACGCATCCCGATACCGCCTTCGCCCTCGGCCAAATCATCGACTATGCCCGCGCGACCGGCGACGCTGACTTGGAGAAAATCGCGGCCACGCGCGCCCGGGAATACTATCTCGCCGACAAAAATTACCCGACGACCTACGAGCCGTCCGGCGAAGATTTTTTTTCGCCGGGCTTGAACGAGGCGGACCTGCTGCGGCGCGTGCTGACGCGCGACGAGTTCTCCCGCTGGCTCGACGGGTTCCTGCCAGGCCTGCGGCGTGGCGATCTCGGCAATTGGGCAAAAGCCGCGGAAGTGAGCGATCTCACCGATGCGCGTATCGTGCATCTGGTCGGACTGAACCTCAGCCGCGCGTGGACGCTGCGCGGAGTCGCGTCCGCGCTCACCCTCGACGATCCGCGGCGCGCGACCCTCGAAGCGGCCGTGAAAGTGCACGAGGCCGCGGGTTTCCAGCACGTGTTCAGCGGCAACTACGAAGGCGAGCACTGGCTTGCGACCTTCGCAGTTTATCACGTCTCGAACGCGGGCCTGGGAGGGAGCAAGGCGCGCTGAAAGCGGATTCCTGGGATTGTCATTCGGCGCGAAGCGAAAAATCCAGCAGGACATTCGCATTCTGAAAGCGCGCGGAAAATCCAGGTGGATAATCCCGAGCCTGGCGCTCCACTCGGTAACTTTGCGGAGCCAAAATGACAGGCATCGAGCGCCGCTCGATGCTACGAGCCGAGGATTCGGTCGATCTCGGTGATTTCGGCGGAGGCGAGTGAGAGGTTTTTCAACGCCGCGACATTCTCTTCGATTTGGCTGACTTTGCTCGCGCCGATGAGGGCGGAAGTAATTGTCGGCTGACGGAGCACCCAGACCAGCGAGAGCTGCGCGAGAGATTGGCCACGGCCTTTCGCGAGGGCGTCGAGTTTGCGGAGCTTAGCAAGTTTTTCCTCGGTGATGTGCTCGGGTTTCAGGAAGCGTGGATCGTGGGCGGCCCGGGAGTCGGCGGGGATGCCGGCGAGGTAGCGGTTCGTCAGCAGGCCCTGCGCGAGCGGGCAGAACGCGATGCCGCCGATACCTTCGTCGGCGAGCACGCTCGTGAGGCCTTTTTCGATCCAACGGTCGAACATGTGGTATTTCGGCTGGTGGATGATGCACGGCGTCCCGAGATCGCGGAGCAGTTTGGCGGCGCGCGCGGTGGTCGGCGCGTCGTAGTTCGAAAGCCCGACGTAGAGCGCCTTCCCCGAGCGGACGGCATGGGCGAGGGCGCCCATCGTTTCCTCGAGCGGGGTGTTGGGATCGGGGCGGTGCGAATAAAAGATGTCGACGTAATCGAGCTTCATCCGCTTCAGGCTCTGATCGAGCGAGGCGAGGACGTATTTGCGCGAGCCCCATTCCCCGTAGGGACCATCCCACATGAGGTAGCCGGCCTTCGTCGAGATGATCAATTCGTCGCGATACGCCGCGAGATCGGCGTGGAGCACCGCTCCGAAATTGGACTCGGCCGAGCCCGGCGGCGGGCCGTAGTTGTTCGCGAGATCGAAATGCGTGATGCCGAGATCGAACGCGCGGAGGATGAGCGCGCGGCGGTTGTCCGCGGGATCGACGTCGCCAAAATTATGCCAGAGCCCGAGCGAGAGCGCAGGAAGTTGGAGACCGCTGCGACCGCAACGGCGGTAGAGGGCGGAGTTGTCGTAGCGGGTGGGGGCGGGTGTGTGCGGCATGGGATGGAGGGCGGTCGCGGGTCTTGGACGCGTCGCGGCGTCAGCAAGACTGACGCCATGCGGGGAAAAACGCGCAAACAAAAAACCCGCCGGCGGACCGGCGGGTAGATTTTAAGACGGAAAATTTTCGGCGGAATACGCCCGTTAGATCGCCTTCGGTAACGCGTCGGTAAGTTCGATCGAGTGGGGGTGGTTGCGCTTCACGCGCTGCAGTTGGTGGCGGCGGGCGAGCATGCGATCGAGTTTGTCGACGAGCATGGCGATGGCCTTGTGGCATTCGTCGGACTCGACGGTCGCATTCATTTCCGGACCCTGCACGACGATGTGGCCCTTCGCCTTGAACCGCGTGCCCACGGTTTCTTTGGGATCACACTCGAGCTCCACGCGGATGCGCACGATGCGCTCCTCATGGCGGAACAATCGTTCGGCTTTCTCGCGGACAAAGGTTTTGAGCGACGGCGTCAGCTCGAGATGAATGCCAGAGACGATGAGTTCGTGATGATTTGGGCTGTTCATGTTACTGCTTATGGTTTGGTTTGAAGCGGGCGCGGCGCGAACGCCGGGCCCGCAGAAAATTCCATCGCTCATCGTCGTGCCCTCGCCAAGCGAAGCGCTCCAACCATTCTCGTCCGTCGTCATTACGGGCGGATCTTCCGGTATTGGAAAATCGTTCATTGAGCTAATGCGGAAACTGAAACCCGAACTGTGGATTTGCAATCTCTCTCGCCGCAAACCCGACATAAAAAGTTTCGGGGAAAGATTGAACCATTTCGCCTGCGATCTGTCCCGCCCGGCGGACGTCGAACGCGCGGCCCGGGAGGTGGGTGCGTTCCTCCAGCGGGAGGCGCCGACGGGACAGGTCTTGCTCATCAACAACAGTGGCTTCGGCACGATGGGAGCATTTCCTGAGCCCGATTTGGCCAGACAGGTGGAAATGATCGACGTGAACGTGCGCGCCGTCGTGCAACTCACGGGTCTCCTCCTGCCGCTGCTGAGGGCGCGGGGCGGCGCGATCATGAGCGTGGCGTCGACCGCGGCATTTCAACCCACTCCGACGATGGCAACCTATGGGGCGACCAAGGCCTTCGTGTTGCACTGGAGCCACGCACTCAATCACGAGCTGCGCGACAGCAACGTGCGGGCGATCGTGGTGTGTCCCGGGACGACGCGCACGGAATTCTTCAAAACGGCGGGACTGACGGAAGGCAATCGCGCCGATGCGATGGCGATGACCACCGATGAGGTCGTGCTGGCTTCATTGCGCGCGCTGGGGGCGAAGCGCAGCCAGATCGTGACGGGCTGGAAGAACAAGTTGTCGGCGTTCGCCGCCTCGCCGGTGCCGAAGGCGTTTGCGACCCGGGTCTGCGGCGCGGTGCTGGCCAGCTACCGGCGGATGCAATCGACGCCGTGACGATCGAAGCTCAGGTCCCCGGCCCCGCGCGTCCGCCCGAAGATTTTTATGGGTTGGCGGGTCGCGCCTGCCCGTGGCCGCGCCGCACGAAGCAAGGACCGGTGCGGATGATCACGCCCGAGGAGCTGCGCACGTGGATCGTGCACGACGATGAACGGTTGTTCGTCGTGAGCAAACCGGGCGATGTGGTCTGCCACCCTTCGAAGGACGGGCCGTGGTCGAGTCTCTCAAGCGCAGTGCGGGAATTCGCGCAGCTTGAGGCCGCGCATCTCATCTTCCGGCTCGATCGCGAGACGAGCGGGCTCGTGGTTTTCGCGAAGGACGCGAAGCTCGCGAGCCGGTTGCAGCGCGCGGTGCAGGCGCGGCGCGTGGCGAAGGCCTACGTGGCGGTGATGACGGGCGAGTTGCGCGAGCCGGTGACGGTCAATCAGCCGCTCGGTGACGACGTGGGCAGCCCGGTGTTCGTGAAGTCCGGGGTGCGGGAAGACGGCCAGGCGGCGGTCACGCATTTTACGCCGCTGGCTTGGAGCGCCGCCGGCTTTACGCTGGCGCGCGTCGTGACCGAGACGGGCCGCAAACATCAGATCCGCGCGCACGCGCAGTGGCTCGGTCACTCGCTTGTGGGCGACAAAATTTACGGATCGGACGCGCGGCTCTATTTGGATTTCATCGACCACGGTTGGACCGATGCGCTGGCCGCGAAGCTGCTGCTGCCGCGTCAGGCGCTGCACTGCGCCGAGATCGATCTGCGGCTCGCGGGCATCGAGCAGGTGTTTTCGTCGCCGCTGCCGCCCGACCTGCGCGATTTCTGTGCGACGCACGGATTAAAAGCGTCCGGGATCGCCTGACATTTTCGGACCGCCCGGTTGGCGAGCTCCCGTAGTTTCACAGGATAGCGCCGCCCGTGCACCGAAGTGGGCACGATATCTGCGGGTATTCGCGCAACATTGAGCACACACCGCCGGAATTTTCCATCAGAGTCTCGCAGAAGGTTGAAAGGCGACCTGCGCGTCGTGCGCGCTTCGACGGTCAGCGCAGTCTCGGCGATGCGGGCTCCATTAGGGTGCTGAACGCTCGCGGCAGCACGTTCTACTCTTTCCACGTGCCGAGCACTTTTACCTTCAATGCTCCACTCGGCTACAAATTCAATCGCGAGGCGCCGCGCGTGCTTGCGAACACCGCCATCCGCGTCGGCGTCGCCATCCCATCAACAAAGCGCATCCGCGACTTCGGATTTTCAAAGCTCCACGCGGGCGACACTCACCGGCTTGCTGGCCGCACGGGGAGGCTGCAACTCGCCCGCGATTTCTGACGGAAAATTTCTCATGGCTATCTCCACTTCCGCCGTCAGTTTCACCGCATCAGCCGCACCTCGCCCTTTGGCCCGCTCCGGCGGCATTGGGCACAGGAATTTTTCGTTAGAGCATTAACGCCCGCCTCCTATGAACACCGCACCAACCATTGCCCGACGCTCGACCAAGCGTGACCGCAAATTGTCCATGGCCGTCGCTGCGACGGCCATTTTGTTTTCGTGGCTGAGCACACCCTCGTTGCAGGCGCAACAGTCGCCGTCCGCCAAGGCTCCCGCTGAGTCCACCGAATCGCCCGCGACCATGCTCGAAGCGTTTTCGGTTACTGGCTCCAACATTCTCATGAACGCCTCGGAGGCCGACAAGGGACGTTTGCCGATCGAATTTATTTCCGCCGAGAAATTCCAGTTCACCTCGGGTGAACGCCTCGGCGATTTTCTGCGGCTGCAGCCGTTCATCGCCGGCTCTTACCTATCGGCGGGCAACATCAACGCTGGCGGCTACACGTCGGTGAGCATTCACGGGGTGGGGCGCAATTACACGCTCCAGCTCGTCGACGGTCGTCGCATTTCGCAGGAAGACACCGTGCCGGATATTTCGGGTGTTCCGCCCGAGGGTATCGCGTCGACCGACGTCCTGAAAGGCGGCGCTTCGGCGATCTACGGCTCCAGCGCGGTCGGCGGCGTGCTGAATATGAAATTGCTCAAACGCTTCTCCGGCGTGGAAACGATTCTTTCCTATGGCGGCACCACGATGGGCGACGGCATCTTCAAGCGTGCGGCGATCATCTTCGGCAAGAAGGTCGGCAACCTGAGTGTCGTGGGCAGCATCTCGACCAGCGAACGCAGCGAGGTCAGCAACAATGACCGCGTGCCGACCAACACATCGGATTTCCGCAAGTGGGGTGGCCTTGATCGCCGTCTCGCAACCTCCGGCGATCCGATGCGCATCGCGCTCGCGTCGGCGCCGAATGCCCCGCTCATCCTCGATCTTTCTCGTTTCAAGCCCGGCCAGACCGGCACCGTTGCGAGCGATTACGTGCCGTGGAGCCAAAACCTCAATACGATCGGCACGGTGCCCTACACTTTGGTCGCGAAGGATCGCCGCACACAGGGTCACTGGGCGGTGGAATACGAAGTCTTCGGCAAGCAGCTCGTGGCGTTTGCGACCGGATATTGGGACATCCACCAAACGCAGGATCGAACGACCCCTTCGATTGTGACCGTGACCGTCCCGGCCAACAATCCCTACAATCCGTTCAGGGCGACGGCGACCGTCTTCTACCGCTTCAATGGCACCGAGCTCAGCGACAACAAAGGGAATCTTTCAAGGGAAGCCTGGGACACGTGGGCCTACCAAGGCGTCTTCGGTCTCCGCGGCGAATACAAGGGTTTCACCTATGACCTGGGCGTGAACAACGCGTCCCTCGATCGCACGCAGAACATCACCAACGACGTCGCCCGCGAACTCGCGCAAGCCGCCGTGAACCGCACCGACGCCGGCGCACTGAATGTATTTGGCTACAACGCCAACTCGCAGGCGCAGACCGCCGGGATCGCTCCGCCGCATGCCTACAAATTCAGAAACAAGCTCACCATGCTTGATATCAAGATCACCGGCCCGATTGCGACTCTGCCGACCGGTGTGGCGCGCTTCGCGCTCGGTGCCGAGAATCGCCGCACCGGCTATCAACGCATCGCCGACGCCACTTGGCTCGCCTACAACTTCGGCGTAAGCGGCAACGGCGCGTCGGTCAACACGCCCCACTATCAGCGCACCGCCGACGCCTACTTCGGGGAGGCGACCGTGCCCGTGTTGAATCTGAAGAACGATAAACTCCCGATCTCGTCCGCCGAAGTTAACGGCGCGCTCCGTCGCGACACCTATTCGGATTTCAAGGGCACGACCATCCACAGTCTCAGCTTTAGCACCCATGGCTTGAACGACACCCTCGTGTTGCGCGCGCTCTTCGCGCAGGGCGTGCGGGCGCCGTTCGCCGTCGATCTCAAGGCCCCGAACGCCTCGTCCATCTTGAACGGTCTCTTCGATCCCGTCCGCGGCGGCGTATTTCCCGTCACGCGCATTACCGGAGGCAACCTCAACCTCAAGGAAGAGCGCGCCGACACGCGCGACTACGGCATCGTTTATTCTCCGCCCGGCGTAAAGGGTCTCACCCTCCGCGGCGATTACTGGTCGGTCGATATTAAGGACCGCATCTTTGCACCCGCGCCGCAGGACATTCTCAATGGCATCGCGTCCGGTGGCACGCTCACGCGCGATCCGGTGACGCGCGCCGTCACGATCGATGCGCGTTCCGTGAACGGCACCGAGCGCGCTGCGGCCGGCTACGACTTCGGCGTCGGCTACGGCCTCACGACGGTAAACTACGGCCGCTTCGCCTTCGATTTTACCGGCACCTATACGACCAAGCTGTGGGACAAATCCAGCGGCGTGACATCCGTCTTGTTGGATCATTATGCCGGCTCGACGAATCTCTCGGGTGGCGGCGGCGGCACGGAACCGATCCCACGTCTTAACGCGGTGTTCACGGCCTTCTGGTATTATGGCAATTGGAACGCCGGCGTGACTGCGCACCACCACTCCGGTCTGCACGACACCGTCGTCGGTCTCATCGACCGCCAGTCCGAGCCCTATTACACTGCCGATGTGCAGCTCGGATATAATTTCACGAAAGAGAGTGCCGTGCTGCGCGGTCTCATGCGCAACACGCGCCTGAGTCTGGGCGTGGACAACGTCTGGAACGAAGCCGTCCCGTTTGTCGCTTCCACCACGACGGGCTGGGATCAAAACATCTCCGATCCGCGCGGCCGCTACATTTACTTGTCGGTGCGCAAGAAGCTCTGAGTTTTTGGGCGAGTCGGATTCAATCCGGTTCGCCCAATTTTTTTCCAACTAAACTTCGAATATCACCGTCATGACCTTTACCCCAAAGAAAATTTCCGCCCGGCTCAGTGCCGGCCTCGCGTTCTTTCTCCTCGTGGTTTCCTTGCGCGCTGCGTCGCCGAACAGTGTTTTTCTGGAAGACTTCACCTGGCCTGAACTCGCTGCGGCAATCGGCGACGGCACCACCAACGTTTTGGTTTTCTCCGGCAGCGTGGAGGAGACCGGCTCTTACGTCGTCCTCGGAAAACATAATATCCGCGCCCGCGCTTATTCGGAACGCATCGCACGCGAAGTCGGCCACACGCTCGTGGCGCCGATCATCCCGTGCGTGCCGACCAGCGGGCCGTTGATGATGTTTCCGGGCACGATCAACGTGTCGCCCGCCGTTTATTCCGCTTACACGACGGAAATCGTCCGCTCCGTGATCAAGGCCGGCTTCAAGCGGGTCTTCCTGATGGGCGACCACGGTGGCACCGTCGTCCCGTTGAAGGAAATCGCTCCGAAGCTCGACGCAGAATTCGCGCCGAAAGGCGTGCGGGTTTTCTACGTCGGCGACAATTACGAAAAAGGCACGATCGACGTCGAAGCCTACGCGAAGCAGCGCGGCTTGAACGGTGCCGGCCACGGCGGTCTGTGGGACACGGCCGAACTTTGGGCGGTGTCAGCGAATGCCGTGCGACCGAAACTGTTCGCGCCCAACGGTGAGGATCCCGTTTCGATGACAAAAATCGGCACGACGGGCGATCCGACCAAGGCCACGCCGGAACTCGGGCGGGAGTTTGCCAACATCCGCGTGGGAAACGGCGTGAAGCAAATCCGCGCGCTGCTCGCCGCCGAACCGCCGGCGCCGGTGCCGGCATCGGCTACTTCAAAATAATCGTCCGCTTTTCGTTATAGTTTGCCCCGTCGCACGGCGGTTGGTTCGAGGAGTTTCCCCATGATTTACTCAAAATGGTCAGGGTCGTCGTTCAACCGATGTGGGCAACGGGGCTGCGTGAGCGTCGTCCTCGCGTTGATCGCGACCATGGCGTTTTTCGCGCCCACGCTCCCAGCGCAAACGCCGGCACCGCGTCCACCCGCGAGTCTCGCCGACCAAGCGAAAGCGACGCTCGCGCAGCACACCGGCACGATGACGATTCGCGGCGTGCGTCAGCCCGTCGAAGTGATCCGCGACACGTGGGGCGTGCCACACATCTACGCGCAGTCGACCCACGATTTGTTTTTCGCGCAGGGCTTCGTCGCCGCGCAGGATCATCTGTGGCAGATGGAACTCTGGCGACGCAACGGCGAGGGCACGCTCGCCGAGGTGCTCGGGCCCGACTACGTCGAGCGCGACAAGTTCGCGCGGTTGCTCACGTTCCGCGGCGACTGGAACGCGGAGATGAAAAAATATCATTCCGAAGGGCCGGTGATTTTTGCGGCGTTCGCGGATGGCGTAAATACCGCGATCGAAGTGGCGGTGGAAGAGGGCAGGGTGCCGGTCGAGTTCGACCTGATGGGCTTTGCACCGCAGGCGGTCTGGAACGCGAAGACGCTGCTTACGCGCATGCCGGCCTGGCGTCTGTCGCGCAACGCGGCGACCGAACTTTCGCGTTCTCTCGCGGCGAAGACGATGGGCGTGGAGAAAACGCAGCAGCTCACCGTCACCGAGCCGGAAAGGAAATGGACGATTCCCGAGGGCCTCGATCTCGCGGACATCCGTCCGGAGATTCTCAGCCTCGCGCGCAACGCCGGCGACTTCACGTGGAAATTCAAACCACTCCCGCTCGCAGGGGCAGGAGGATCGTTGGGCGAGATCACCGCGCCGTCCGCGGCCGGCGCGCTCGCTCAAACCATTGGTTCACCGACGTTCGCGCCGAATTCCGATTTCGATCTCGGTAGCGATAACTGGGTGGTCAGCGGTAGAAAATCCGCCACCGGCATGCCAATCCTCGCGAACGATCCGCATCGCGAGATCCTCAATCCAGCGCTGCGCAACCTCGTGCATCTCGTCGCGCCCGGTTGGAACGTGATAGGGATGACCGAGCCAGGCATGCCGGGCGTGTCGGTCGGCCACAACGAGGACGTCGCGTGGGGCTTCACGATTCTCGGCGTCGATCAACAGGACATCTATGTCGAGGAAACCGACCCAGCCGACGCGAATCGCTACCTCTTCAAAGGCCAGTGGCTCACAATGCACGTGGAGCGCGAACTGATTCAGATTTCAGGCAAGCGCGGCCAGCCAGAATTGTTTGAAAACAAAACCACGATTCACGGCCCGGTGCTCTACGAGGATAAAGAGCGGCACCGCGCTTATGCGCTGCGCTGGGTGGGCGCGGAAGTCGGCGGGGCCGGCTACCTCGGATCTTTGAATGTGCTGCAGGCGAAAAATTGGAAAGAGTTCACCGACGATGTCGCGAAGTCGTGGTATCTCCCGTCGCACAGTCTCGTGTATGCCGACACGAAAGGAAACTACGGCTACCTCGCCGCGGCGTTGAGTCCGATCCGCCAGAACTGGGACGGCTTGATGCCGGTGCCCGGCAAAGACGGCAAATATGAGTGGACGGGCTTCGTGCCGTTGACCGATCTGCCGCGCGAGCTCAACGGCGGCGCGGGCTTCTACGCGTCGGCCAACAACGATGTCGTGCCGAAACTTTTCCCGCGTTACGCTACGCCGCTGGGTTTCGAGTATAGCGCGGCCTTTCGCTACGACCGGATCACCGAAGTGCTCAGGCAGGATAAGAAATTCAGCGTCGTCGATTTCCAGAAATTACAGAGCGACACCGTTTCGCTCCCCGCGCGACAGCTCGTGCCGTTGTTCAAGAATTTGAAGTCGGACAAGCCGGCCGTGCAGAGCGCGATCGATCAACTCTCGTCGTGGGATTTCGTCTTGGGCCGCGAGTCCGTCGCTGCCACGATCTACGAATACTGGCTGCTGAAACTTACTCCGCTCGCCTATGCGGCGCACTTGCCGCCGGAAATGCGCGGTAAGTTCCGCCAGTTCGATATTCGCCGCGTGATCGCGTGGATGAATTCGCCGGACGTGGACTTCGGCGCCAACCCGACCGCCGCGCGTGACGAGATGGTTGTGGGGGCCCTCGAACAGGCGTTGGAAGACCTCCAGAAAAAACTCGGCGACGATCGCGCGAAGTGGACGTGGGGCGGCATGCACCGCGCGACGTTCGAGCATCCTTTGCTCGCGGCTTCGACGGCGAGCGCAGCGATGGTTCCGCCGATTTCGCGCGGCGGCGACGCCTACACGGTGCAAGCCGCGAGCAGTCCGACGGAAAAAGGCGCCAACGTGGAACACGGCGCTTCGGCCATGATGGTGCTCGACGTGCAGGACTGGGATCGCTCCGTCGCGCTCAACACTCCGGGCAACGAGTCGCAACTCGGCAGCCCGCACTACGCGGACCTCGCGCCGCTCTGGGGTGAAGGGAAGCATTTTCCGCTGGCGTTCAGCAAAGCGAAGGTCGCGGAAGTCGCCGACCAGAAACTCGTGCTTCATCCAGAACTGGAATTCGACGACGAGGAAGAAGGTGCCGCCTTCAAGCGCGTGCAGACCGAAGTCTTTACCGCGACGCGGCCGGTGACCGTCGCGTGGGGCGATTACGACAACGACGGCTGGCCCGATCTCTTCGTCGGCTACCAAGGCGGCATGGCGCGGGTCTTTCACAACGAGCACGGAAAGTTTGTCGACGTGTCGATCGCGGCGGGCATCAGCGACGCCAACGGCGTGCGCTCTGCGGCGTGGGGCGACTTCGACGGTGACGGCAATCTCGATCTCTACATTGGCTTTGGCATCGGCGCTGGCGCCGCGACGACCACGCCTAACCGCCTTTATCGCGGCGATGGCAAGGGCCACTTTGTCGACGTCGCACGCCAGTGGGGGATCAACGACTGGGGCGAGAGCCGCCAGATCTGCTTCGTCGATTTCAACAACGACGGCAAAGTCGATCTCTTCGTCGGCTTCCGCGAAAAGGCGAACAAGCTTTACCGCAACGACGGCGATCACTTCACCGAAGTGTCGAAGGAGATGGGTATCGTCGGGCCGCAGAGCACGGTCGGTGGCGTCTGGTTCGACTACAACAGCGACGGAAAACTCGATCTCTTCCTCGCCAACCAAAACGGCGCGCTCAACCGCGTTTATCGCAACGACGGCGATCATTTCACCAACGTTGCGAAGGAACTTGGCATGGATGGCGCGGGCCGCACGACTCTCATCGGAAGCGTCGGCATTACCGTCGGCGACTTCAACGTCGATGGTCGCCTCGATCTTTATTACGCGAACTACGGTCCGAGCTGGCTGCTGCGCAATGACGGCGACGGCAAATTTACCGACGTCGCGCCGCAGATGGGCGTCGTCGTCAACAAGCACCTCGTCGCCGTCGGCTGGGGCGACTACGACAACGACGGTCGGCCCGATCTCTACACCTGCGGCTATCTGGTCGGTCATCGGAACATTCGGGACTATCTGTTCCACAACGAGGGCGATCATTTTTCCGACGCGACGCCGGGCTACATGATGAAACACGATTCGGATCACGGCGTCGCGTGGGCGGACTACGATCGTGATGGCGCGCTCGATCTCGCGCTGTGCGACCACGAGGCCGGCGGCGTCGTTTCGATTTACCACAACGAGCTTCCGGCGAAACAGGCAGCGCGTTCGCTGCAAGTGCTCGTGCTCGATGCGAACGGCCACTACACGAAGACGGGCTCCGAAGTGCGCGTCTACGCGACGGGCACGCGTCAGCCGCTCGGTGCAAATCTTGTCGATACGGGCAGCGCTTACAGCTCGCAGAGCGCGTTGCCCGTTCACTTCGGTTTGCCCGCCGGAGGCAAGGTCGACGTCGAAGTCACCGCAATGTCGAACGCCGGTCGGAAAATCACCCGCGTCGCCGATGTCGATCCGGCCAAGTTCCACGGCTCCTACCTCGTCGTTCGCCTCGCGCCCTAAACTCTAGATCCATTTCCATGTCATCCCTCCTCCGCCTGCGCTTCACTCTGGTCTCCGCGCTCGTCGCGGTCGCCCCGTTGTTCTCTGCGCCCCGGGGCGTGGAGATTTTGTGGGATAAATTCGGCGTCGCTCACGTTTACGCGCAAGACTTGGAGGGCGTGTGGTTCGGCTACGGCTACGCGCAGATGCAGAGCCACGGCAATCTCGTCCTGAAACTCTACGGCGAGTCGCGCGGCCGCGCCGCTGAATACTGGGGCGAGAAAAACGACACGCCCGCATTGTTTGCCGCCGGCTCCAACCTCGACAACGATCGCTGGGTCCTGCTGAACGAGGCGCCGGCGCGTGCTGAGGTTTGGCTCAAGCAGCAGTCGCCGGAATATCAACGCTACTTCGCGGCGTTTGCCGACGGCATGAACGCTTACGCCGAGCGCCATCCCGAGGCGCTCGATCCCGCGAAGAAAAAAGTTCTGCCGATTCGTCCGGTCGATTCGTTGCTGCACGTGCATCGCATCGTGCACTTCGGTTACCTGAGCTCGATGCGCGGGGTCGAGGCGGCCGTGAAGGCGCTGCCCGTCACCCCGGCTGCGAAAAACGCGAACGGCGAATCCAACGCTTGGGCCATCGCGCCGGCGCGCACCGCCGGCGGAAAATCGATGCTGCTGATGAACCCGCATCTGCCGTGGGGCGATTGGTCCACGTATTATGAAGCGCACCTCGTTGCGCCCGGCTTCGATCTCTACGGTTCGAGCCAGGTCGGGTTTCCGATGCTGCGTTTTGTGTTCAGCGAATTTCTCGGTTTCACCCAAACCGTGAACAGCATCGACGCGAGTGATCTCTACCGGTTGACGCTGTCGCCGGACAAGCAGGGCTACATGTTCGACGGTGCGGTGAAGCCATTCGAGAAAACCGAGAAGGTGATCAGGATTCTGCAACCCGACGGTTCCTTCCACGAGGAGCCGCTCGTGATTCGCAAATCGATCCACGGCCCCGTGGTCTGGGATCAAGCCGGCGTGACGGTCGCGATTCGCACCGCGGGTCTCGATCGGCCGTTCTTGATCGAGCAGTATTGGAAAATGGCGATGGCGCACACGTTCGCCGATTACGAGGCGCAGTTGAAACGTCTGCAGGTGCCGACCTTCAACATCACCTATGCCGATCGCGACGGTCACATCATGTATTTCTACAACGGCACGCTGCCGAAGCGCGCTTCGGGCGACGGAAAATTCTGGGCCGGTATTGTGCCCGGCGACACTTCGAAGACGCTGTGGACCGACATCCATCCCTACGCTGATTTGCCCAAGGTGATCGATCCGCCGACGGGTTGGGTGCAAAACACGAACAACCCGCCGTGGTCCGCGACGTATCCCGCCACACTCGACCCGAAAAACTTCCCGCCCTACGTGGCCGAGACGTCACTCTCGTTTCGCGCGATGACCTCGCTGCGCATGCTCAACGAGGAGCCGGCGATGACGATGGACAAGCTCGTCACCAAAAAACACTCCACGCACATCGAACTCGCTGACCGCGTGCTCGACGATCTGATCGCCGCCGCCGAGGCGCAGGGCACGCCGCTCGCGAAGCAGGCCGCGGCCGTTTTAAAAACGTGGGATCGCGCCGCCGAGATCGAGAGCCGCGGCATGTTGCTCTTCGAGACCTTTGCGCTGCGCTTTCTCGGGCCGGCGTTGGCGAACCGATCCGGCTTCGCGGTCGCGGAAGATTGGAAGCAACCGTTCACCACGCCGCGCGGCCTGAAAGATCCTGCGAAGGCCGTCGCGCAGCTCGACGAGGCCGCGGCCGAGACGATCAAACTTTATGGCGCGCTCGATGCCCCGTGGGGCGAGTTTCGCCGCTTCGCGCTCGCCAAAACCAACCTGCCGGCCAACGGCGCCGACGGCAATCTCGGGGCGTTTCGCGTCATGCGCTACACGCCGATGGGCAAGGACTCGAAGGCGCAGCGGGCGACGTTCGGCGACACCTTCGTCGCGATCGTCGAGTTTGGAAAACCGCTCCGCGCGCAAGTGCTCACGAGCTACGGCAACTCTTCGCAGCCGGGCTCGCCCCACATCGACGATCAGTTGCCGATGTTGCAGAAGAAAATGCTCCGCCCGGCATTGCTCACGCGCGCCGAAGTTGACGCCGCTACGGTGAGCCGCGACAACTTCTAGGTCGCCGAATCAGCCGGGATTCGGCGGCACTGTCCGTCAGGGCACGCTTCTGGCTGTCCTTTCCCTCACGCCATGCAACTCGCCGTTACTTTCGTCATCATCGCTTTGACCATGTGGATGCTCATCCGCGAGGTGGATGTGCGACTCGTGTTGTTCGGGGCCGGCCTGGCGTTGACGCTCCTGGTCGGAAAACCGCTCGTGGTCTTCGACGTGTTCTTCACCGAGATGGGCAACGGCAAGACCATCGGCCCGATCTGCACGGCGATGGGCTACGCGTATGTGCTGCGGGCGACGGGCTGCGACCGCGCGATGGTGCAGTTGCTCCTCGCGCCAGTGAAACACGTGCGCTGGCTGCTGATTCCCGGCGGCTGCGCGGTCGGCTTCATCACCAATATCGCGATCACGAGCCAGACCGCGGTCGCGGCGGCGGTTGGCCCGATTCTCGTGCCGCTGATGATTGCGGCCGGCTACACACCGATCGTGGCGGCGGCGACGTTGCTCCTCGGCTGCTCCGGTGGTGGCAGTCTCTACAATCCGGGTGACGCCGACCTCGTGGCGATCCACGAGGCCAGCAAAGCGCCGATGAAGATGGCGCTCGATGCGATGTTTATCCCGCTGCTCGCAGGCTTCCTGACGGCCGTGGCGGTCTTCACCTTCCTCGAGAATCGCGCCCGCCGATCGACTACCGCGTCGACCGAGGTGGCACCCGATGACGTCGCCCAACCGTGGTGGAAGGCGCTGCTGCCGCCGCTGCCGGTCGTCGCGATCTTCCTGATGATGCCGGGCGTATTTTTCGAAACGCTGCCCGCGCCCTTTGAAAAGGGGTTGCCCGTGTCGCACGCGATGATTGCTGCGACCATCGTCGTGTTGTTGCTGTGCCGGGGTGACGTCTCCGGGCTCGCCAAGAAATTCTGTGAAGGCCTCGGCTACGCCTACGGCCACATCATCACGCTCATCGTCACCGCGAGTTGCTTCATCGCCGGCCTGACCGCGGTCGGTCTCACCGATCGTTTTGTGAAACTCGTCGCGGGCGTCGGCTGGACGGCCAAGCTGGCGGCCGGTGGCATCACGGGGTTCCTCGCGATCATTGCGGGCACGGGGATCGGACCGAGCGTGGCCTTCTCGAAAGCAGTCCTCCCGGCCCTGCGAGATACGAATCTCGCCGGCGCGCTCGACCTTGGTGCGCTCGCCGCCATCGCCGCGACGTTTGGACGAACGATGTCACCGGTGTCGGCCGTCGTGATCTTCTGCTCGACGTTCGGTCAGGCAAAAACGATCGACGTCATTAAGCACACGGCGATCCCGTTGCTCGCGGGTTTCGCGGTGATGCTAGCGATTATGATTTCACGCGGGTGAGCTAGCTTGGTGTAGGTCGGGGGTTATCCCCGCCATGGTCGTCAGCGGATTGTGTCGGGCGTAAAGCCCGACCTACGTCACCGAACAGTCGCGAGCTTCAGCGCCGTTTCCACGGCCGCGCGCATCGTGGCGATGCGTTGGGCGAGTGGAAACGCCGAAGGCGTTTCGAGCGTGTAGCTGAGCGTGGTGTGATGCGCACGCAGGTAGATCGCTTCGGGCCAGTTTTCGCGCATCAGTGGATCGCTGACGGGCCGGATGATTCCCTTCACGTCGACGCGACGGCCGTCGATCTCGCCAGCAGGATCGATCGGGCAAAGGGGAGTCACGGCGGCGATCATCGGCTCGGCGAGCGTGGGGCGGCCGTTGGGATTGAGTTCGTAGAGATATAATCCCTTCGCTTCCCAATCCTCGTGCAAACACAACGTGATATCGAAGTTCGGCTGGCGGCGCAGCCAGTTGGCGTTCG
>JBBRLB010000041.1:0-42226 GCA_038231575.1 Opitutales bacterium | reverse complement strand
TCCTGGCCCCATGCGAGCGCGAGCCCGAGCGCAAACGCCAGCGCATCGGGCCACGCCTCAGCCCAACGATTCGCCGGCTGGGTTGCCTCCGGCGCGCTCACGTCATTTCGCCTTTTCGATCAATTCGATCTCGTAGCCCTCGGGCGCGTCGATGAACGCAATGGTCGAGCCACTGCCGGTCTTCGTCGGTCCGTCGCTCAGCTTGAAGCCCTTCCGTTCGATCGCGGCCGTGAACTTCGCGAGGTCCTCCACCTCGAACGCGAGGTGCATCAGGTCCGGCTGGACCGCCACCGCGGGCGCGCCTGGCGGCATCTGACAGATTTCGATTTCCTCGTCGCTGTTCGGCGTCGCGAGAAACACGATTTGAGCGCCGCGCGGCGACACGTTGCGGCGGGCCACCGTCAACTCGAGGGCCTGCTCGTAGAATTTCACCGTGCGCTCGAGATCGTTCACGCGCATCCGGGTGTGGAGAAGTTTTTTGACCATGCGCGAGAGTTTGCAGTGCGTGCGCGCGGTCCGCAAGCTGCGGCTGGCTTCGCTGACTTTTCTCCTCTCCCGATGAAAATCCGACTTCGGTTCGCGTGTTTCGCGCTGGGCGCTCTCCCGCTCGCGGCGCAGTCCCCGGAATTTTCCGCCCTCGCCTGGCGCAATATCGGTCCGCTCCGCGGCGGCCGCTCCATCGCCAACGGCGCCAGCAGCGCGCGGCCCAACGAATTTTATTTTGGCGCCACCGGCGGCGGACTCTGGAAAACCACCGACGCCGGCAACACCTGGGCGCCCGTCACCGACGGCCTGATCAACAGCTCGTCCGTCGGTGCGATCGCCGTGTCGCCGTCGAATCCCGCCATCATTTACATCGGCATGGGCGAGTGCCAGCTCCGCGGCAATGTCATGCAGGGTGACGGCATCTACAAATCCACCGACGCGGGCAAAACCTGGAAACACCTCGGCCTCGACGCGACGCGCACCGTCAGCCGGCTGCGCATTCATCCCACCAATCCCGACATCGTCTACGCCGCCGTCCTCGGCGATCCCACGCAGCCGACCGTCGAGCGCGGCGTCTACCGCACCACCGACGGTGGCGCTACTTGGAAAAAAATCCTCTACCGCGACGAGCGCTCCGGCGCGATCGATCTCACGCTCGATCCGCATGCGCCCGACACCCTCTACGCCGCGATCTGGGAAACCTACCGCGTGCCGTGGCGCCTCTGGAGCGGCGGCCCCGGGTCGGGCCTCTACAAATCCACCGACGGCGGCGAGACGTGGTCCGGCCTCACGCGCAATCCCGGTTTCCCCACGGGCACGATCGGCAAAATCGGCATCACCGTTTCCGGCGCCGACTCGCAACGCCTCTACGCGATCATCGAGGCGCAGGAAGGCGGGCTCTATCGCTCCGACGACGCGGGCGGGACGTGGCAGCTCGTCAACCCGCACCGCGATCTCTGGCAGCGCTCGTTTTATTTCGACCGGCTCGTCGCCGACCCGCTGGAAAAAGATCGTGTCTACATCCTGAACTTTCGCTTCACCGTCTCCAACGACGCCGGCAAAACGTATCGCGTCATCCCCACCCACCACGGCGATACCCACGATCTGTGGATCGATCCGAAGGACAACCAGCGCATGATCCTGTCCGATGACGGCGGCGGCGAGATTTCCGTGAACGGCGGCGCCACGTGGTCGAATCAACTCTACTCGACCGCGCAACCCTACCGCGTCGAGACCACCGCCGACTTTCCCTATCACGTCACCGGTTGCCAGCAGGACAACTCGTCCGTCGCGTTGCCGAGCCTCGATCCCGATGGCACGCTGCAGCCGGCTTTCCCGATGGGCCGCGGCCGCGGCACGCTCGGTTACTTCTACTATTCCGTCGGCGGCGGTGAGAGCGGGTGGGTCGCGCCGCATCCCGCCAACCCCGAAATTTTTTTCGCCGGCTCGACCAACGCGCTCACCCGGGTCGATCGTCGCACCGGCCAGTCGCGCGACGTCCAGCCGTGGCCGCGCATCGTCATGGGCGAGTCCTCCGCCGAAATGCCCGAGCGCTGGAACTGGACCTATCCCGTCATCTTTTCGCAGCTCCCGCCGTATGATCTTTATTGCGGCTCGCAGCATGTCTGGCGCTCGACCGATGAAGGCCGCACGTGGGAAAAAATTTCGCCCGACCTCGCGCTCGCCGATCCCTCCACGCTCGGGCCCAGCGGCGGGCCACTCATGCTCGATCAAGACGGCCCCGAGGTTTACGGCACGGTCTTCGCCCTCGCGCCTTCTCGTCGCGAGCGTAACACCGTGTGGGCCGGCTCGGACGATGGCCTCGTCCACGTTACGCGCGACGGCGGCAAAACGTGGAAAAAAATCACCCCGCCCGGCCTGCCCGTGCAGACCCGCATCAGCGTGATCGACCCGTCGCCGCATGCGGCGGGCACGGCCTACCTCGCCGCCAAGCGCAACCAACTCGGCGATCGCCAGCCGTATCTCTACAAAACCGCCGACTACGGCGCCACGTGGACGCGCCTCGATGCCACGCTCCCCCGCGACGAGTTCACCCACGTCGTCCGCGAAGATCCCACGCGCCGCGGTCTGCTCTACGCCGGCACCGAGCGCGGGGTTTGGGTTTCGTGGGACGATGGCGCGAACTGGTCGTCGCTGCGATTGAACCTGCCCGTCACCCAGGTTCCCGATCTCAAGGTCGAGAAAAACGATCTCGTGATCGCGTCGCACGGCCGCGGGTTCTGGGTCATGGACAACATCGCGCCGCTCCGCCAGGCCACGCCCGATCTCGCGAAGCAGCCGCTCCACGTTTTCACGCCGGCCGGCGTCTACCGCGAAGCCTACCCCGCGAAGATCGATTTTCTCCTCGGGGCCGGGACCACGGGCGCCCAACTCGAAATCCTCGACGCCACCGGCCAGCTCGTGCGCAACGTCGAACTCGAAGAGAAACTCGCCGCCGGTCACCACCGCGTGGAGTGGAACCTCCGCACGCGCGGCGCCACCGTGTTCGCCGGCATGATCCTCGAGGCGCCGAGTCCCGCCAACGGCGTGATGGTCCCGCCCGGCGAATATCAGGCGCGCCTGACCGCCGCCGGCCAGACGCAAACGGTAAAGTTCACCGTCCATCCCGACCCGCGCGCGAAGGACGTGTCCGCCGCCGATTACGCGGCGCAATTCGCCCTCGCCGTTACCGTGCGCGACGCCACCAGCGCCGCGAACGAAGCCGTGCTGCAAATCCGCGCGCTGAAGAAAACGCTCCCACCCGGCAACCCGCTCATTGCGAAACTCACCGCCGTCGAGGGCGAGCTTTACCAAATCAAAAACCAAAGTCCGAAGGACAAGATCGCCAACGCCATCAAGCTCAATGATCGCCTCTCCGGCCTGCTCGCGCTCGTGGGCGACGGCGCCGCCGCCCCCACCGCCGCGGAGCAGCGCGTAGCGAATGACCTCATCGCCGAACTCAACGTCCTGCTCGCGCGATTGAAAACGCTGCTCTGAGATTGCCGCACTTAGTCGCGGCAGCACGAAAGAGCGGAGACCCGGAAGATCCACCCACGCAGTATTCCCGCTCCGCTCTCCTGCGTTTATTTCCGCCCTTTCGCGCTTCCGCGCGTGGCCTTTCTCCGAAAACTCCTCCGCGCCCTCGCATGAAACCCCGCCTCATCCTCGTCTCGAACATCCTCCTCCTGCTCGGCGCTTCACTCCTCGTCGCGACCGGCCTCACGCTCGAGCTCAAGATCGGGGAGAACTCCACGGCCAAGCACCTCGGGCTCGGCCGCGAGGAATGGGGCGAGTTTCACTTCTTCACCGCGCTCACGGTCATCGGCGCCACGCTGCTCCACCTCGTCGCCAATCTCTGGTGGCTCCGGCAGACCTACACTCGTTGGAAAATCTGGACGATCGCTGTCGTTCTTCTCGCCGTGGCGCCGACTGCCATCTTCCTTCTCGCCTGATTCCCCTCCCTTCCATGAGCCCCACTCTCGACCTTGCCGCCATCCGCGCCGCTCACCAACGCATCGCACAATACGTCCATCGCACGCCGGTGCTGACGAGCGCCACGCTCGACGCGATGTGCGGGGGAAATCTTTTCTTCAAGTGCGAGAACTTCCAAAAGATCGGCGCCTTCAAGGCCCGCGGCGCCGCCAACGCTGTCTTCTCGCTCACCGATGCCGAGGCGAAGCACGGCGTCGCCACCCACTCCTCCGGCAATCACGCCGCCGCGCTGGCCCGCGCCGCCCGCCTTCGCGGCATCCCGGCACACATCGTCATGCCGACGAACGCGCCGAAGGCCAAAATTGAATCCGTCCGCCGGAACGGCGGCATCATCGTGATGTGCGAGCCGACCATCGCCGCCCGCGAATCCACCTGCGCGCGCGTGATGGCTGAAACCGGCGCGCGCCTCGTCCACCCTTACAACGACTACGCCGTCATGGCCGGCCAGGGCACCGCGACCCTTGAGTTGCTTGAGCAGGCGCCGAATCTCGACATTGTCCTCGCGCCCGTCGGCGGCGGCGGGCTCCTCTCCGGCACCGCGGTCGCCGCAAAAGGCGCGCAGCCGGGCATCAAGGTGATCGCCACCGAGCCCGCCGAGGCCGACGACGCCGCGCGTTCCTTCGCCGCTGGCAAACTTATCCCGCTCGAGAAAACTTCCACGATCGCCGACGGCCTCCGCACTTCCGTCGGTGAACGGAATTTTGCAATCGTCCAGCAAAACGTCGACGGCGTCGTGACCGTCTCCGAGGCCGGCATCGTCGCTGCCATGCGCCTCCTATGGGAAGTGATGAAGATCGTCGTCGAGCCGAGCGGCGCCGTGCCCTACGCGGCGATCCTGGAAAATAAAATCGACGTGAAGGGCCAACGCGTCGGCATCATCGTCTCCGGCGGCAACGTCGACCTCGACGCGCTGCCGTGGATGAAGAAGTGATCGAGCAGAGTTGCCCGCGAATCACGCGAATCCGCGCGAATAAAATTCGATTCTGAAGCTCGAATCTATTCGCGGTGATTTGCGTCATTCGCGGGTAACACTCTGCTGAAATGAAATCTGCCTTCCGCGTTTGTCTTGGGATCGCCTCTCTCCTCGGCCTCGCCTTCGCGAATGTGAACCGTGCGGCCGAAGCTACCCCGCTTGTCTACCTCGCCGGCGATTCGACGATGGCGACCAAGCCGCTCGATCTCCCCGAGCGCGGCTGGGGCATGGCGTTGCACGGCCTCTTCAAGGATCCGGCGATGATCCAGAATCACGCCGTCAACGGACGCAGCACGCGAAGCTTCATCGACGAGGGTCGGTGGCCGCGACTCGTGGCCGCGCTGCAACCCGGCGATTTCGTGATCATCCAGTTTGGCCACAACGACGAGAAGGTGGAAAACCCGAAAGTCGGCACCGACCCGGCGACCACCTTCCGCGACAACCTCCGCCGCTTCATCCGCGACACGCGGGCCAAGAAAGCGACCCCGATTCTCGCGACCCCCGTCGCCCGCCGCAAATTCGACAAGGCCGGAAAACTGCAACCCACCCACGGTGTTTACCCTGAAGCCATCCGTGCGGTCGCTCTCGAAGAAAAAGTCGACCTACTCGATCTCGAAGCCGCGACCTCGAAGTGGCTCCAGGCAACTGGCGATGAGCCGTCCAAAAAATTCTTCATGTGGATCGAGGCCGGCAAATTCGAGAAGCTGCCGAAGGGCGTGGAAGACAACACGCACTTCGTCGAAGCCGGCGCCGTTCACGTCGCCGAACTCGCCGCCGCGCAAATCAAGGAGCAAAAGCTCTCGCTCGCGCAGTGGGTGAAATAGAGCCGTTGGTGGCCAGCCCCGATCGATCACGGATTTTTGACCGCGGATTTCGCGGACGACGCGGATTAAGGCACATGCTGCGGAAATCTATCCGCACAATCCGCGTAATCCGCGGTGAAGAATCAGCTTCTCCCCGGGGCCGGTCACAGATCGGCCCTCCTTTACGCGAGGTGAAACACCTCGAGCAGATCGCGCGCGATCGGGCTGTGGTCGGGGTTTCCGGGCATCAGCGGATCCATGTGTTTCCACCAACGCTGGCAGACATCCGTTTTGGCGATCGCGGCCCAGCGGGCTTCGTCCTCGATCTCGGCGTAGGCGAAGAGCTGGCGCGTCTCCGGGTGCAGGAAGATCGAATAGTTGTGCACGCCGTGGGCCTTGAGCACGGCTTCGAGTTCCGGCCAGATTGGTCGGTGACGCCGCTCGTATGCGGCCTCGGAGCCGGGATGCACGGACATGACGAAGGCTTTACGGATCATGATAGGGAAAAAAGGGAGGAACAATGACGCAAACTCAACGCCGGGCCGGCAGCGACGCTTTGAGTTGCTCGAACATTGACTTGCCCTTCGCGTCGGGCGCCATCTTCAGACCGTAGTCGACGAGCGGGCCGGCGATGTCGTTCATGTCCGTCTGCGTGCAAAAGACCGCGGTCTGGTAGAGCAGCCGAAGCCGCGTGGGAAAAATCCGCACGCCCTCGACGAGCACGGTGACGTCTTCTTTTTTTGGTTTGCCCGGGCCGTGCGACCAGTTGTCGGCCAGCAATTCGTAGACCGGAGCGAGGGGCGGCGTCTGCTGGCGCGCGGTGAGCAGGAGCTCGTGCACCGAGGCAAATTGCGTCAGAGAAAATGCGCCATCGGAGCCCGCCGGCTTGGCGAGGGCATCGGCGTAGCGCAGTTGCGCGAGATCGAGATAAGCGCCGGCGCGCGCGACCTTCGCGGTCACCGCCGCCTCAAGAAATTTCCGCGCATGATCGTCTTCACCGAGCGTGTGTTCGAGCACCCCGATCGCCGCGAGCAGTTGCGGATCGCGTTCCCCGCGGCGGTAGGCGGCGTTAAGTTCGCCTTTCGCGATTTCTGGGTGGCCCGCGAGGGCCAACGCCTCGCCTTTGATCCGGCCGATCTCGGCCTGCGAGGCTTCGCGCAGGGCGAACGGTGGTGGTTCGCCGAATCCGCCCGTGCCTTTTTTCGCGTGAAATTCCTGCCGCTTGTAATTCGTAAAGCTGATGTAGCCGCGGAGTTCATCGAGCATTTTTCTGTAGCTCATCTTGAAGCACTCTTGGAACAGCGCCTCGCTCGCCGGCCCCTTGCTGAGGCGGGTGAGAAACTGCGCGAACGGCTTCTGATAACGGCCGTTCTGACCATAGAGGCACATGTGCACGAACGCGTAGGCCTGCTTCGCCCAGCGATTGTTGCCGAGGGGATTTAGCGCCGCGGGCGAATCGTGCGGCATCGTGAAAAATTCCTGCAGCGGCACGAGCGCCTTGCTCTTCAATGCGTAGCTAAAATCCCGATCTTCCACCGGCGCGCCGGCGCGCGGGTTATCCGGATCGTCGGCCCCGAAAAGCGCGTTCGCCGTCGCAATCTGGCCGGCGGCCGCGGACACCTCGTTCGGATCCTCGAGCTGGCCAAAGTAGATGTTCTCCTTGTCGAACTTCATCGCCATGATGATTTGCGCGAGGCCCTCCTCGAACCATGCCGGCGGCCGCGGTTCGCTCCGACCCAGCAGATAGTGCACGTATTCGCGGTCGAGCTGCTTGTTGTGATCGATCTCGATCACGCTCGCGTCGGTGCCGGCCTCCGTGTCGGCCGTCGTTTGCGTCGCGAGATCGAGCGTCATCGACGAATAATCGATCACGATCGCCGACTGCTCGCGGTTGCGAAGATAGATGCTGGCGAGGACCGCCTCGGCGATGCCTTTGCCCGCGGGCACAAAACCACCGAAGCTGCCCGCCTTGCCGCAGATGATGAGCGTGGTCGGGCCCGACATGCCCGTCGGAACGGGAAACACCACTTCGAGCGCCTGCCGAAAGAGCGTGAAGTCGCGGATCAGTTGACGCGTGTTGCGGTTGGACGTGGCGGTTAGAATTTCAAAACCGGGGATCTGCCCGTAGCGCCACGACTCCGGCTTGGGCAATTCGCGATCGTCGGTGACGATGAATTTCGGCAGCTCGATAATCGGGCCGACGGGCTTTTCCTGCGCCGTCAGAGAACTCCCGATCGCGCCGAGGGCAACGAAGACAAGGCGGACGAAGCGGGAGGCGGGACGAAGGAAGGGCATGGTCGCAAGGGGAACGAAGGGAAGACGTCAAACCGCGCGCAAAGTTGCCGGTTCAATCGCCGCGCAGCCAACGCCCCGTCCCGCCGGGGCGCCAGCGCAAAACGCTCAGCGTTTCATGGGTGCCGGCGCGGGCGTGGCGATTTTTTTCGTGCCCGGCGGCGGTGCCGTCGCGGACACCGGTTCGGGCTGGGGCGGTTCGGGCGGCAGCTCGTCGCGCATCTGCTCGATGGCGATCCGGGCGGGCGAGGCGGGCAGCACGCGCAAGGCTTGCGCGATGATCTTGCGCGCGTCTTCCGGATCGCCGTGGCGCAGGTTCAGATCGGCGGCGCGCGCCAGCAGCAGCGGCCGGCGCGGAAAAATCATCACCCCTTGATTGACGATCTTGAGATCGTCCCGCGTCGGGGGCGGCGCGCTGTGCTCCCAGACGTCGGCGGTCAGTTCGAACACCTCCGCCAGCGGCGGCGGCTGACCGCGGGCCGTGGCAAGCGGCGCGAGGACGTCCGCCACTTGCGCACGCGTGAGGCGGCCCTCGGCGCCGGCGGCGGATTTCGCGACCGCATAGCGCAGGCGTGCGAGTTCGAGATATGCGCGCGGACGCACGACCTGACCCGACGCCGCGGCCTCGAGAAATTTCGCGGCGCGCTCGTCATGACCCGCGACGCGCTCATCGAGCCCGAGCGCGGCGAGCAGCGCCGGCTCGCGGGCGCCGCGGATGTAGGGCGCGATCAGCGCGAGATGCGCCTCGCTGCCGTGGCCGCCGAGGCGCAGCACTTCCCCCGTGATGCGACCCGCCTCCGCCCCGGTGGCATCGCGCAGGGCGACGGGCGGCGGCTCGGGCAGCGACTGGCCTTTCTTCGCCGTCATCTGGATGTATTTGTGATCGGTGAAACCGAGATAGCCGCGCAGCTCGATTTCCATCTCCTTGAAACTTTTCTTGAAACACGCCTTGAAGACCGCCTCGGACGGCGGCTCCGTGCCGAGCCGCGCAAGAAAATTCACGAACGCGGCCTGGTAGCGCTGCCCGCGGCCGTAAAGGCACATGTGCACGAAGGCATAGCTCTCCGCCGCCCAAAACGGATCGTTGCTGGCCCGATCCACCAGAAACAGATCCTGGAATGGCAGCAGCGCGCGCTGCGAAAGCAATTTGTTGAAATCGTTGTCCTTGCCGCCGCCGAAGCCGTCGCCGATTTGCCCAAACGTGATCGACTTCTGATCGAAATCGATCGCGGAAAACATTTGCACCAGCCCCTCCTCCAGCCACGCCGGCGGATGGCTGATCTGGTGGCGGATCAAGTGGCGAAAATATTCCTTGTAGAATCCGCGATACGGATCGCTCTCGACCGTCGTGGTGGCGTCGAGCGCCAACTCGCCCAACGCAAAATCCACCACGATCGCGCCGCGCTCGGGATCATCGAAGAACAGGCTGTTGGTGCGGTAGGCATCCTCGCCGCGATCGACCGGGAGGAAGCGGTTGAAGCCGTCCCCTCGGCCGCAGAGCAACAGGCTCGTCGGCACCGTCACATTCCCGCGGCTCAGCCCCGGCATCAGCACGCCGAGCGCGTCCTGCAACAGGAGGAAGTCGCGCACAAAGCGTTTCGTCTCGCGCTCCGAAATATTCGACAAAACCTCAAACCCCGGGATCGCCGCGTAGTGCCACTTCTCCGGTGGGGGCAGGATGCGGCTGTCCGTCACTTCGAATTTCGGCAGTTCGACGATCGGGCCCGGCGCGGCCGGGACGGGCGCGAGCTCCGCCGCCACGGCGGCGGCGCTTGAGGCGATAAACGCCAGGAGACAGGGGATCGTCGGAAAACGCTTCATGCCGCGGAATACAGACCTTGGACGCGTGCCGCGGTGTCAGGCAATTCTGGTGCGGATGATCTCACGGCGCCGCCCACCGCAGCAGCCCGATGAACAAAAGCACGATCGCCGCCGAGAGCGCGCTGCAGATTAGGAAGCCAATCGTGTCGACCCGATCCCAACGGCAAAATTCCCAATTCGACGTCGGGAGCAGTTTCGTTTGATCGAACCGCGTCGGATGGCGGCGCGTCTCCGCCATGGCGGCGGCCTCGAGGTCGGGCGTGTCGCCGACCGGGGTTTTCATTTTCCCATAGAATTGCGCCACCCGCGCCGGGTCGGTGGGACGCGTGAGCAGGCTGGTAATGAACAGGACGACGAACGGGAAAAATCCGTCGAAGAAAAACTGGGCGGTCAGGCGCTGGTTCGGCGAGTAGGCGGCGACATCGAGCCCGACCTTGCTCATCAACCAGCACTCAAGGTTGAAGCGGTTGTTGGCAAAGCCCGGCTTGGCGATGAGCGGACTCGCGAGATCGTCCGGGCGCTGGTGGACGACGTTGGCAAAAAACACGCCGGCGGGTTTACCGCTCGGGGTCAGGCTGGTTTGCACCAGCGCCGGGCGCGTGCTGAGCGCGGGCACGGCGGCCGCGGTCCACGGAATCACGATGATGACCACCGTCGAGAGAACGACGCAGGCCCAGACCGCCGGCGTGGTGAGTCGCCGCCAGAAAAAGCTGAGCAGCACGCACGCGCCGAACGGCAGGTTGACCGTGAGCACGATGTTCACGATCGAGAGGAAATCGCCCATCAGCCACGCGGAGAGCGCACCCAGCGCCAGCACCACCACAATGGTGCAGCGCGCGTAGAAGACGCCGTCCTTCTCCGTGAGGCCGGGCCACATCTGGCGAAACACGTTGCGCACAAAGAGCGACGAAATCGCCAGCGCCTTGGCGGCGAGCGTCGACATCGTGCCGGCGAGCACACCCGCGAGCATCAAGCCGATCAAACCGGGCCCGAGCAGTTTATTGGAGAGCATGCCCCACGTCGCGTCCGGATCGGAGAGGCCGCCGACGCCAAACACCGCCACCGCGATCAAGCCGGCGAAGGCCCAGAGGATGATCATGAGGCGCTTCAGGTAATTCCCCGAGACGCCGCTGCGCGCGGCGAACTCGTTTTTCGCGGAGCCGCAGATGCCCATGTTGTGGCTGAGCCCGCCGTTCTGCACGACGCTCACCAGCAGAATCGCGCAAAGGCCGAAGACGGAAAACTGGTCCGATCCCGCCGAGCCAAAGAGGTCGAACATCTTTGGCGGCACTTTCTCCCCGAGCGCGTGCCAACCGCCGATCGCGTGCAGGCCGGTCGGGATCAGCAGCAGGGAAAACACGATGATCAAAATGCTCTGCAGGCCCTCGTTCACCGCCGCGGCCGCCATGCCGCCCATCACGATGTAGGTGCCGACCACGACTGCGAACACCACGAAGAATACCACGTTGTTGAGGATCGTGATGTAGCTGTGGAGTTCGCCGCGGGCGCTGCGCTCGCGCAGGGCGTCGAGCTGCGGCTTCGCCGCGGGCGCCAGCGTGTGATCGGAAAATTGTTTCTCGAGCCGCTTGAGATCGTTGTAGCCCTCGACCGACGCGCGATCCGCAGGCGTCCATTGCGACTCCTGCTTCACCACGAGCGACGAGGCGATTTTGTAGGCGGTGACGTTGGCGAAACCGAGGAAGACGCACGCGACGAGAATCTGGAAAATCGCGTAGAAGCGGCTGAGCTTGCGGCTCCCGAAACGATCTTCGAACAAGTCGGCCACCGTCGTGAGCCGCACGCGCCGGAACCAGACATTCATGAACCAAAAATAAGGATTCATGAACACGGTCTGGAACGAGAGCCACGAGCCGGGCGCGCCCTGCTGGAAGACGAAGCTCGCGGTGCTCACCGCGCCGGACGGCTCGGTCGCGTTGCCGAAGTTCAGGAAGAATTGGTAGAGCTTGCCGAGCTTGCGGCCCGCGAGAAAAAATCCGTCCTCGGAGCCCGTGCCCTTCGCCGCCATTTTCCCGATCACCACGACCGCGATGAGGTAGGCGACGATGATGGCGAGATCGAGGGCGTGCAGGCTGCCGAAAATCATATCAGGGGAAGGGGTTGATCGAAAAACGTGAGCCGCGCGCCGCACGGCGGCGAGCCCGCATTCGGCGGCGCCGCTCGATCCCCGTGCGCGATCGGTGCCGGCCGCAGGAAAACGGTTGCCTTCCGCGGGGCCACCCGGAAAGTCTGACAGTCCGAGAATGCCCGGTCCCGCCCCCACCCTCCGCTCGCTCGCCCGCACGCTGGGCCTGTCGCGCACCACGGTCTCCGACGCCCTGCGCGGTTCGCCGCGCGTCGATCCCGGCACGGCGGCGCGCGTGAAGAAAGCCGCGCGCGAAGCCGGCTACCGCCGCAATCCGCTCGCGGGCGCGCTCATGTCGGAACTGCGCCGCTCCCGCGGCACGGCGTTTCGCGGCGTGCTGGCGGCGGTGGATTTTCACGAGCCGGACCGGCCGGACTACGCGGCGCGCTATCACCGCGAGCTGGTGGTCGGCGCCGAGGCGCGCTCGTCCGAGCTCGGGTTCAAGGTCGAGCGCTTCGTCGTGGGCCGCGCCGGCCTTTCCGTGCAACGCCTCGACTCCATCCTCCAGTCGCGCGGCATCCACGGCGTGATTTTGCTGCCGGCGTGGGACGAACCGGATTTGTCGAATCTCGATTGGACGCGCTTCGCCGGCATCTACACCGACTACATCATCGAGCGGCCCGCGCTGCATTCCGTCTGCTCCGATCATTATCGCTCATTGCTCGCCGCGCTGCAGCGGCTCGCGCTGCTGGGTTATACGCGGCCGGGATTGTTTCTCCGCAAGCATCAGGACGAGCGCCTGCAATATCGCTGGGGCGCCGCGTTCCGCGCGTTTCAGGAAAGCCACACCGGCATCAAGCCCGTGCCGCCGCTCATCGCCGACGATTTCACGCGCGAGGATTTCACGGCGTGGTTCAAACGCCACAAACCGGACGTCGTGCTCGGCCACAACACCGAGGCGATCGATTGGATGGAAAGCTGCGGGGCCGACGTGCCCGCGACGCACGGCTTCGTCTGCCTCAACGTCCTGATGAAGACGCGCCCCTGCGCCGGCCTCGATCTCCAGCCGCGTCAACCTGGCGCGCGCGCGTGCGAGTTGCTCATCGCGCAACTCCAGCGCAACGAAACCGGCATCCCCGAGTGGCCCTCGACGACGACGATCCCCGCCCGCTGGATCGACGGTCCGACGCTCCGGTCGGCGAAGCCGTCGAAATAAATTTTCCCGCGGTTTGGCGGAGAATGCTCGGGACAGGACTCGAACCTGCACGCCTTACGGCAACGGCTTCTAAGACCGTCATGTCTGCCATTCCATCACCCGAGCGACGGTAAATTTCCGGCGGCAGATTGCCGATTCTCACTCGTCCGACGCAAGCGGGGAATCGTCCCGCACCGCCGCTCAGCGCAGGCCGTCGATGGTCGGCAAGAGCTGTGGCTCGCGCCGCGCCTTGGTGCGCGACTCGAAATCCGCGGCGAGCGCCAGCAGCTTCGGCTCGCTCCAGGCCCGGCCCACAAACGACAGCCCGACCGGCAGGCCGTAGATCGTCGCCGCCGGGACCGTGACGCTCGGATAGCCCGACACCGCCGCCAGCCCCGCACTGCCGCCGCTGCCGCCCTCGCCGTTGGCGAGGTCGGTAAGCGTCGCGGTGCCTTTCGTGAAATAGACGAGCGCATCGAATTTCCCCTCATCCATCACGGCGTCGATGCCCTCGGTGCGCGCGAGCTGGAGGCAGGTGGCGCGCGCCTCGACGTAGGCTTTGTCCGTGAGCGGACCCCGCGCCTGCGACGTCAGGAAAATTTCCTGCGCAAAAAACGGCATTTCCTCGCTGCGATGCGCGTCGTTGAACGCGATCAAATCGGCGAGCGACTTCATCGGCGTCACGCGGCCGGGCTCGGCGAGATAGCGGTTAATCCCGTCCTTGAACTCGAACGAAAGCACTTCGCCCTGCGCCGGGTTGAATTTGCCGAGCGAGGCGATTTTCACCTGGTCGACCACGTCGGCCCCGCCGGCCTTGAGCGTGGCGATGAGTTCAGTGAGCACAGCGTCCATCCGGCCGTGAAAGCCGAACGGTCCACGCACCACGCCGATGCGCGCGCCCTTCAACGCGCCCGCCGGCAGCGGCGCCGCGAGCGCGGCGGCGAGTTCGTGGGGAATCTTTTGCGTCGCCTCGTCCCGCGGATCGCTGCCCGCGATCGCAGCGAGGACAATCGCGGCGTCGCGCACCGTGCGCGTCATCGGGCCGGCCGTGTCCTGCGACGCGGAGATCGGGATGATGCCGGCGCGGCTGACGAGCCCGACGGTGGGCTTGATACCGACGAGGCCGCACGCCGACGAGGGCGACATGATGGAGCCGTTCGTCTCCGTGCCGATGGCGACGACGCACAGGTTCGCCGAGGTCGCGGCGCCGGTGCCCGAGCTCGAGCCCGACGGGTTGCGATCGAGCGCGTAGGGATTGCGCGTCTGGCCGCCGCGCCCGCTCCAGCCGCTGCTGGAATTGGTCGAGCGATAATTTGCCCACTCGCTGAGATTGGTTTTGCCGATGATCACTGCGCCGGCGTCGCGCAGACGCGCCGCGACATGGGAGTCGCGCGGCACTTTCTGGCCGACGAGGGCGAGCGAACCCGCGGTCGTCTGCATGCGGTCGGCGGTGTCGATGTTGTCCTTGATCATCACGGGAATGCCATGGAGCGGCCCACGCACCCGGCCGGATTTGCGCTCGGCGTCGAGGGCATCGGCGATGATGAGCGCGTCGGGATTCAGCTCGAGCACCGCGTTGAGTTTCGGACCGGCCTTGTCGATCTCGGCGATGCGCGCGAGGTAGGCCGCAGTGAGATCGCGCGACGTCAACTTGCCGGCCGCCATCTGCGCCTGCAGTGAATCGATCGTGGCCTCCGCGAAGGGAAAGTCCGCGGCGCGGGCCGCCAGCGCGGCCGCGAAGATGAGCGCAAGTTGGAAACCAAACCGTGTTTTTTTCATAAAGGTATTTTCCACGCGGAAAACAGTTTCGCCTCACTCCGGTCCGCGCAATTCGTAGACGTCGCCGCCCTGCGGATTGCTGCGGTCGAAGAGGATGAAACGGCCGTCGGGCGACCAGACCGTGTAGTCCATACCCGCGTTGGTCTCAGGGAAGCGGAAAATTTTCTGCCGCACCGTCGCATCGCTCCCCAGCCTGGTCATGAGGAGAAACGTGTGATCGGTGTCGGCCACGAGCCGGTGATCGGGCGAGAACGACATGTGCGAACCGCCCGTCGGGAGAATTTTTTCCGGTTCACGTCCATCCAGGTAAACGATCCACATGCCGCGCGACGCCGCGAGCAGGCTGTTCGTGTCGCGCCAGCGCACGTAGTGGCCGCTGACCGGTTGCGACATCAACGCGCGCTGCTGGGTGCCGTCGGGGTTCATCACGTAGAGCAGCATCGAGCCCGTGCGACTCGACATGAAGGCGAGGTGCTGGCCGTCGGGCGAGAACATCGGGTTGTTGTCCGCGCCCGGATCGCGCGTGATTTGGCGCGGCGCGCCGACGGCCCGGGAGCGTTCGTCGAGATCGACGAGCCAAATATCTTCGTTGCCGGACTGGCGCGAAAAATACGCGAGCTGACGGCCGTTGGGATTCCAACTTGCCTGATAATGTCCGCCGGGCCCGAACGTCACCTGCACCGGCGGCGACACCGCGCGCTTCCCGGCCTCGAAGTCACACACGAAGAGATTCATGTCGCCGTTGCGATCGGAGGTGAACGCGATCTTGCGTCCGTCCGCCGACCACGCCCCGCGCGTGTCCTCGCGCGTGGAGACGATGAGCGCGAACGGCTCGCCCGCGGGTTGGCCCGCGGCGGCGTCCATCGGCAGGGCCCACACGTCGGAGTTCCAACTTAAGATCGAAAACAACAGCCGTTGCCCGTCGCGGCTGAACGACGCGTGCACATCGCGCCCGGGCCCAAACGTCACCGGCTCGACCAGCCCGCCCGCCGCGCCGTCCTTCGTGACCGGCAGCCGCCAGAGATTGAAGCCGCTGCTCAAGTTCGCCGTGAAATAAATATATTTGCCGTCGGGCGACCACACGGGATCGGAGAGGGAAAACTCCGGCGTGAGGTTCGTGACCGCGCGCGTGGCGAGATCAAGCACCGCGAGTTTCGCCGTGGTTTTCTCGAGCTGCCGGCGAAACACGATGCGCGTGCCGTCGGGCGACCACGCCGGCTCCAGGTGCGCAATCACGTCGGGGTCCTCGGTGACGGGTCGGCGCTGATTACCGAGCCGATCGCACACCCAGATGCGCGGGTGGCCGCTCGATTCCGAAACGAAAACCATTTCGCCGCGCGCGTTGAACTTCGGCGCGTTGGCCGACGCGATCAGCAGCTCGTGCGCGCCCTTTGCGAGGTTGCACGTCCAGATGTCGGTGTCGCGCGGGGTCTGATAGCCGCCGTAAACGTCGCTCGGTTTCAGCTTGTTGCCCTCCTTCCGCGCGCGCGCATAGGCCATCGTGCCGCTGTCCGGCGACCACGCGGGCTGGATGTGATCGAATTCGCCCTCCGTGATTTGCTGCGGCTCGCCGGTGCCGTCGGCGTTGAGCGCGAAAATGTGGAGGAAGCCATTCGCGAGCCGCACGAACGCGAGGCGCTTCCCGTCCGGCGAGAGCACCGGCCAGTCGTCGCTCTCCGGCCCGACGAGCACGGGCCGCGGCGGAATGAAACGCACGTTCGCTGGCCTCGGCGTGGCCGCTTCGGGTTGCGGGGCGGCGGCGTCCGCACGCAGCGGGCGCGGCCGGAGAAATATGGCGGCCGCCACCATCGCCGCCGCACCGACCACAACTGCCGGCCAAACCCACGGCGTGCGACGCGACGCGCTGTCCGGCGCGCGCGCGACCGCGATGTGTGTGGTGGGCGCCGCCGCGGTGGCGGAAAATCTTTCGGGCGCACCGCTCGTCGCGGTGTCACCGCCGAGCAAACTCTGGATCCGCTCGGCCAAGGCCGCGGCGTCACCGCCGGCCAGCCGCGTCCATTGCACGGCGAGAAACGCGTCCGGCACCTGCGCGTCGCGTTCGCTCGTGGCATCGGCGGCGACCGGCACGATGAACGGCCGGCCCCGCGCCATGAGATGGGAGCGGTCCTCGGCGAGTTTCCACTCGAGGCGGAAATAACCTTCGAGCCGCGCCTGCGTGTTTGCCGAAATCACCGGCACGAACAGCGCGCAGTCGCGAATCTGCTTCTTGATCTTGGCGTCCCACGTGTCGCCGCCGCGCAGCTCGCTCCGGTCAAACCACACCTCGACGCCGTTCGCGCGCAACTCCTCCGCGACGCGCAGCGCCACCGCCGTGTCCTCATGCGCGTAGCTGAGAAACACGGCGCGGCCGACCGGCGTTGAAGGAGAGTCCGGCATGAAGCAGGGGGCGGCCCGAGCCTCAACGGCGGACCCAGGCGAGACGAGCACAAAGCCGCTCGCGTGAGCGGTGAAATGTTTTCACGGCGCCTCGCCGAGGCGGTCGCCCATTCGGGCGTAGACCTCGAGGTGATCCGCGCTCGACGCGAGCAGGTCGGCATCGAAGCGGATGCGACCGCGCTGGAAGAGCGTGATGACACACGAGCCGCCGAAGGCAAAAAATCCTTTTTCATCGCCCTTCGCCACCGCGCGGCCGGGCACATAACTCTGGCGAATGCTGCCGACATTCGTCGCGCCCACTTCGATAACCGCCACGGCGCCGAAGACCGGCGACTCGACCAGCGTGATCTCGCGTTTGTTTTCGACGAGGTAGCGCAGCTTCCGGCGCAGCGCGACGGGGCTCACCGAATAGAGCCAGCCGTTGATCAGCCGGGATTCGCCCGGCACGCCGTCGACCGGGAAATGAAAACGGTGATAGTCCACCGGGCACAGCCGCGAGATGAGGATCGAGCCGCCCGCGAATTTTTGCGCGAGCGCGGCGTCGCCGAGCAGTTCGCCGAGCGGAAATTCTTGTCCCTTCACATAGAACCCCCGGGCCGCGTCGACATTGGCGATCGCGAGGTGGCGGCCGTCGGCGGGCAGCACGGCCACGCGGGCACCGGGCGCGATGGGGCGGGCGTCGGGCTTGAGCGCGCGGTAGAAAAACTCGTTGAAGGTTTTGTAGTCGAAGGCGGACTTGGCAAATTCGTCGACGTCGAGATCATAAGCCGCGATGAACGGTAGAATCTGCAGGGCGCTGGCGGTCTTGTTCATCTTCCAGCCATACCAGCGCGAGAAAAACGCCCGCCGCGCGAGCGCCCAGACGAAGAACGGGCCCACGGGATTTTCGTAGGCGAACCGTAGCCACTTCTCGCCGTAGACACGCTCGGTCTTCAGGGTGCGGGCGTAGCGATCGAAATAGCGGATGGGCTCGGCGGGCATGCGATCGCCAAGGCTCACGCAAAGCCGCGCCGGCGCAAAGGAGAAAGTTTCCCGGATTGCATCCGCGACGAAGGTCTCGCGGCGCCAGCTCGGAGGCCGCAGCGGGGGATGCGACGCTCTCAATCGCGTATGCCTGCCGTTCGCGACGCGTTGCGACGCCGACCGACCTGCCCCACCCTCACGGCCTGGCCCGTGGTCGCCACTCGGCGAACAGGGTCGTGGCCATCGGATGATCGGGAGATTTTTCGAGGACGGCCTTCACGAGGGTTAACGCGTCGTCGGGCGCGTCGGCGCGCAGCTCGCGTGCAAATTTCAGCACCTCGGCTGCGCGCTCGGCGCTGCCGTTGAGATACAGCCGCAGACTGAGGCGCAGCGCGGGCGCAGCGTGCAGCCCTTGGGCGACGCGGATTTCGCGCCAGTTGAATTCGGCCTCGTGCGCCGCCAGCCAAATGGGCGCCGGGCGCGCACGCCGCACGGTCGTGAGCGATTGCTGCGCGTCCGGCCAGCGCCCTGCCCCCACGGCCTCGTCGATCGATTGGAAAAATTCGCGCCAGCCAGCCGCCACGACCGGCGGGAGTGGCGCCGGTGCGCTCAGAGGCGCCGGCGCAGCGGCGATCGCGCGCTCGACGTCGGCTTGTTGCGCCCGCAGCCACGGTGATTCGGAATAAAGCATGCGCGCGATCGCGAGCGCCGAGCGCGCTGCCGGATCGAGACCGGCCCGACGCAACGCGGTGACCGTGAGGCGGTGCGCCTCGAGTGAAACCTTGCGCGTCTGCAGAAACGCCAGGAGGTGCTCCGTCGGACCCGGCGTCGGAGAAGACAAGGCGGCGCTCAGGGATTGAATCCAATTGAACCACAGCTTTCCGTCGGAATCCGCTTTCGCAAACGCCGGCGCCAGTTCGCCGACCAGCCGTGCGAGCGCCGGCCAGTCGCCCGAGCGCAGCAGCGCCACAGCGAGGTGCACACGCAGCGGCCGCGTCGGGAACCCATGCTCGGCCGCGGCGGCGACGATGTGTTGCAGGAGGACCACGTCGGGAATTTCCGACAGAGGTTGGCCGAGGAGTTGAAGATTTGCGGGCGTGTTGCCGAAGCGAAAGAGGTAGTCGTCCAGCGCCGCGGCGGCGCCGCGACCCGTGCGGGCTTTCTGCTCCACGGCGAAAGCGAGCGGCTCGGGACGCTCGGAATGGAGCGAGCGCAGTTCCGCCAGCGTCCGATCCATTTCGTCGAGCCGGCCCGCCTCGCGCAACGCCTGCACCTGCAGTCGGGCGATCTCGGGCCACATGTCCACGAGCATCACCGCCCGCCAGCGCCGGATAAATTCCGCCGCGTCGCCCGGGCGGCCCAGCGCCAGCAGCGCCCGGACCCGCTGGGCTTTCACCGCGACGGCCGCAGGGTCACCCTCTCCTTCGGCGAGCGTGAGCGCCTCACCCGCGCGATCGAGCGCGATCAACGCCACGAGTTTGTGCGCCAGCAACGTCTGCCGCTCGGCCCACTTCGCGGGCTCGCCCACCCGCGGGAGACACCGGTCGCAGAACAGCAAGGTCGACTCCCAGTCCTCTCCGGCGGCAGTGAGCGTAAAGACCTGTTCGCGCCAGGCCGGCGGCGGTAGTTGCCGCAATGCGCCGTCGATTAACAACGCGAGGGCGCGCGTGCGCTGTCCGCTGAGCAAGTAGAATTGCGCCATCGTGAACCGCGCCTCGAAATCCTCGGGACAAAGTTCGAGCCCGCGCCGCAGGAGAAACGCGCCCTCGGCCCAGCGTTTCGCCTGCAACGCGTCCTTGCCCTGCGCGAGCCAGGCGCGTCCGCGCAACTGCGCCACATGTGTGCGCCGCACCGGCCAGGTCAGCACGTCGGAGAAGCCGATCTGGTTGTGGGGACTGTGCGCGAACCAGCGCGCGATCACCGCCGCGCCGGTCAGGTAGCCGGCGACGCTGAGCACGAGCGTCCAGCGCAGCACCCCGCGCAGGCTGATCGCGAGGCCGGTGCCGGGAAAGCCGGGTCGCCGCTCGTAGCTGCAAAACAACCCGAGCCACCAGCGGCCTTGCACAACGTCGGACGAGCGCCAGATCAACTTGAGCCGCGGCCACACGCGCGGGCTGGAGGAAAGCAGAGTCGGCGTGGGCATCAGCGCAAGGTTTCAGGAAATCGCGCGGCGACGGCAAGCGTGTTGTGAATCGACCGCACTCCGCGGCAGAATTTTACCGGCGGAAACCGAGGAAGCGGAGGGATTCTCCCGCGTTCCGCGCCGTTATCTCCGTTCTTTCCGGTGCGAGGTTCGAGTCGAAAAACCTTACCCGAGCTGGGGCCTGGGCCGGCCCCGGGCACCGTCAATACCCTCCTCGCGTCTTCCCCCAAATCTGCAAAGGTAATCAGAGTGACCTGCGCGGAAGCGGTCACCGTCACCAGCGCCGCGGTCACGCCGGCCGTCAACGCCAGCGCACTCAAGCAGGAGTCGTCGCTCAACCGGTGGTCAAAGTTCGGACGGCGGGATGCCGTGGTGACGGAGCGATTTTTTTCATGATGCGATGATTTCGGACAAAAAAATGCACCCCCGCGGCAAAAGCTGCGGGGGTGCAAAAGTGATTCCGAAAACTAAGTGGGCTGGGACGTGACGCGGGAGTGCGGAGCGCCGTGACTGCGTAAGGTCCACCCCCGTCCGTCGAGGAGAAAGCCGGGAAGGATCAATTGAGAAACCAAGAAACCATGAACTCGGATTCCTGACTTTCTGGCTGCGGAATAAATTCTTCGCGCCCGGCCTTCCTGTCGTCGCGCCTTTGCGCTTCAACCCCACTGGCCAGCGCTACGTTTTCTTCTGCCGATGCAGCTTCGGATCGATCGCCGCTGCCATCGCGGCCTGATCCAGCGGCAGGCCGAGAAATTCCGCGACGCGCGCGGCGGTAGCGATGGGTTCGCGGAGGGCGTCGGCATGTTGCACACGGAGGACGGCGAGTTTGCGGCGGTCGAGAATTTCGGCGACGCGCGCGAGCTGCTGCTCGAAGACGCCGCGGAGTTTTTCCGGCGTAAGCGCCGCGCCCGCGTGGCCGTGGCGGTCGAGCATCGTCTTCTGCGACGCCAACACTTCCTCGAGCGTGCGCTCCATCAGGATCACGCGATAGTGTGGGGCGAAAACTTTTTGTTCGGCGGAAGGCCCTCCGGCCGCCTTGGAGCCGGCCTCGTTGAGGCCGGGGTTTGGGCCTCCGGGGTCGGCGACCCCGGAGACACCCGCGAGACCCGCGGGGAGAAACTGCAGGAGTTGCGCGACGAGTTTCACCACCCGGCCCTGCGCTTGCGGTAACCACGACGCGTCGGCGCGGAGATTTTTCGCGGGCGCAAATTCGAAATAGCCGCGCGGGTTGTCGGTGTCGGCGGGCCGGTGGCCGTCGTGCAGCGGCGGCAGGCCGCCGGCGGCGAGCATCTGCATCATCAGCGACGTGCCGGAGCGCGGCAGGCCGGACACGATCGTGAGGAACGGCGCGTCGGCGCGCGGCGGGTCGAGCGGGACCGCGATGGCGGCGGGAATTTCCGCGGGCGAGGCCGGCGGCCGTGTCGCGACCGGCGCGGCGCCAATCGTCGATTCGCTCGTGACGATGGGCGACGCGACGCTCACGTCAGGTTGCTCGCCGGCGACCTTGATCTGCTGCCGGCGCAATTCGATCACGGCTTGGATTTTTTCGCGGTGCTCCTTCGCCTTCTGCGGATCCTTCAAGCGATGCGAATAAAGCAGCGCGAGCCGGCGGTGCGCGGGGAGAAAATTCGGATTCTGGGCGACGCAGACTTGCAACGCCTCGGCGGCGTGCTGCACGCGGCCGATCCGGTGCAGCGCGACGCCGAGGAGAAAATGACCGGCCGGATTGTGATAGATCAGGCCCACGCTCGTGAGCGCATCGCTCGCCGCCTCGAAGTTGCGACGCAGGCCGAGGCCGACGCGCGCGAGGCCGAGGTGCGCGTGCGCGTTGTCGGAGTCGAGCTCCAGCGCCCGCTTGAAGGCCCGCTCCGCATCGTCCCAGCGCTTGAGCGCGAGATAGCTTTGGCCGATCTGGAGGTGAAAGCCGGGATCGTCGGCGTAGGGTGAGGTCGGCTTCTCTTCCTTCGCCGCCTCGTGCGGGGCGGCGGCTTTCTCTTTCGTCGAAGATTTTTCCTCCGCGGGCTTTTCCGGCGGGCGGACGCGCATCGCGGCTTTTTCCAACTCCTGCAAAATCGCGATCGCTGCCGCGGGCTGGCCCTCGGCCATCAGCAGCGTGGCCTCCATCTGCCGCATCGGCGCGGGACTGATCCGCGCTTTCGACGCGAGCCGGCGAAACTCCATCTGTTCCTCGGGTTTCAGGTCTTCGAATTTTTTGTCCTTCAGCTCCTCTTTTTTGATTTTCAATTTCGCCGCGGCTTCGCGGGCGTATTTTTTCCGGTTCGCGCGGAGCTGCTCGAGCGTGGCGCGCGCCAGTTTGAAACGGCCGAGTGCGAGCTGACACGACAGCAGTTTCGCGCCATAGCGGTGCTCCTCCGGTCGCGCGGCCCAGAGCTTCGCAAAAAGTTTCCCGGCCTCCGCGTGGCGGTTGGCATCGGTGTAGGCGCAAGCGAGATTGTAATCCAGCTCGTGCTGCGTTTCCTCCACGGCCTTCGCCGCGTCGTCGGGCAAGGGCGAAATGTAGCCGAGCGCCTCGAGTTGCCTGATCGCTTCCTGCGCGTCGCCGGCGTCGAGCTTCGTGTCCGGCGGATGCGAGCCATCGTTGCCGGGGACGTCGTCCCACGTGGGCACGGTTTCGATTTTCGGCGGCGCGGCGAACACGTTGACGAGCGCCTTGCCGTCCATATCACGGCCAACCGGCAGATCGAAAAGCGTCAGCAGCGTCGGGGTGATGTCGAGGACGGTGGCGCCATAGACGCGCTCGTCTCTTTTCAGGCCGGCGCCCTTGAGCGCGAAGATGCCGTAGTGGCGGTGCTCGACCGCGGGGCCGGCGGGCTCGTCCGGAATGGCGGCGGGCCGGAGGTGATCGGGATGGAAGCCGTGGTCCGACATCAGAAGCACGGTCGTGTCGGGCCCGGCCTTCGCCATGAGGATGCCGAGCATCATGTCGTGGTAACGATACGCGGCCTCGATCACGCCGTGGTAGAGTTCGAAATCTTTTTCGGGAATGTGCGGCTGCCGCGGCGGATGGTAGCGCATGAAACCATGGCCGAAGTGATCGATGGCGTCGTAGTAAACCGCCATGAAATCCCACGGCTCGGTGTTGATGAGCTGAGTGGCCGCCGCGTGGATGCTCGTGCAGTCGGCGATCGTCTTCGCGAGCCCTTCGAGCCGGCGGTCTTTGTTCTGGTCGATGTCGGCGGCCAGCGGCACGAACGGCAAAATGTGCTCGCCGCCCAGTTCGCCGGGATGCACGCGCAGCTCCGCGAGCGTCTCCGCGAGCCGCGGCGGCCAGACGGTGCCCGGCGGCATCGGCCAGGGCTGCGCGGGATCGTGGTGCGGCGCGCGCTGATAATGATTGGAGATCATCACGCCGTCAGGCAGCGGCTCCGCGGGGCTCGACGGCCACCAGCCAATGACGATGCATTTCTTCCCGGACTGGCTGAGAATATTCCAAACGGCTTTCGTTTTCCGCGAGAGATTCGTGATCGGGCGGACGCCGCCGGTGTGCGGATCGGGCTCGGCGAAACCGTGGATGCCGTGCTTGAACGGGCGTTTGCCGGTGCCGATGCTCGTCCACAACATCGGCGAGAGCACCGGATAAAGCGTGGCGAGGTTGCCGATGACGCCACCGTTCACGAGCTGCTCGAGATGCGGAAGCTTGCCGGCGTCGAGCAGCGGATTGATCACGCGCCAGTCCGCGGAATCCCAGCCGACGAGGAGAACTCTTCTGTTCGCGGCCGCCGGAGTCGATGTCATCTGCGACGCAGCAAAGGTGGGCGGCGGCGAGCTCAACGGGAAAGGGGTGCTTGCTGATCGCTCATCGCTCCCCGCGGCCGTGGCCGAACTGCGGCGCGTGGATCGAAGTCCCCATCAGCGATGACCAATAATGAGGGCACAATCCGCCCGCCTCAGCCCGCCGCGAGCTGACGGCGCCGGCGATGCTCGCGCCCGCCGGCCGCGCCGAGCGCCAACCCGCCGAAGATCGCAGCGTAGGTCGCGGGTTCGGGGATGGCGCTCGGGGTGACGTAGCCGTTGCTGTCAATCAACGCGCCCGCGCCGAAGCCGGTGAACGTGATGGCGGCGAGCTGGCCCGCGGAAAGTCCCGTCTGGTCGGTGCCGAAGCGCAGCACGCTCGTGTTCGTGACGTAATTGTCGATCGTCAAGCTGCCGCCCGACCACGAGGCGCCACTACTGTCCCCGAAGGTGGCCGCCGCCGACGTGCCGCCAAAATCAAACACGGTCGCGCCCGCCAGCGCGAGAAGCCCGCCCGAAGCGAGGGTGTGGCCGGCCAGCGCCAGTGTGTAGCCGCCGGAATCGAAATCGACACCGTTGGTCGAAATATCCCCGGCCAGCGTGACCGTTCCGGCCGAGCCGTTGAGACCGAAACTCGCCTTCGTGCCCGTGGTGAAAGCGTGGTCAAATGGTCCGGTGGACGAACCGCCCGCATTGCTCCGGGACCACTTCGTCGTCGTCGACAGATCCCAAGCACCGGTGCCACCCACCCACCAAGAGGTGATGAGGATCGCCCGCCCAGTCGGCACAGTGGCAACGAGGACGAGCGCGAGGCAACCGGTGCACGCGAGCCAGGCGCGAGGGGACAAAGCGGCGTAGGATGAGTTCATGGGAAAAATAGAATCGGCGGGCGCTTTCACGCCGCCGCCGCGAGTTTCCGCCGGCGATGTTCGCGCACGCCCACCGCGCCGAGGGCGAAGAGCGCGAGGCCGGTCGCCACGCTCGCGGGTTCGGGGATGGCGGTGGCACCCGCCGTCATCGCACCGTTCAACGCGCTGTTGTAGGCGCCGGCGATTCCGCCGGTGTTCGGCCCGGGCGTGATCCCAATGAAGGCCGGCCGGCCATTCGCATCTTTGCCGACCTGCACATGCAGCCACCCGTAGTTGTAACCGCCGGTCACCTGAACCCGAAATCCAATATAGCCACTCGCCCGGCCACCCGCTCCGGCGGCGGTCGGTTGGAAATTACCCACCGGATTTAGGCCAGGCTGATACGCGGGGCCCGAGGCTGCCATGCCGGTTCTGAATGCGTTGGCCCCGAAGCTGACGGGGTTCCAAGCCAATCCATTGATGGGGTTGCCAGGGGAGATTTTACCCGCTTGGAAGTAGCCACCGCCCATCGCTCCGGCGAAGTCCACGCGATGAGCATCGCCATAGCGATTGGCGATGTCGGCCCACCCTTTTACGTAAAAGCTGCCCGATCCGTTGTTACCTTGCCCCAACCTCATGACCACCGATGCCCCGGCGCCGACGGCAAACGTCGCAAAGTTGAATTGGTGGTCATTGCGCAGCCCGGTCAACGGAGGACTGATCGCAAGCGACGGCAACGTGCCGCCGAAGGTGAGGTTCACGATGCTTTGCGCGGTCGCCTCCGTGGCGCCCAGCGACAGCGCACCCGCCGCGACCACCGCCGCGGCGCTGAGATCGGAATAGGCGTGCAGCCGGGGCTCGAAGTTTCTCCGGGAAAGACCCAGCGAAGGCGAGGTGGAGCGGCGATTTTTCTGCTTCATGGTGAAAGGCGAATCGAGGGCAAGCGGCGCGCCAGCCTCGCGCGCCCTCGCGCGCGCACAAGACGCGCGGGACGGACGGCGGGAAAATGTGACGAACGGTCCTGCTCCGCCCGGCCCGACTGCGCGACGAGGGACGGGCGGAGCGCGCACCCGAAGAAGGCTGCAAGGCTCGGCGACGAGGGCGGCGCCCCGCCAGGTTCCACCGACTGGGGCCGCGACGCCCCGTCTGAGGTGAGCACGGCTCGGCGCGTTCAGGGCTTCGCCGCAGCGCGAAAGGCGGCGAGTTTCAACCGCAGCGCGGGCCACTGCCGGCGGCTCGCGGCCATCGGCCCGGCGAGTCCCGTGAGATGCAACCACGCCGTCTCGTCACCCGCTGGAGCCGTGCGCTCGATGTGCGCGACGTTGACGAGCGCGTGCCGGTGCGCGCGCGCAAACATCGTCCCGGGCAACTGCTCCTCCCACGACGCCAGCGTGCGCCGCACCAGATGACGCGCACCACCGACGAGCGAGATCTCGGTGTAATTTTCGTCCGCCCTGATCGCGCAAATGTCGGCCACGCGCACGAACCGCGGCGCGGGATCCGTCTTCAACAGAATCTGATCGTCGGGCGTCAGCGCCGTGCCGGCAAAGGGCGCGGTCGATGCGCGGAATTGGTCGAGCCGCCGGAGGCTCGCGGCAAGGCGCGCAGGCGCGACGGGCTTGAGGAGATAGTCGAGGGCGTTGACCTGGAAGGCGCGCAGCGCGTGCTGATCAAACGCCGTCACAAAAATCACGCGCGCCGCGGCGCGCACCTGTGGCAGGAGATCGAAGCCGCTGCCGCCGCGGAGCTGGATGTCGAGGAAAACGAGATCGTAGTCGTCGCGCGCGAGGAGCGTGCGGGCGCGGGCGAGTGTGCCGGCTTCGCCCATCAGGACGACGTTCGCATGCGCGGCGAGGCGTTCGCGCAGATCGGCGCGAGCGGGTGGCTCGTCGTCGATGAGGAGGGCGCGGAGCGGCGGGGCGTTCACGGGAGTAGCAGGGTGAGTTTCACGTGCACCCAACCGTCGTGCGCCGCGGTGGTAAACGTGTGGCGGCCGGGAAAGGCGCGGGCGAGCCGCTCGCGCAGATTGTCGAGGCCGATGTGGGTGGATTGCGCGGTCGTGGCACCGTCGGTCACCCACGTGCCGGTGTTGGCGACCTCGATTTCCAGCGCGCCGTCCCGGCCGCGGCGCGCGACGACGCGAACCTTGAGCACATCGGCCGAGGTTTGGCTGCCGTATTTGATCGCGTTCTCGACGAGCGGCAGGAGGAGGAACGACGGCAGGCGGACCTCGCGCACGGCCTCCTCGAGCTCGAAGTCGATTTGCAGCCCGTCTTCCCAGCGCGTCTTCTCCACGTCGAGATAGAGCCGCAGCATGTGGAATTCATCGGCGAGCGGCGCGGTGTCGTCGCGGCCGCGCGTGAGCGAGGTGCGGCAGAATTCCGCGAGCTTGCCAATCATGTCGCGCGCGGCGGTGGGCCGGCTCACCGCGAGGCCGCTGATCGAGGCGAGGGCGTTGAAGAGAAAATGCGGATTGAGTTGATAACGCAGCATCTCGAGGCGGGCGTGCTCCTCGGCGAGAAGGGCGCGTTGCTCGCCGAGCTTCGCGGAGGTTTTTTCGTCGAGCTCAAGCTGGTGCAGGCGCGCAAGTTCCTGGTTGCGCGCGTGCAACTGCCTCGTGCGCTCGGCCACTTCGTCCTCGAGCACGGTCGCGTGGCGACGCAGCCCGCGCGTCCGGAGTTTCACGACGCCGACGACGCCCAGGCCCGCGAGCATCGCATAGCCCGCATAGGCCCAGCGCGTGAGCCACCACGGCGGCGCAATGACGAAGGCGACAAGGCTTTCGCCCGCGTCGGGTTCACTGGTGCGCTCGTCGAGCGCGCGCGCTTGCACGTGAAACACAAACGCGCGATACGGCAGTTGCGCGAATTCGCGGTGCGGCTCGCCCGACCAAGGCGTCCAGTCCGCATCAAGGCCCTCGAGCCGCGTGCGGTAAACGGTGAGAAGTTTGCCGCGATAATCGGGCGCATAAGCCGGCGCTGCGAAATCGAAGCGGAGGGAGTTCTGCTTGGGATCGAGCTGGAGCGGGTGGCCCTCAACGCGCGGGTTTGGCGCGAGGCCGTCCGCGCGCGTGGCAGGCACCGCGCTCCACCCGTGGAAAGCGACTCCGTCGCTCCCCGCCAGGCGCCGCACGTAAGCCCGCAACCGCGGCGCCGCGTGCGTCGCCTTCCAGTCGAGATCGATTGAGACGAGGGCGCCCTGCCCCGAAAGCCACAGGGTGTGCAGCGCCACGTCGTGATAGAGATCGTTCGCGACGAGCGCGGCGAGCGGCGCGGAAGCCAACGGGGTCGCGCGCCACGGCGACGCCGGGCCGACCGCGAGATGAAACAAGGTCTGCGTAGGCGGCGGACTGCGCAACCAGAGGTCGCCCGCGGCATCGGTCGCGACGCCGACGGCCCCGGCGGTGAGTTCGGGATTGGCAAAACGCGTCTCGGGCACGAAGCGATTGGTCGCGGGATCGAAGCGCCGGATCCACGCGGCGCTCGCGGCGACCACCTGGCCGTCGAGACGGAAGAGCCTGGCATTGTCCCGCTGGCGCACGGGCGGCACGCCGCGCGCCGCATCAAAAATCTCGATCGGCGCCTCGAGCCGCAGGCCCGCGCGAAAATCGGCGCGCCACACCCGGCCCTCCGCCGTCACGCCCCACAGCCAACCGTCGCCGGGGTCGAGCAGCGTGCGGATTTCCAGCGGGGAATTTTTGACGATGCCGTCTTCGCGAATTTTTCCGTCGGCGAGATGCGTGAGCAACGAGAGCCCGTCGATGCCGCCGGCGATGAGGCGCGCCGGCTCGCGCGGCCAGCGGGCGAGCGGCGAAAACGACCGGCGCAAAAGCAGCGGCGCCTGATCGTCGGGCCGGAGTTCCCGCAGGCTCGGGCCGCTGGCCAGCATGCGGCCGTCGAGCGCGAGGAGTTTGTTCATGCCGAGCCGCGGGCCGGAGACTTCGTGAAAGTTTCCATCCGGGCCCCGCCACGACACCCCTTCGCTGTGCGTGAAATAGAGCCGCTCGCCGAGCCGATCCACATCGCGCGGGCTGCCGGCGAAACCCTGCGCCAGACCGTGCACGGCAAACGGGCTGTCGAGCTGGACGCGCGCGATGCCCGTGTGCGTGGCGATCCACAAGCCCCCCTCGGCGTCCTCGGAAATCTTTTCAATGCGATTGCCCGGCAAACCATCGGTGCGCGTGAGATGCTGCACCAGCCGGCCGGCGCGATCGAAAACGAGCAGGCCGCTGCGCACCGTGCCGTAGGCGATGCGGCCATCGGCGAGAAACACCGCGGTGTTGGTCTGCTCGCCGCGAAAGGGAGCGGCCGATTCCTCGGAGAACGGGACGAGCGTCGAGCCCGGGCCCGCCCAGCGCGACGGGCCGAAGCCGGTGAGCAACCGCCAGCCGCCGGCACCATCGGGCGCGGCAGCGTAGGCGCGCTTGCGTGGCGTGGTGCCGGGTTCATTGGGGGGCGCGACAATGTCCACCGGCGCGAACTCCCCGTCGCGCAGCTGAAGCACGGCGCCGTCGCTCATCGCGGCGTGCAGAGCGCCATCCATCTGCCAGAGTCCATTGATGCGCGGCTGCGCCGGCCACGTGCGGATGGTGCCATCGTCGCCAAAAAAATAAAGCTGCGCGACGCTCGCAAAATAAACGCCGTGGGGCGCCGCGAGCGCATAGAGCAGATTTCCGATCGCGCGCTCCGCCGCTGGCAGGCGATCCCGCTGCGAAACCGCCCGTAACGCCCCGGTGTCGTCCGGCATGAGCACGCACAGTTCGCCCGCGCTCCCCGCCCACACGCGCCCGCGCGAATCGATGGCGAGCGCATGGACTGCGCTGTGATCCGGCAGTTCGATCAACCGCCACACCGCACCGTCAAACTCGAGCACACCGTAGTTGTTGCCGACATAAATGAACCCGTTGACCGGATTGAAGACGACGTGCCAGTTAATCGGCGCGCCGCCATAGTCCTCGGCCGTCCACGCGGTGACGAACGGCGAGCCGGTGTAGCGCGGATTCGCACCCGCGGTGACAGCGTCCGCCGCACGCACGCCTGGGGCGCACGCCATGGCCAGAAGCAGGGGCAGAAAAAATCGGGCCACGCGTCAGGCGCGTGAGCGCGGCGGAGGCGGGCGGCGGCGATGCCGGTGAATGCCCACCACCCCGCACGCGACGAGCGCGAGGCCCACCGCCGCGCTCACCGGCTCGGGGATCGCGGTAAATGAAAGGCCCACGACATCGAACAAGACTTGGGAACTGGAAATGTCGGTTAACCGCAGCACGATCGCGGCTCCATCGCTGACCGGCGCCGCCTGATATGAGCCACTCACAAAATTGAACTGTCCCAACGCCACGGTCGCGGATTGCAACGCCAGCGAATGAAACGTGCCATCGAACGTGCCGAGTTCGATCGTGCCGGTGCCGGTGGGGCTGTTCACTTCATCCGACCGATAACCGATCCAAACGGAGTAGGTGTAGATCTGACCCGCCACGAAATTCGTGCCGAGAATCTGCTGCAGTCCGCCCGACCCGTTGGCATATCCGACTTGGTTGCCTGCGATGGGCGCAGGCAGGACCGACGGGGTCGCCAAGGCGGGCGCAAAGGTCCCGGCATCGATGTCGGCCCGGGTGAGGGTCCAGCCCGTGGCGCTGATCGTGTAATCGGGAAACACCGTGGGCGTGGGGCTTTCAAAACTGAAATTGACCACGGCAACAACGGTCTGCGCCGCGAGTTTTCTTAAGCCCGGAAACATCATCAGCGCCGCCCATGAAATCAGCCAGATCGTGCGACCGCCGCGCCGTCGGTTCAGCCGGGGCAAGCCCGGAGGAGGATGAGCGCGGGCGGAATGAAGGAAGGCCATGGGTGTCATCGGCGGCGCCAACCGCGTCGCGACGACGAAGTAAACGGAGCAAGGTGGATTATTCCCCTTTCCCGCCGCGTGCTCAATGGGGTGAACAACTGCTGCGGCCACCTCGTCCACCGAAGACGCCCGGTCGATGCCGCCGCGGCTCACTGCATCACCCGCGCATCATCCTTCACGAAAAACTTCACCTCGCGGCCCCTCGGCTACCTGGCCGCCGATGAGGGCGCGGGCACGCTTCGTCTCGCTGTTGTGCGGGAGGAAACGTTCTCGCCGACGCGCCTCCGGGTGCGTGCGGATCCAACGGATCTATTTATGTCGGCAAAAATGCCGGCGTTCTCGACCAACGGATCGGCACGCCGCTATCACCTCCCGCCGTCCACATGGTGACGAACGACGGAACGCCTTCCCCGCGGGCAAACTAAGTGTCGCCGAAGAGGCGATCCCGTCGTCCCGCCGCAGGATTTATGCGGCGATGTTCCGGCGACGATGTCCGCGCACACCTGCCACGACGAGCGTGAGCGCACCGAAAATCGCGGCGTAGGTCGAGGGCTCGGGGATGGCGGTAACCGTGAGCTGGGCCACATCGAAGTTCAACTGCTGAAGGGATTCATTCGCAATCACGACCCGGATGCCGAGGCCATCGACCCCCGCCAGCGCCACATAGTTCACCACACCAAATTCAAACGAACCACCGGCAGTAGGAGTGATCACCCCTGATGTCGCGAGGAGGGTGCCGCTGGTCGTATAGAGCCGAACACTGCCAGTTGCGCTCGGATCATCGGTGCGCGCACCAAAGTAGGCGCTGAAGCTATAGGTCGCGCCGGCGATGTAATTCACGCCGACATCTTGATAAATAAAGTTGTCCCCCGTCTGCTGATTGATGAAACCAACTTGGTTTCCCCCGGGAGCGGAAGCCGGTGAATACTTCCCCGCGCTGTAGAGATCCGAATAGCTCAGCAAGCCCGCACTGGTAGTCGTCCCAAGTTGCCAGTCGGATCCGGACAGATTCGCAAAAGTTGTCGTAGTCGGAGTTTCAAAGCCGGCATTGGCGATCGAAATCACCGTCTGCGCTCGCAGCGTCGGCAGCAGCGCCGCGAAAATCGCGAGCAGGGTGACGGCAAGTTGCTTTCTCATGGTAAAAAAATGCGCCCACGCGGCCGGGAAGCTGCGTGGGTGCGAAAGTTATTCTAAGACCGGGGGGGGTGGTAAGTAGCGGGGAAGGGGCTGACTGCTCATGACGCTGGTGGCCCTTTCTTCGCCCGTCGAGTCGCAATTTGCCCTGCGGGCTCATTTCATCACGAGCGCATCGTCCTTCACCGAGAACGTCGCCTCGCTGCCCTCGCCCACTTTGCCGCCGACGAGCGCGCGGGCGAGTTGCGTCTCGATGTGGCGCTGGAGAAAACGTTTCAACGGACGCGCACCAACGACCGGGTCGTAGCCCTTCTCGGCCGCCCACTCTTTCGCTTTCTTGTCGAGCACCACGGTCACGCGCTTATCGGCGAGACGCTTGTTCAAATCCGCGGGCAGCAGGTCCACGATGGTCGTGATTGTTTCCTCGAGCGTGAGCGGTTTGAAGAGAATCGTTTCGTCGATGCGGTTGAGAAACTCGGTGTGGGAATTTTTCGCGCTCAGCCAAGCCAGATTCCCAAACTGATCGCTGACCTCTTCCCTTCTCGCGCGCCTCGGCGCTCGCTTGGATGGCGGACATTCGTTCAACTCGCCGACACCCCACCCCTATGCCCGCGCGCACGCTCACCTCGACACCGAAGACCTATGCGCAACTCCGCGATGCCGTGGTCGCAGTCGTCGTCGAGGGCCGCCGGGCGATCGATCGCGCGTGGCTCGAGACCTATCACGAGAGCGGCCGGCTCATCCACGAACACGTCCTGCTGTTCCGCGACCGCGCCGACTACGGCGCCAAGACCTACGAGAAACTCGCCGGGGACACCGCCATCAGCCGGCGCACGCTGCAAGAATGCGTCCAGTTCTACCGTTGTTATCCCATTTGGCGCGACCGCGCCAAATTGGTCTGGGCCCACTACAAATTGCTGATTCAGGTCGCCGACCCGGCGCAACGAAAGGCGCTGGAAGCTGAAGCGATCAAGCAGGACTGGACCTCGCCCGAACTCGAAACGCGCGTCCGCTCCTACAACGCCGTCGCCCTCGCCTCGGACGACGCCGCGCCCGCCTCCCCCGTCGAACTCCTCACGCCGCGCCGCGGCACGCCGGGGCTGCATCCGATCGTCGATCGCGGCGCCGGCCCCGAGGTCGATCTTGGATTCAAGTTTTATCGCGAGCTTGGCCCGACTTCCAAACTCACGACGACGGACATCGTGCGACTCAACGAGGACGGCGTCCGCAAAGTGGACAACGCGACGAAGGATCAACTCTTCACCTACGCCGCCACCGTCCGCAAAATTATCGACGGCGACACGCTCACCGTCGCGTTCACGCTCGCGCCCGGCTTCACGCACGAGCTGAAGCTGCGCCTGCGCGGACTCGACTGCCCGGAAATTTCGACGGCGGCCGGCCGCGCCGCGAAAGCCTTCGTCGACGCCCTCCTCCGCCCCGGCAACGAAGTGATCGTCAGCACCACGAAGCCCGACAAATACGACCGGTATCTGGCCGACGTGTTCGTCGGCGAGTCTAGAGATGTAGCCGGGCTCGTTGAGCCCGGGCCGGGGTCAACGACCCCGGCTACAACAGAAATCTTCCTCAACAACGCCTTGTTGGAATCCCGCCACGCCATCCGCTACGACGGCGGCGCGAAGGAGGAATGAAGGCGGCGGGCTTCACCTCTCTCGACCGAACCCGTTCCCCGATTGACACGATTACCATGTGCTACACTGTGTCGCACATGAGAACGACGACGGTGCGCGAGCTCCGGAACAATTATTCCAAGGTGCTCAAGTGGGTGGCTAAAGGCGAGGAAGTGGCAGTGACACGCCGGGGCAAAACCGTGGCGAAGGTCGTTCCGCCTTCCCCGGCAAAGGCGACGCAGGTCGATTGGTCACAGAGCGCCGCGCTCAGCCGCCGGGCTTGGGCCACCACCCTGACCGCAGACGAAAGCGGCGCGCTCCTGGCCGACAGTCAGGGCTCCTGACATGGCCGCCGTCGCCGACACGAGTTTTCTCTTTTCGCTGTTTGGCAATGACGCTCACACGCCCACGGCCAAAAGTTGGGTGCAGCAGGCCCAACTGCCGATCACGGTAACCGCGCTTGGTCGTTACGAACTGGGCAATGCGATTCGTTTCGCCGCCTTTCGCCGCGCCATCTCCTCCGCTGAGGCGCGGGCCTCCCTGGCGGCATTCGAAGCCGATCTCAGAAGCGGGCATCTGCATCAAGTCTCCTGCGATTTCGCGGCCATTGTCACCGAGGCGTCGCGGTTGTCCGAGCTTCACACCTTGGGCGGAGGGCACCGCTCATTCGATATCCTGCACGTCGCCACCGCGAGACTGCTGAAAGCGACGACCTTTCTTTCGTTCGATGCGAACCAACGGAAGCTCGCCACCACGCTACGGCTGAACGTCGGCCCGTAGGAATTGCAAACTTCGCCCGCACCGTAAGCCATAAGCTTGGAGCTTTCAGCTTACGTCCACCGCTCCGCCAAGATCGGTCTCGCAGCACTCAACTCTCAACTCGGAGTCGATGGCTCTGCCTTCCTGACGCCCGCCACGCCATCCCCCACGACGGCGGCGCGAAGGAGGCATGAAGTTCACGCCGCCGGACCGTGTAACATGTAATGGCCTGACCCCGTCAGATCACTGGCGAGTTGCAGTCGCTCCTGGTCGGAAAGCCGCAGGACCGCCGATTCGATTTCCTGGAGAGGATAGTCTGACGGGGTCAGGCCGTTACTTGTTAGACGGATGGGAACCTCTTCTTCTCTTCACCGATCGCGTCCTTGGCGGTGATTTCGATCTGCGGCTGGCCTTTGTATTCGGTGATCGTCCCGCGCACGCGGATCGTTTTTCCCTCCAGCCCCGCGAGGTCACCCACGTCCTTCGCGTGCTTGCGTTGGCCGACCGGCGAGCTATGCGTTTCCCATGCTCGATTGGGCACAATGCGCGGCAGTGGAGCGGATTCCCGGCAAAGTCAGCGGGGCGTGGCTGTTCGTTGGCACCCGCGTTCCCGTCAAAGCCCTGTTCGAAAACCTTGAGGGTGGCGCGACCATCGAGGAATTTCTGGCGTGGTTTCCCGGCGTCACCTGTGAACAGGCCGAGGCCGTGTTAGACCACGCGCAACGGAGCCTCGCGGCAGTGTAGGCTCGCGCCGTGCGAATCCTGTTCGGCAATCTGACGGGGTCAGGCCGTTACTTGTTAGACGGATGGGAACCTCTTCTTCTCTTCACCGATCGCGTCCTTGGCGGTGATTTCGATCTGCGGCTGGCCTTTGTATTCGGTGATCGTCCCGCGCACGCGGATCGCTTTTCCCTCCCTTCGTGGTTCGCCGCTGCCTGACTCGGCCCCGACGGTTTGGATCCGTGTCGATCCGTGTCCATCCGTGGTTAGCCCGGTTTGATGGGTTGATCGGGTTGGCCCCACGCCCGCGCTAACCTGCCACCGCCAGACTCCGTGGGCCGCGCCGCCCGCGGCTCAATCGTGGACGGCGGTCTTGGTATAAAATTTATTGAGCGCCTGCAATTTGAGGTGGTGCATCACCAGGCTCAAATCGGCAAACGTGGCCTTCGCGGCGGCGTCGGCATTCCCGGATTCCAGGCGTTCGGAGGTGCGGTGGAAGCGCTCGCCCAACGCGCGGTGTTCGTCGGTATCGCCCAGTTCGCGCAGCAGCCGGCGCGCTTTGTCCGCCCGCCGCCGGGCCTGGGTGACCAGCCGCCGCGCCGCGGCGAACGTGATCCGGCCCGCCTTCGCGTCCTTGAACACGCCGCACTCGAACACCCGGCATTGCCACGGCCGATCCGCGTAGACCCGGCAGGTGCGATCCGCGCACAAGGCCGCGCACGGCTGGGGAAAGCGGGCGACGGGCGTCCGGCCGCGCGAAACCGTCACCGGCAGCCCGAGCGCTTTCAGTTTCGGGGCATCGTCGCCCGCTTCGAGTTTCACGAGATCGAAGAGCGTGCCGTCGCAGCAGAGCCCGCAGGCGAGGCAGAGTTGTTCGGCTGGTTTCACGGCCCCACCATCCAATAGCCGGCGGCTCGGTGGCAAGGCGGGTTTCAAGCGTGAAGCTCAGGACGAACCGGCGGGGCTGCTGGCACTGCCTGGGAGGAATTCAGCGTGGCTGCAAAAGCCGTTTCAGCATCATTCGTTTTCGGCCCCACAAAATTCAGCGTCGTCCGGCCGATGGTCATTCCGGAAGGAGCACGGCGGCCTACATAAATTTTCAGCGCGGGCGGCCGGTTCTACGGTCTACCGAAAACTCTCGGCTCACGATCGGTCAGGGATAATTGACCGATGACGCACCCTCCTCGAGCACAACCTTACTCCATGCCTGAGAGCGCGAAGACGACGTCGAGCTGGCACTGAGGCACCGTCCGTCGGAACCGCCTAGCTTTTTGCTTTTGCGGCCTTCTTTGCGGCTTGCAAGCGGTCGTTTTTGATCTGGCGGGCTTTTCGTTTCTTAACGTTTTGAGTGCAGGCGGGCATAGCGGTAACCAATGCCGGCAATGTGGATAAATGCCAGTAGAATCAAAAGACGGGAGGATCGGAAGGGATCATTTGTGAACAATTGACAACGCTTTGGGTGCCGACTCTTCGCAGGCCGAGCCCAGCCGGTGATTAGCCGGCTCCCTGTTCTGTTCTGTTGCGCAAGCGATGAGCCGCAGCCTCTCGCTCAAAATTTCGCCCGTTGGCGAATTTCATCAGCGGTTCCTCGTCCTCACCTATTCGGCATGCATCCCGTTGTAGCCGGGGTCGCCGACCCCGGACCCGCGGCACCGGCCTCAACGAGGCCGGCTACAACTCACTTCATCACCAGCTCATCATCCTTCACCGAGAACTTCACCTCGCTGCCGTCGGCGACTGAACCGCCGATGAGCGCGCGGGCGAGCTTGGTCTCAATGTTGCGCCGGAGAAAACGTTTCAGCGGACGCGCGCCGAAGACCGGGTCGTAACCTTTTCGGCCACCCACTCTTTCGCTTTCTTGTCGAGCACCACGGTCACACGCTTGTCGACGAGACGCTTGTTCAAATCCGCGAGCAGCAAGTCCACGATCGTTTCGATTTCCTCGAGCGTCAGCGGCTTGAAGAGGATCGTTTCGTCGATGCGGTTGAGAAATTCCGGGCGGAAATTTTTGCGCAGCTCCGCAAAGACGCTCTCGCGGACGGCCTCAGGAATGGAGTCGCCCGTCACGCCTTCGAGGAGAAAGCGCGAGCCGAGGTTCGAAGTCATGATGATGACGGTATTCTTGAAATCCACGGTGCGGCCCTGCGAATCCGTGATGCGACCGTCGTCGAGGACTTCGAGCAGGACGTTAAACACGTCCGGATTCGCCTTCTCCGATCTCGTCGAAGCGGTTCACGGCGAATTGTTTGCGCCGCCCGGCCTCAGTCTTACCTGTGTGCGGAAGCGGGAGTCCAAAGCCGTCCTTCCGAATCGGCTGGCCGGGTGGGACTGGGTCTGGCGCATAGGCCTTCCTCCCCGCCTCGCCAGGCAGCCGACGCGAAAGGCCCATTAGCACGGACCATTATCCCATAATCCTTGACTAAAAGAGCGCGTCGAAGGCGACTGCACTCGATGACTATCCCATTCCCCGCTCTATGATTACCTCTTTGGGGCGGGTTGTGATCGACGCGGTGCTCGAGACGGGGCGGTTCTCCCTCTTCGTGGCCCAATCGCTGACGGCGCTCCGGCGGCTGCGCAAATTCCCCCAGAAACTTACGCGTGCGATTTTCGAAATAGGCGTGCGATGCGTCCCGATCATTCTCACCGTCGGCTTCTTCACCGGGCTGATTGTGGGGCTGCAAGGCTATCGCACCTTGGTGAAGTTCGGTTCGGATTCGGCGCTGGGGACGACGGTCGCGCTTTCCCTCGTCAACGGTCTCGCGCCGGTCCTGGCGGCGTTGATGGTCGTCGGCCAGGCCGGCTCCGCGCTCGCGGCCGAACTCGGCATTCAACGCAACTCCGAGCAAATCGACGCGCTCGCCACCATGGGCGTGAATCCGCTGGGCTATTTTGTCGGCTCGCGTCTCGTGGCCGCGCTCATCGTGTTTCCCATGCACAGCGTGGTTTTCGATCTGGTGGGCATTTTTGGGGGTTACATTTCCGGGGTGTTGCTGCTGGGACAGGAGTCGGGCGTTTACTGGCAAAGCGTTCACGCCGGCTTGCATCCCGACAACGTCTGCGGCGGTTTGGTTAAATCGCTCGCCTTCGGTTTCGCGGTCATCGCCATCTGCGCCTACGAGGGTTTCAACACCCACCGGCGCTCGAGCGAGGTCGGCGTGCGCGGGGTCGGCCAGTCGACGACGCGGGCGGTGGTGTATTCGAGCGTCGCCGTGCTCGCCCTCGATTACCTGATCACGTCGGCCCAAAACTGAAATGAGCCCGCCGTTTTTAGCGATCAAAGGGGTGCGGAAGGCGTTTGGGCAAAGCGTCATCCTCGACGGGATCAATCTGACCGTGGAACGCGGCAGCATTACGACGATCATGGGCAAGAGCGGCATCGGAAAATCCGTGCTGCTCAAATGCATCGCCGGCATCCACCAGCCCGACTCCGGCTCGATCCTGATCGACGGCCAACCCTGCCAGGGCGCGCGCGGCCAGGACGCCAGTTCTCCGCGGTTGAGCTATCTTTTTCAAAACAACGCGTTGTTCGATTCGCTCACGGCGATGGAAAATGTCGCGCTGCCGCTGGTCGAGACCACCCGCACGCGCACCAAGGTGGCGCGCCGCCAGGCGCTGGACCTGTTCAAGCTGCTCGACCTCGGCGAAGTCGCCAACAAATACCCCAGCCAGATTTCCGGCGGCATGCAGAAACGCGTGGCGCTCGCGCGGGCGTTGATCACGCGGCCCCAGCTCATCCTTTTCGACGAGCCCACCACCGGCCTCGACCCGCGGCGCAAGAACAGCGTGTTCACCATGGTCGCGGATTATCGCCGGCGTTTCGATTTCACCGCGCTGATGGTCAGTCACGATATTCCCGAGGCGCTGTTCGTCAGCGATCGCGCGGCGTGGATGGACCGCGGGCAGATCCGCTTCGTCGGCGCGCCCACCGACCTCGAGCTGGCGCACGATGCGGAGTTGCTGGAATTCGTCCATCATCGCAACGAACTGCTCAGCGAGCTCGGCGGCCAGCAGGGGCGCGCCGCGCTGTTCGCCGACTGGCCGGAACTGCGGAAATCCTACAATCACTTTGTCGTGACGAGCTGTGCCACCGAGCGCCGCCGGCCCGGCTCGGACCTCGGCCTGCGGCGGTTTGCGAGCTATCAGCATGCGGTCGCCGCCGTCACGGCGCTGCAGCAAAAGCACAGCCAGATTTATTTCCTCGATGAGCGCCACTTCGGCTTTGCCATCGGGGGCGAGGACCCCGAGGCCCTGGTCAACGAGATCGAGCACGCCCTCGACAGCGTCAACCAGGAGGCGACCTCGAAATACGCCACGTGCTATCGCTGGACCGCGCGCTCCTATCGTCTCTCGTCGGTCGCCAACCCCGCCTCACTTTGGACCCTCGAAGACCAGGCGGAAATCGACGCCATTCAGTCTCCTCCCGTATGAACACCCGAAAAATCGAACTCTCCGTCGGTATCTTTGTGCTGCTGGGCCTGCTGGCGGTGACCTTCCTCGCCGTTTCGGTCGGCAACGGGCACCTCTCGCGGCCCAACACCAGCCTCTTCAGCGCGCGCTTCACCAACGTCAACGGCCTCAAAACCGGCAGCACGGTCCGGATCGCCGGAGTGACCGTGGGCGAAGTGAAGACCATCGCGATCAAGCTCGAGGATCTTTCGGCCCTGGTCACGTTTCGCGTCGAATCGAACCTGAAACTCGACGACGACACCGTCGCCGCGATCCGTTCTTCCGGTCTCCTCGGCGATAAATTCATCGCGCTGAAACCCGGCGCGTCCGGCCGGGCGCTCAAGCCCGGCGCATTGATTGTCGACACGGAATCGACGGTCGACCTCGAGGACTTGATCGCGCGCTTCGCCTTTGGCTCCGTCGACAAAAAATAACTCTTCTCCATGAAAACCTCCCGCTTCCTGCTTCACGCTCTACCGTTCTGCGCTGCGCTCAGCCTCGCCGGCATCGTCCACGCCGCGGCCCCGGCTGCCGCGCCCGACCCGGCCCCCGCGTTGCTCGCGACGATCAATGGCGCGATCGACCTCGCCTTCGGCCAGGCGCCGGCCGCCCTCATGGCCCGATTGCCGCAGATTCGCGACAAGATGAACGAGACCTTCGCCATCGATGCGATCGTGCAGCGGGCATTTGGACGCAATTGGACGAAGCTCACGCCGCCGCAGCAGCAGGAAGCCGTGGACCTCCTCGGGCGGCTGATCATTCGCACTTACGTCACCCCGCTCTCCACCGGCGAGCGGCCCAAGATCGCCGTGACCTCTTCCAAGGAAATTGGCCCCGAGCGTCGCGAGGTGGCCAGCACGGTCGCGCAGGACGGCAAAACGGCGAACGTGATTTACCGGCTGGCGCCGGTCGGAGGCACCTGGAAGGTCTACGAAGTGCTGGCGGAAAACATCAGCGTGGTCGGAAACTACCGGCAGCAGTTCGACACCCATTTCGAGAAAAAACCGGCCGAGGAGCTCCTGCAGACCTTGCGCGACAAACTCGCCGCGCCCGCCGTGGGCGAAAAAGCAAAAGGATGAAAGCGATCGTCCTGCGCCGACTCCGGCGATCTTTTGGCGGGCTGGCGTTGGCTTTGGTTGGCGCCGGCGCGCTGCTGGCTCAGGTGCGAGCCGCCGCGGCGGAGCCCGCCGCGGCTTCCGTGCGAACCCCGGCCGCGACGGCCCCGAGCATCTTCGACGAAGATCCCGGAACGCTGACGCCGCCGCGAATTCCGGATAATATCGAGGGCGTCAATCGCGCCATGTTCAAATTCAACGACGGTTTGTATGCGATCACGCTCCGTCCCATCGCCCACGGCTACCAGGCCGTGATCCCCGCCCCGGTCCGGCGTGGCGTTGGGCGTTTTTTCCACAATCTCGCTTTTCCGACCCGCTTCGTCGGCAACGTGCTGGAGGGAAAATGGAAGGATGCCGGGACCGAGACGGGGCGTTTCCTGGTGAACACCGTGACGAGCCTCGGGTTTCTCGCGACCGCCGACAAATTTCCCGCGCTGCAGGAAAAACCGAGCGATCTGGGCCTGGCGTTTGGCACGTGGGGCATCGGTCACGGCACCTACCTGATTTTGCCGCTGCTGGGTCCGGCGAGCTTGCGCGACGGCGTCGGACTCGGACTCAGCGGATACTTTCTCGATCCCGTCCACTATTTGCCGGAGTGGGAATATCGCGCGGCGGCGACGGGACCGGAGGTCGTGAATCAATCTCCCGAGCAAATGCAGGCTTATGACCAGCTCAAGGCCGCCGCGGTGGACCCGTATGTCGCCCTGCGCGACGCGTATTCCTCCCGGCGCAGTCGGCGCAGCGTGAGCGAAGCGCAGGTCTCCGTCATCCCGCCCGCCGCCGCGGTCCGGCCGGCACCTTGATATCGAGCCAGCGCAAGCGGATCAAGGAGTGCACGCTCGCGCCCGGCTTCACGCTCGAGCTGAAGCTGCGCCTGCGCGGACTCGACTGCCCGGAAATTTCCACCGCCGCCGGCCGCGCCGCGAAAGCGTTCGTCGACGCCCTCCTCCGCCCCGGCGACGAAGTGATCGTCAGCACCACGAAGCCCGATAAATACGATCGATATCTGGCGGACGTGTTCATCGGCGAGTCTAGAGATGTAGCCGGGCTCGTTGAGCCCGGGCCGGGGTCAACGACCCCGGCTACAACAGAAATCTTTCTCAACAATGCCTTGTTGGAAAGCGGCCACGCGATCCGCTACGACGGCGGCGCGAAGGAGGAATGATGGCGAAGGAGCGAACAGCAAAAGGCGGCCATCCGTAAGCGATCGACGGCGGGCTCTGTCGTCTGGCCCGAGGACGGCCGGTGAGATCGGGCGCTCACGGCTTGCCTTCTGTCCGACGTAGCTACGCCTTGTAGCTATGCTCACGGCCAAGCTCTTTCGCCACGGCGGCAGTCAGGCCGTCCGCCTCCCGAAGGCCTTCCGGTTCCACGGCTCCGAGGTCGTGATCGAAAAGCACGGCGACGACGTGCTGCTCAAGCCGGTGCCGGCGAAAAAATTTCGCTCCTTCACCGAAATTGCCCGCCACCTCGCGGCCGCGTTCCCCGACGCCGGAGATTTTCCCGCTCCTCCGCCCCGGCCGGTGAAACATGAACGTGCTGCGCCCGTGTT
>JBBRLB010000040.1:0-43061 GCA_038231575.1 Opitutales bacterium | reverse complement strand
GCACGATCTATTATCCGAAAGAGTCGGTCGGCATTGCCTGCGGATTCTTGATCGCGGCGCTGCACCACGCCGGGCTCGCGACGCTCACGCACACGCCGAGCCCGATGAATTTTCTCAACGAAATCTTCGCGCGGCCGCCCGGCGAGAAACCGTTTCTGCTGCTCGTGACCGGTTATCCGGCCGACGGCGCGACGGTGCCCGCGATGGCGCTCGAAAAAAAATCTCCCACCGAGATCGTCTCGTGGTTTTAGCGGAGTCCGCGCCTGGCGTGTCAGCCGGCCTCGCTCATCGCTCGGTCTGCAGCGCGTTGTTCTTTGCGTCGTTGATGAGCGCCTCCCAGCGCGGGTCGCCGCGCAGCGGGGCGTAGAACGCGTTGGATTTCATGTAAGAAGTATTGAGCGTCCCGCCGGTGCCTGCGACTCGTAGAAGCCGGGCGTATTCCGCCACGGCTCGATCCTTGTCGCCGGCCCAGACGAGTGTGTCGGCGAGGTAAATGCTGTAGCGCGGACCGTCGAAGGCATCGAGCGACTCGGGGAGCAATTCCGATGCTTTGCGCGCGCAGCGCAGCGCCTCGTCTTTGTGGCCGAGGATTACTTCCATCCAACTCAGGTCTGACCAGAGCTTCACGTTGGTGGGCTCGCGTTCGAGCTGGGCCCGAACCTCGGCGGGAAAATTTCCCAACCGCGCCAGGGCTGCGGCGGCATCGCCATAGATGAAATAATTTCCGGCAGCATCAGCGGCCTGCCGAGAGTGCGGGGTGCCGTCTCCATCGTAGAACGGCTGGAGTTGATCGAGCCGCTTGAACTCGGAGAAATCTCCCAAGGCCGCGGCATAGCCCTTGCGCATCGAAATCATCTTGGGAGAATTCAACTGCGCGGGAGAAAGGCTGGCGAACCAAGCGTCCGACTCCTTGCGCGATCCCGTTGCCAGGTAGGTCAACCTTTGCACCTCGGCCTGCTCGACCAACTCTTGCGGCAACAGGGTTACGAGGCGGCGCTGTGTCGCGATGGCGTCGTCCCACCGGCGGAGCATCGTCAGCGTCGAAAGAAGATTGCGGGTATAGCTGATGTTGGCCGGGTCCAGCTCGAGGGCACGGCGAACATTGCTCAAGGAATCGGCCCAGCGCCCCTGTCGGCGCTGAATGAGCGAAAGCGAATTGAACACCGTGGGATCGTTCGGCTGCAGCTTGGCGAGTTTTTCATATTGCTCGGTCGCGCGGGCGTAATCGCGGTAGGCATAGTAAGCGTAGGTGCCAAGGGAGCGGATGACGTCGGGCGCGTCGGGCGCGAGGCGGACGGCGCGGCCGATCGCGGCGTCGGCCTGCGCGAGCCGCGCGGGGGTGTGATCGAATTCCCAAAAGACATTGAGCGCGTGGACGACGGCGAGCTCGCCCCACGCTGCGGCAAAATTCGGATCCTGATCCACGGCGCTTTGGAAAAACGCTTCCTGCTGCCGGGTCGGTGCGAGCTGGCCGGTGCGGGAGCGGTTGCGCGAGTCGCGGCCCTTGAGGTAGGCATCGTAGGCGACGGGGTTTTCCGTGGGCCGGCGCTCGATGAATTTCTGCGCCTGCGGCGTGAGCGTGGCCGCGAGCGCGCTCGCGATTTCCTGCGAGAGGCTGGCCTGAATCGCGAAGATGTCGGTGAGGTCGCGATCGTAGGATTTCGCCCAGACGTGCTCGTCGGTGCGCGCGTTGATGAGCTGGCCGGTGACGCGGACTTTGTTGCCGACGCGGCGGACGCTGCCTTCGAGAATGTAGGCGACGCCAAGCTCCTCGCCGATTTGGCGGAGGGTTTTTTTCGAGTCGCGATACTGCGTCACGGTCGTGCGCGAGACGACCTTCAGGTCGCGGGCGAGCGCGAGATTCGTGAGGATGTCCTCGTGGACGCCGTCGGCGAAGAAGGCGCTGGCATCTTTCTCGTCGCTCATCTTCGTGAACGGGAGCACGGCGATGGACTTGTCGGTGACTTTGGGCGCGGTCGACGGTGGGGGAGCCGAGGGTTTGCTTTCCGCGATCGGCTTCGGCGCCGCGACACTCGCGGGACTTTCCTTCGCGGGCGAGCGCAGCGCGATGTAAGCGACGAGCGCGAGCACGACGATGCCGAGCGCGGCCACGGCGAAGCGCATCGGACTCGGCGCGGCTTTGGCCGACGAGAGAGGGGCGGCGGCGGTTGGCGCGGCCTCGGCCGAGGCGGCCGATCGACGCGGGGAGGCGAGGAGGCGCTGCACCTGCTCGACGAACTGCGACGTGGGGAGCGCGCCGCGCAGCCGCGTCCACTGCACGCGCATAAATTCCGGCGGCACCACGGCGCCGGCCTCGGACGTCTCATCGACGACAATCGGCGAGATAAACGGCACGCCCTCGGCCATTAGGTGCGTGCGCTCGGAGGCGAGTTTCCATTCGAGCCGAAAGTAGCCTTCGCCGCGGTCCTGCGTGTGCGCAGAGACGATCGGGAGGAAGAGCGTGCAATCCTTGATCTGACCGCGGATTTTTTGGTCCCACGCATCGCCGCCGCGCAGCTCGTTTTGATCGAACCACACTTCGACGCCGCTGCTGCGTAACGCGTCTGCGATGCGCCGGGCCGCGTCGGTGTCCTCGCGCGCGTAACTGAGGAAAATAGCCTTCTTCGCGGGTTCAGACATGGGCGGTGGCGGCGGAATTCACGCGCGGAAGCTATTCGCCGAGTTTCTTCGCCGGCACGAGGTAATTTTGCACGTAGTCGTGGACGGACTCGACGAGCGGAGTCATCGGGCGCACGTAGCCGGTCGCGCGGAGTTTCGAGACGTCGGCGAGCGTGAAATACTGATATCTGCCGCGCAGCACTTCGGGCATGTCGATGAAGTCGATCGCGGGATCGCGTTTGAGCGCGGTGAAGATCGCGCGCGTGAGCGTGAGCCACGTGTTGGCTTCGCCGCTGCCGAGGTTGTAGAGGCCGCCGGCGGTCATGCCCTGCGGATGCTCGGCGAAGTGCAGCGTGGCTTCGATCGCGTCCTTCACGTAGAAGAAATCTCGCATCTGTTCGCCGTCTTTGAACTCGGGCTTGTGGCTCTTGAAGAGCTGCACCCGGCCGGTCGTGAGGATTTGCTGGTAAGCCTTGTTCACGAGCGAACGCATGTCGCCTTTGTGATCTTCGTTCGGGCCGAAGACGTTGAAATATTTCACGCCGACGATGCGCGAGAGGAGACCCTCGCGCTGCGCGAAGACGTCGAAGTCCTGCTTCGACTGACCGTAGAGGTTCAGCGGGTGAAGACGGGCGAGGTTGTCGTCCTTGTCGTCCATGCCGGCGGTGCCGTCGCCATAGGTCGCGGCGGACGAGGCGTAGATGAAACGCGCGCCCTGCGGGAGCGACCACGCCGCGAGCTGGCGGGTGTAGTCGTAATTGATGTCGCGCAGGTAAGACTCGTTTTTTTCCGTCGTGGACGAATTCGCGCCGAGATGGAAGACGGCGGAGAATTTGCCGAAAGCGTTCGGGTCGGCGAGCGCGCGGGCGCGGAAGGCGTCGGCCTCGACGAAGGAGGAGAACTTCAGGGCGCGGAGATTTTTTTCTTTTTCGGGCGCGTTGTGCGTCAGCGGCACCGTGTCGCGCCAGCGCGCGGCGGGATTCAGGAAGTCGGCGATGACGATGTCGGAGTGGCCGCGGCGGTTGAGTGCCCAGACGAGCGCGCTGCCGATGAAACCGGCTCCGCCCGTGACGAGGATGCGACCGTTGAGGAAACTCATGGCGAGGAGTTAATCGCGGAAGCGCCGAAGGGCGGAAGCACGAAAATGGAAATTCCGCGTTTGGCCTCTTTAGCGCTTCCGCGCTTCACCGTCTTCCGCTAGGTCTTTCGCGTTCCCCATGCGTATCGGCATCATTGGCGCCGGCAAAGTCGGCGCGACCATCGCCCTCCTCCTCGCGGACTCCGCGTTTTGCACCGAAGTCTTGATCGGCGACCTGCGTGAGCCCGACCACCTCGCAGTCCTGCGCCAGGCGCGCTTCCGGGTGCTCGATGCGAGCGACCGCGCGGCGCTGCGCGCGTTCGTGGGCGAGTGCCAGGCGGTGCTCAGCGCCTCGCCGTATTTCCTAAACAAGGGCATCGCCGAGGCCTGTGCCGAGGCGGGCGTCGCGTATTTCGATCTGACGGAGGACGTGGAGACGACGTCGCACGTGCGCGGACTCGCGACGCGTGGCGGCGCAACGACGTTCATGCCGCAGTGTGGCCTCGCGCCCGGTGCGATCAATGTCATCGGCGGGGCGCTCGCGCGGCAGTTCGCCGAGGTCCGCTCGCTCGAGATGCGCGTGGGGGCGCTGCCGCTCTCCGCGAGCAACCAGATGAAGTATTATCTGAGCTGGAGCACGGCGGGCCTGATCAACGAATACTGCCAGCCCGGCGAAGTGCTCTACGCGGGCAAGCCTGCTACGACGCTCCCGCTCGACGGACTTGAGCGCCTCACGATCGACGGGACGGAATACGAGGCGTTCAACACCTCGGGAGGCGTGGCGACGATGTGCGAGACGTTCGCTGGCCAGGTGCGCGATCTGAGCTACAAGACGCTGCGCTATCCCGGCCACCGCGACCTGATGAAGTTCCTGCTCTTCGATCTTCAGCTCAACCAGAAGCAGGAACTGCTCACGCAGATTTTCGATCAGGAGGTGCCGCTAACGTTCGACGATGTCGTGGTCGTTTACGTCAACGCTGTCGGTCACGACGCGGATCGCCGGCTGGTGCAGCACAGCTACATCAAAAAAATCTACTCCACGGAAGTGCTCGGCCGGCGGCTCTCGGCCATCCAGCTTTCCACGGCGGCGGGAGCGGTCGCCATGCTCGAGCTGTTCTCGCGCCGCCGACTCGCGGCGGGTTTCGTGAGCCAGGAATCGGTGCCGCTGGCGGAATTCTTGGAGACAAAGTGGGGCGGGCGCGTTTACGCGCCGTCGAGCGGCGACACGCGCGGCCAGCAAAAAAACCAAAGCACATGAGCGTCCTCGCGGCCCGCGACGAAATCTTCCGGCAACTCGACCTCACGACCGAAGAAGCGGGTGCGTTCGATGGCACCTGGCGCGCGGGCGGCGAACTGCGCGATGCGCGCTCGCCGATCGATGGCTCAGTGCTGGCGCGGGTGCGCTCCGCCGACGCCGCCGACTACGAACGCGTGGCGGCGGCGGCGGCGCGCGCGTTTCTCACGTGGCGCGAAGTGCCCGCGCCGCGCCGCGGCGAATTCATCCGCTTGCTCGGCCAGCGCTTCCGCGTCGCGAAGCCCGCGCTGGGCCGGCTCGTCAGCCTCGAGGCCGGCAAGATTCTCCCGGAAGGCGAGGGCGAGGTGCAGGAGATCGTCGACATCTGCGATTTTGCGACGGGCCTCTCGCGTCAGCTCCACGGGCTGGCGTTTCCCTCGGAGCGGCCGGGCCACCGCCTGATTGAACAGTGGCATCCCGCGGGCGTGGTGGGCTGCATCACGGCGTTTAATTTTCCCGTGGCGGTGTGGGGTTGGAATTTTTCCCTGGCCGCCGTGTGCGGTGATGCGCTGATTTGGAAGCCGTCCGAAAAAACGCCGCTCACCGCGATCGCGTGTATCAAGATTGCGGCGGCGGCCTGCCGTGAAGCGGGCGTCGATCCGGCGGTTGCGGGCCTCGTGATTGGCGACGCGTCGATCGGACAACTGCTCGCGGCCGACGGGCGGCTGCCGATCGTTTCGGCGACGGGGTCGGTCGCGATGGGCCGCAAGGTCGCGGGCGCCGTCGCGCAGCGGTTGGGGCGCGCGTTGCTCGAACTCGGCGGCAACAATGCCGCGATTGTCACCGCGGCCGCCGACCTCGACGTCGCGGCGAAGGCGATTTTCTTCGGCGCGGCCGGCACGGCGGGCCAGCGTTGCACGACCACGCGACGGCTGATTGTGCACCGCCGGGTGAAGGACGCGCTGGTCGCGCGACTGGTGCGCAACTGCGAAAAAGTTTCCATCGGCAACCCGCTGCACAGTGGCGTGCTGGTTGGTCCGCTGATCGATGCGGCGGCGGGCCAGCGCATGTCGGCCGCGCTCACCCGTGCGAAAGACGCCGGCGGCCGGGTGCTGGTGGGTGGCGAGCCGATCGCGGTGGCGGGGTGCGAAGGCGGCTGCTACATGCGACCCGCGATCGTCGAGATGCCGGCGCAGGCGGACATCGTGCGCGAGGAAACCTTCGCGCCAATTCTCTTCGTGCTGACCTTCGACACGCTCGACGAGGCGATCGCGCTGCAGAACGGCGTGACGCAGGGCCTAAGCTCCGCGATTTTCACCAACGATCTGCGCGAGTCGGAGAAATTTATTGGACCGGCCGGGAGCGACTGCGGCCTGGCCAACGTCAACACCGGCACGAGCGGCGCCGAGATCGGTGGCGCGTTTGGGGGCGAAAAGGAAACGGGCGGCGGCCGGGAGAGCGGCAGCGATTCGTGGAAGACTTACATGCGCCGAGTGACTTCGGCGATCAACGCCACGGGCGACGTGCCACTGGCGCAGGGGATCAGGTTTGAATAGGTCCTATGGGACTCATGGGTCCAATAGGTCCTATGGGTCTGATGAAGCCTAAGTGTCCTTCGACAATTCTTCGGAGCGTGCGGTCGCGGCCAGCACGGTCTCTTTGATCAGGCCACGGAAGTCGTGGGCCTTCATGCGCTGCAGGCCGGCGTAAGTGGTCCCGTTGGGCGAGGTCACTTGATCGCGCAGCGCTTCCGGCTCGAGGCTGCTGCGCGCCATCAGGCGCGCGGAGCCTAGCACGGTTTCCATCGCGAGTTTCCACGCGGTCGCGCGATCGAGGCCGGCGGCTTCGCCGGCGTCGCGCAACGCGGCGGTAAATTCAAACACATAAGCGGGTCCGCTACCGCTGAGACCAGTGACCGCATCGAGTTGGGGCTCGGCGAGCGCCACGACTTGGCCGAGCGCGCCGAGAATCGCCTCGACGTTTGCGGGATCGGCGCCGGCGAGCGGCGCGAGCGAGCACCACGCGGTGATGCCTGCCCCGATCTGGCCGGGGGTGTTGGGCATGGCGCGGACGATGTTACGGGCGCGGGGAAAAACTTTCGCGAGACTGGCGAGGCGTTTGCCGGCGAGGATCGAGAGGACGAGTTTGCCGGCGGCGAGATCGGTGATGCGCGGGTCGAGGCCGGCGAGCTGCTGCGGTTTGCACGCGAGGACGATGGTGTCGGCGGGCGCGAGGAGCGCGGCGAGATCCGCCGGGGCGGCGACGCCGGTGCGCGCGGCCAGCGCCGCGGCGGTGCCGTCGCCGCCATCGGTGCAGGCGAGATCGGCGGGCGGACAGACGTTTTTGGCGAGCAGCCCGTCGACAATGGCCGACGCCATGCGGCCGGCGCCGAGAAAAGCGATCTTAGGCATCGGTGATTCTCCGGGCGTGTTTCTCGACGGGATGCGTGAGGATCGCGGTTGCGCCGCCGCCTTCGGTGTCGGTCATCATGACTTCGCCGCCGAGATTGCGGAGCGCATGGCGCGCGACGGTCATGCCCATCCCAACGCCCACCGTGTTCTTCGTGCTGACGAACGGCTCGAACATCTTGTCGCGGATGTCGGCGTCGATGCCGTGGCCGTGATCGACGACGCGGATTTCGACGAATTTGCCCTCCTCGGGCTTCTCGATGAGTGCGGTGTGGAGTGAAATCGGGCGCGGGTCGGTCGGCTTGTTGTCGTAGGACTCCCACGCGTTGATCAACACCTTGGCGATGACCTCCTCGGCGATTTCGTAGTTGGTGTCGATGATCAGATTCATGAGCGGATTGTCGATCGTGACGGGCGCGGTGAGGCGATTGTCTTCGTGGAACCGCGCGATGCCGCCCTCGAGGAGCTGCTGCACGTTGGCCTTGATCAGCGGCGGGCGCGACTTCACGACGAGCGTGCTGAGCTGCTTGATGATCGCGACGATGCGCTGCACGGCGTCCTCGACATGCTGCGCGTTCTTTTTCACTTGCTCGGGCTTGTCGTAGTAGGCCTTGACGAGGTCGAGGTAGCCGATGACCACGCCGAGGAGATTGTTGAGATTGTGGGCGATGCCCTGCGTGACGGCGCCGATGGTGGCGGCCCGGCGCGACTCCTCGAGGCGCCGCGTAAGATCGACGAGTTGGCGGTTGATGGAGACGAAGCGAAGCTGCGTCTGCACGCGAGCGAGCGTCTCATCGAGGTCGATGGGCTTGGTGATGTAGTCGACGGCACCGACGCTCAGGCCCTCCAGTTTGCTTTCCTTCGTCGTGCGCGCGGTGATGAAGATGACCGGGATGCCGCGGGTGGATTCGTCGGCCTGCAAGCGCTGGCAGACTTCGATGCCGTCCATGTCGGGCATCATGACGTCGAGGAGAATCAAGTCGGGGAGCTCTTTCTTGACCGCGGCGAGCGCCTCCAAGCCGTTAAAGGCCGTTGCGACGCGGATGCCCTCGCGTTCCAATTTGCGTTTGAGCAGCTGGACGTTGATCGGCTGGTCATCAACGACCAGAATGAGCGGGGCAGTCATGCGGCGAGAAAAGGGGAGCGCATGGCCCGGCGCAAGTTTTGTAGCTTACGGTCGGATCCCACCGGGGCTTGCGTCGCGTGGCGGGCCGCGATTATTTCCGCTCCCAGCATGAACCGCGACGACGAGCCGACACAGCGCGCGAGTTTCGACGACCAGCCCACCGTGCGCGGGTTGAGCGTTGGGCGCCGCGTCATCGGGCGCTACGTGCTGGAGTCCTTTCTCGGGCAGGGCGGCATGGGCGTCGTCTGGCGCGTGAAGGACGAGGAACTCGGCGAGACGATCGCGTTGAAATTTCTCCCTGAGTTGGTCGCACGTGACGCCGCGGCGATGGATGAGCTCCGCGAAGAAACGCGCCTCGCCCGCCGGCTCCGGCATCCGAACATCGTGAACGTTTTCGATTTTGTGCGCGATGAGGGCATGGCGGCGGTGGCGATGGAATTGGTCGAGGGCTCCGGGCTCGACAAACTGCGCCTCACATCGCCCGAAAAAATCCTGCCCGTCGCCCAGCTCGCTCCGCTCGTCACGCAGCTCTGCGCCGCGCTCGACTACGCGCACACCGAGGCGAAAATCGTGCACCGCGACCTCAAGCCCGCCAACCTCCTCGTCACCGCCGGGGGCCGGCTCAAGGTGACGGATTTCGGCATCGCGCGCAGCCTGACCGAAACGGCGACGCGCCTCACCGGCAAAGGCGGCGATACGAGCGGCACGCTCCCCTACATGAGCCCGCAACAAGTGCTGGGCCGCAAGCCGACCGCCGCCGACGACATTTACGCCCTCGGCGCCACGCTCTACGAACTGCTGACCAGCAGGCCGCCGTTTTTCCGGGGCGAGCCGCACAGCCTGATGATGCAGATTCGCGAGCAGCCGCCGTTGCCGCTGGCCGAACAACGCGCGGAACTTGGCGTGACGGGCGAACCGATCCCGCGCAGGTGGGAGGAGACGATTCTCGCCTGCCTCGCGAAAGAACCGAAAGACCGTCCCCGGAGTGCAGGAGAAGTAGCGACGCGACTCGGTGGCGCAGCGGATGCACCATCGCGTGAAATACTGCCGTCGGTCGACCCGACTACGGCAGAGAAAATTTCCGCCCCACCTGCGCGCGAAGTCCGCAGGTCGGGTTTTACACCCGAAACGTCGGGGAGCAACCCCGGCCGACCACGGCCCAACCGCCGCGGTCGCTGGCTCGGCCTCGCCGCCGCACTCGTGCTGGTCGTCGGACTCGCGTATTATTTTAGCGTTTACGCGCCGGAGCAAAAGCGGCGCGCCGGTGAGCTGGAAAAAACCCGCCCAGCCGAACTGGCGAGCCAAGCCGGACAAATGGGCCTCGTGCGGGAGCGCGCCGCCGCCGAGGCGGAGACGAAGCGTCTCGAACAGCAAAAACTACTCGCCGAGCAAACGCGGCTCGCCGCCGCGCGCGGCGGCCTCATCGTGCGCACCGTGCCGCCGGGCGCGGAGGTGGCGGTGGGCGGATTCGCGCGGGAGAAGAGTCCCGCGACGGTGAAGGACGTGAAGCTCGGTAAATCCTCCGTGACCATCCGGCTCGCGGGCTACGAGGACCAGCGGCTCGATGCGGAGATCAAGGAGAACGAATTCGCGACGCTCGACGTCGCGCTCGTGCGTTCGACCGGCGCGGCACAGCTTGCGTCGAACCCGCCGGGGCTGGCGGTGGACGTTAGAAATCAGAAGTCAGAGGTCGGAAGTCGGACGGTGAAAACGCCGGCGAAAATCGAGAGCCTGCCGACGGGCGATTACGAGCTGACGTTTCACCGCGCGGGCTGGCCCGATCAGCGGCAGACGCTCACAGTCGCGCGCAACGCGACCGCGGGCGCGCTGGCGGAATTTCTCGGCGGCACGCTGAATATCACGAGCACGCCATCGGGCGCGGAAGTGTTCGGCGACGGCCAGCGCCTGGGCGTGACCCCGCTGCGCTTCGACGACCAGCCGCCGGGCACGTTTGCCTTTGAGTTCCGGCTGAAAGGCTACAAACCCGCGAGCGCCCGCGGTGAAGTGCGCGCGAAGGAAACGGCGAGCGCGGGCGCGGTGCTTGAAAAGCAAACTTTCCCCGAGCCGGGCCAGCCGTGGGAAAACACGCTCGGGATGAAGTTCGCGCCGGTGGCGGGCGTGAGCGTGCTGTTCGGCGTGTGGGATGTGCGGGTGCAGGATTTCGAAGCGTTCGTGCGCGCCACGCGGCACGAGTGGTCGAAGCCGAACTTCGAGCAAGGGCCAACGCACCCGGCGGTGAACGTGAGCTGGGATGACGCAAAGGCGTTTTGCGCGTGGCTGACGGAGAGGGAGCGGCGCGAAGGGTGGCTGGGACCTGACCAAAGCTATCGGTTGCCGCAGGATTGGGAGTGGAGCGTGGGGGTGGGATTGAACGAGCCGCGCGGTGGCACACCCGCCCGAAAAGATCAGAAGGCACCTGGCGTTTATCCGTGGGGCACGCAGTGGCCGCCGCCGCGTGGGGCAGGGAACTATGGAAGCACTCTGAAGGTGGACGATTTCGAGAACACGTCGCCGGTGGGCAGCTTCGCGGCGAATCGCTTCGGGCTATACGACATGGGTGGCAACGTGTGGCAGTGGTGCGAAGATCTCTACGATGGAAGCAGTGGAGCGCGCGTGCTGCGGGGCGCGTCGTTCGGCTACGACTATCCCGGCTACCTACTGTCGTCCGCCCGCCTCAGCTCTGGTGCCGCGAGTCGCCTCGGCCGCGTCGGTTTTCGTTGCGTGGTCGGCGTCGGGTCGTCGGGTCCCTAGCGTGACCGCGCCGGGCTCCCTTTTCCCTTTCTCGGCGCGTGCAGCGCGCCCGAAAAAAGATTTAGTGAGTCCGGAAGGTCGCTCATGACGGCCCGGGCCACTGAAGCAGTCCGAGCGGCCGACGCGCGTGCTGCGGGGCGCGTCGTTCATGGAGATTTTGGCAGCGGCCGGTGGCTGTCGGGTGCAGTAGGGACTCCGCGCCCACCACAACCCCGGCGGTCCCTCCGGCTCTGCTCTGGTCAGCCACAGACCGCCGCTATAACTGGGGTCGCTGGCGAAACGCCTTCACGGTGTTCTTCATCAGCATCGCCACGGTCATTGGGCCGACGCCGCCGGGCACGGGCGTGATTTTGGCGCACAGCGGCGAGACGGTCGGGAAGTGCACGTCGCCGGTGAGGCGATAACCGCTTTTCTTGGTGGCATCGGGCACGCGGTTGATGCCGACGTCGATCACGACGGCGCCCGGCTTCACCATCTCGGCGGTGACAAACTCCGCCCGACCGATCGCGGCGATGAGCACGTCGGCCTGACGCGTGAGCACCGGCAGATTCGCCGTGCCGGAATGACAAATCGTGACGGTGCCGTTCGCGCCGGCTTTCTTCTGGAGCGCGAGCAACGCGACTGGCTTGCCGACGATCAAGGAGCGACCGAGGACCACGACGTGTTTGCCCTTCAGATCCACGCCGCTCCGCGCGAGCAGTTCCATGATCCCAGCGGGCGTGCAGGAAACAAAACCGGTGTCGTCCTCCTGCGCGACCTTGCCGAGGTTGAGGGTGTTGAAGCCGTCGACGTCCTTGTCCGGCGAGACGCGGCGGAAGACAGCGATCTCATCGATGTGCTTCGGCAGCGGCGACTGCACGAGAATGCCGTCAACGGCCGGGTCGGCGTTGAGCGCGTCGATCAACGCGAAGAGCTCGGACTGCGAAATCGTGAGGGGTGGAAGAATGATGCGGCTCGTGACGCCGATCTCCGCCGCGGTTTTTTCCTTTTTCTTCACGTAGGAAACGGAGGCGGGATCTTCGCCGACGCGGACGAGGGCGAGGCAAGGCTTGCGGCCGTTGAAGGTGGCGACCTCGGCCTTCAGCTCGGCGATGAGGGCGGCGGCGATTTGGTTACCGTCGATCAATTCCATAAAATGAAGAGCCCACGGAATACACGGACGACACGGAAACCAAGACCAGCCTTCCGTGTGTTCGGTGTGTTCCGTGGGCCAAATTTTTTTTGGTTACTTGAGTTGCAGCGTCTCGACTTCGATCACGAGGTCCTTGCCGTCGAGGCTGGCGCGCGTGGCGCCGAAGACCACCACGGCGTGATCCGCGAGGATCTCGATCGGTTCGGCGGACAGGACTTTGGTGACGTCGAGATAGGCGTAGCGTTTGCCGGCGTCGTCGTTGAGCGCCCAGTCATAGGGGCGGCGCGGGCGCAGGGGACGTTTCGTGGAGACGAGTTTGCCGGTGAACTGGCGCGGCAGCGAAGCGGTGGAGTCGGCGGCGGCCACGACGGGCGCGGCGTGGCCGGCTTCCGCGGTGCCGTAAGCGCCGGGCGCCACGGGCGCGGGAGACATCGGCGCGGGCGCGGGCATTGCACTCGAGCCGGCGGGCGTCGTCGCGATCGGCGGCAGGTAGCCGGGCGCGCCACCGAGGTTGATGTAACCGATCAGTTTTCGCTCGAGACGGATTTGCAACCAGCGGCCGCGCTGGCCGGTGATGTTGGTCTTGTCGTCTTTCAGCGCGGTGGCGAGGACGCCGCTTTCGGGTTTGGGCGCGAGATGGATTTGGGCGCCGGGCTTCATGTCGAGTCCCTTGGTGAGGTCCTTGTCCAGCACGTAGCCCTCGAACGGGCCGTTCAACTCGATGGCCATCCAGCCAGCGGGCGTCGAGGCGAGCGAGTCGGAGGCGGGCATCGGATCCGTGCCGGCCTTAAGAAACGTCACCGAGGGCGACGCCTCGTCGGGTTTCGTGTGGACGGCGGTCGTCGACGGCAGCGGAGCGGCGGTGAGCGTGACCGCGACGGCGAAGCAGGCGGCGAACAGGCGGAGGCTATTTTTCATCGGAAGAAGGAGGCGGGAAGGCGGTGGCCTGCAGCTCGGCGTGCGGCGTGCTGGGCGAGTGGAAGAGCGATTCGATCTCTTTCGTAGAAAGTTGTTTCATCGCGCGCAACGGGATTCCCTTCAGGCGGAAGGCGCCGATTTGATAGCGCGTGAGCCGCTTCACGTCGTAACCGAGCGTGGTAAACAGCAGGCGAATCTCGCGCTTTTTGCCGTGGTGCATGTGGACGTCGAGGCTCGTGCCGGACTTGTCGACTCCGGCATTGACGATCGCGGCACGCTCCACTTTCAGGCGCTCGCCCTCGAACATGATGCCCTTGACGAGCTGGCGCAGCCGGGTCGAGGGAAAGGGTTTTTCGAGGACGACGTGGTAGCGCTTCGTGACCAAGTTCGACGGATGGGTGAGGCGCTGCGCGAGCTCGCCGTCGGTCGTGAGGATGACGAGGCCGTCGCTGTCCTTGTCGAGGCGCCCGGCACAAAAGAAGCGAAAGCGGGCGAACTCGCGCGGGAGCACCGTGAAGACGGTGTCGGGGTTGAACGGGTCGTCGTTGGTGCAGACGAGGCCGCGGGGCTTGTGCATCGCCAGCGTGAGGCGCGGCTGCGCGGTGGTGCGGACGGCCTTGCCGCCGGTGGTGACGCGATCCTCGCCCGGGATGACTTTCTGGCCAAGAATGGCGGCCTTGCCGTTGACCCAAACTTCACCGCGCGCGATCAGCACCTCGGCGGCGCGGCGCGAGCAGAGGCCGGACTCGGCGAGGTATTTTTGCAGACGAATGGGTTCGGCGGACGGCATGAGCGGGGACAGTGGGCGGGAAATCGCACGGCGCTGCAAGCCTGTGCACGCGGAAGCGGCTTGCCAGCGGTGGGGCGGGAAATCTTGATGCGCCCCAATGGCCAACTCCGCCGCCGTCCCCGCTGCCGCGTATTCCAAAGACCAGCCGTTCCTCGCGAAGATCACCGAGAACCGCCTGCTCAGCAAGCCGGGCTCGGGCAAGGAAACGCGGCACGTCGTCATCGCGCTGGGCGAGAGCGGGCTCCGCTACAAGGCCGGCGATTCGCTCGGCGTGTTTCCCTCGAACCGCGCCAGCGAGGTCGACGAGATTCTCCAGCGGCTCGGCGCGAAGGGCGACGAGCTGGTGTCGCCGGCGATGTTGAAACTGCCCGTGCCCATTCCGCTCCGCGAGGCGCTGACGGCGCGGCTCGCGCTCGCGAAGCCGTCGCGTCGCGCCGTTGAGGTGCTGGCAGCGAAGGCGACCGACGCCGCCGAACGCGCGCGGCTGGAGGGGCTGCTCACGCCCGAATCGAAGGACGTGCTGGCGGCGTTTCTGTTCGAGCGCGAGTTCGTCGACTTGCTGGCGGAATTTCCGAGCGCGCGGCCCACGCCGCAGGAACTCGTCGATCAACTGCGGAAACTGATGCCGCGGCTCTATTCGGTGGCGTCGTCGGCGAAGGTGTTTCCCGCGGAAGTGCACCTCACGCTCGCGGTCGTGCGCTACAAGACCAACGCCCGCGAGCGTGTCGGCGTGTGCTCGACCTTTCTCGCCGATCGCGCGCCGGTGGGCGCGGCGATCGTGCCGGTGTTTGTGTCGGATTCGCACTTCGGCCCGCCGGCCGACGGCGCGAAAGACTGCATCATGGTGGGACCGGGCACGGGCATCGCGCCGTTTCGCGCGTTTGTGCAGGAGCGCGCGGCGACGGGCGCGACTGGCCGCAACTGGCTGTTCTTCGGCGATCAGCGGCGCGGCACGGATTTTCTCTACGAGGACGAATGGAAACAGTATCTCGAGCGCGGCCAGCTCACGCGCCTCGACACGGCGTTCTCCCGCGACCAGTTGCTCAAGGTTTACGTGCAGGACCGCATGCGCGAAAATGCCGCGGAGCTGTGGGCGTGGCTCCAGGGCGGCGCGGGTTTCTACGTGTGCGGTGACGCGAAGCGGATGGCGAAGGATGTCGACACCGCGCTGCACAACATCGTCGCCGAGCAGGGAAATCTGACGCCGATCCAAGCGGCCGACTATGTGAAACAGCTGAAGAAGGAAGGGCGCTACCAGCGCGACGTGTATTGATTAAAAAGTAGTGAGGGTTGGGTCGGGAGGAGCGGGCATGAGTTCAGTTGCATTTTCTACTCGCTACCCGCTACTCACTACCCGCTAGTTTTCCTTCCCATGCTAACGTTTAAAAATCGCACTGCTCTTGTCACCGGCGCCGGCCGCGGGATTGGCAAGGCCATCGCGGAAACCCTCGCCAAGCAGGGCGTCACCGTCATCTGCGTTTCAAAATCCGCTGATTCCTGCGGCGCCGTCGCCGCCGCAATCAACGCCGCCGGCGGCAAGGCCAAGGCGCTCGCCGTTGACGTCGCGGATGGCGCCGCAATCGCGAAAGCAGCGGAAGAGCTGCTGAAGGAATTTCCCGTGATCGACATCCTTGTGAACAACGCCGGCATCACGCGCGATGGTTTGCTTTTCCGCATGAGCGACACCGATTGGAACGACGTGATCGCCACGAATCTCACCAGCTGTTTCCACTTCAGCAAGCTGATCGGCCGACCGATGACGCGCGCGCGTTTTGGTCGCATCATCAACATCGCTTCCGTCAGCGGCATCATGGGTAATGCCGGCCAGGCCAACTATTCCGCCGCGAAAGCCGGCATGATCGGGCTCACCAAGACGCTCGCGCGCGAATTCGCGGGGCGCAGTGTGACGGTCAATGCCGTCGCGCCGGGCTTCATCAAGACCGACATGACGACCGAGTTCGTCAACAATCCGGAAGCGTCCGCCAAGATTCTGGAGGTCGTCCCGCTGAAACGTTTCGGCGAAGCCGCCGATATTGCGAACATGACCGCGTATCTGTGCTCCGACGAGGCGGGTTACATCACGGGACAAGTTTTTACCGTTGACGGCGGCATGGCGATGTGAACCCTCCGCTTGCTTTCAAGCTTCGGAAAAATTCCTGAAAATGGCTGACCAAAAAACCATCGAACAACGCGTCAAAGAGATCATCGTCAATCAGCTCAACGTAAACGAGGAGCAGATTACGCCGACGGCCTCTTTTCTGGACGATCTCGGCGCTGATTCGCTCGACACCGTCGAGCTCATCATGGCGTTCGAAGAAGAATTTAAGGACGAAATCAAGGGTGAGATTCCCGAGTCCGACGCCGAAAAGCTCCAGACGGTCGGCCAGGTAATCGACTACATCAAGGCCAAGGCGGGCGCGGCCTGATTTGTCGCCCGTTGTAACTTTGGCGTTCTGCCTGTTTCCCTCGTGGAAATTTCTGGCAGAACGCCTTTTTGTTTTCTGAGATTGGTGTTCCTTTTCTCCTGACCATGGAAGCTCCCTCCGCCTCACGACGCGTTGTCATCACCGGTCTCGGGGTCGTCACGTCGATTGGGCATGACGTCGACACGTTTTGGTCGAGCCTGCTCGCCGGTCGCGGGGGCATCCACCGCATCACGCTGTTCGACCCGAAGGATTTCGCCAGCCAGATTGGCGCCGAGGTGCGCGACTGGGAAGCCGCGCAGCACATGGATCCGAAGGAAGCGCGGCGCAACGATCGCTATACGCATTTTGGCTTCGTCGCGGCGAAGCAGGCCGTGCAGGACGCCGGCCTCGACATGGCGCGGGAGGACGGCGACCGCGTCGGTGTCATCATTGGTTCCGGCATCGGCGGCATGTGGACCTACGAGTCGCAACTCAAGGTGCTGGCCGAGCGCGGCCCGCGGAAAGTTTCCCCGTTCACGATCCCCTCGCTGATCGGGAACATGTGCGCCGGCCTCGTCGCGATCGAGCTGGGAGCGCGGGGCCCGAATTTCGGTATTGTGTCGGCGTGCGCGACGGGCACGCACGCGCTCGGCGAGGCGGCGCACGCGATCCGGCGGGGTGACGTTGATGTGATGGTCGCCGGCGGCAGCGAGGCGGCGATCACGCCGTTTGCCTACGCGAGTTTCTGCTCGATGAAGGCGATGAGCACGCGGAACGACGTGCCCGAAAAAGCCTGCCGGCCCTTCGACAAGGGCCGCGACGGTTTCATCATGGGCGAAGGCGCGGGCGTGCTGGTGCTCGAGTCGCTCGAGCACGCGCAGGCGCGCGGGGCCCGGATCTACTGCGAACTCGCCGGCTACGCGGCGACGTGCGACGCGTTTCACATCACCCAACCCGATCCCGAAGGGAAGGGGCTTTCGATGGCGATGACGCGTGCGCTCAAGAGCGCTCATCTCGCGCCCGAGGCCATCGACTACATCAACGCCCACGGCACGAGCACGCCCTACAACGACAAGTTTGAAACGCTCGCGGTGAAAAAAGTTTTCGGCGACCACGCGCGCAAGCTCGCCATCAGTTCCACGAAGTCGATGACGGGTCATCTACTCGGGGCGGCGGGCGGCATCGAGTCCGTCATCTGCGCGAAGACGATCCAGACCGGCCGCATCGCGCCGACGATTAATCTCGAGGAGCCGGACCCCGATTGCGATTTGGACTATGTGCCGAATGTGGCGCGGGAGGCGAAGGTGCGCGCGGTGCTGAGCAACAATCTCGGCTTCGGCGGGCAGAACGCGGCGGCGGTGTTTCGCGCGCTGTAATCGAGTCAGCGCGGGCAGGGTCCCGCGGGCGTCGAGACCTCGAGGGTGCGGCAGTCTTTTGACGGGCGCATTGCGGGTCAGAGACCAGCGCTACTTTTGGCGGTGCCCGAGCTGAAGGGGACATTCGACGACCCGAACGGCGGCTTCGAGTCACCGGGCGAACGTTTCAGCCATTTTTCCAGGCACGAGCGCAGCTCGTCCTTGCGGACGGGCTTCGGGATGAAATCATCCATGCCGGCGGCGAGACACGCCTCACGATCGCCGGCCATCGCGTTCGCGGTGAGCGCAATGATCGGCAGCGGTTTGCCGGCGAGTTTTTCGCGGATGAGGCGCGTGGCTTCGAAGCCATCCATGCCCGGCATCTGGCAGTCCATCAGCACGGCGTCCCACGGTTCGAGTGTCGCCACTTCCACGGCCGAGGCACCGTCGCCGACGATTACGGAGTCGAGCCCGAGTTTTTCGAGCAGCAACTCGATCACGCGTTGATTTACCCGATCGTCTTCAACGATGAGCAGGCGGCCCCTGAGCAGGCGCTCGCGCGAACCGAACGGAAGTTGGGACGAGCGCACCGGCGCCGTTCCCACGGGCACGGTGAGCTCGAACGCGAAGACGGAGCCTTCGCCCGGATGACTTTGCACGGTGATATGCCCGCCCATGCGGTTGACGAGCCGTTGCGAAATCGCGAGGCCGAGCCCCGAGCCGCCGAACCGGCGGTTCATCGAGCTGTCGCCCTGCGAGAACACTTGGAAGAGCTTCGCCTGCGTCGCGGCGCTCATGCCGATGCCGGAATCGCGCACGGTGAAGCGCAGCGTCGCCACCGTCGCGTCGCGCTTGGCGCAGGTCACGGCGATTTCGACGCGACCCGTCTCGGTGAACTTGATCGCGTTGCCGGTGAGATTGAGGAGCACCTGCTTGAGGCGGACGGAGTCGCCGACGATGTGCTCGGGCAAATCGGGCGGCAGATGCAGCGACAATTCGAGGCGTTTCTCGTTGGCGCGGGCGCGCAGCAGCGCGACGACTTCGGTGATGGTGGGGGAGAGCGGGAACGTGATCGATTCGAACTCGAGTTTGCCGCTTTCGATTTTGGAGAAGTCGAGAATGTCGTTAAGCAGCCGCATCAGCGTGTCGGCGGAGCCGGCGGCGATTTCGATTTGGGCGCGCTGATCGAGGTTGAGCGGCGACGACTGGAGGACCTGCAGCATGCCCATGATGCCGTTCATCGGCGTGCGAATCTCGTGGCTCATGGTCGCGAGGAATTCGCTCTTCGAGAGGCTGGCGGCCTCGGCCCGCTCCTTGGCCTCGCTGGTGGACAGCAGCAGCTCTTCGTTTTCGAAAATCAACCGCCACATCCGCCGCAGGTCGGCGTTTTGCAGGCGCGCGGTGTTGAGGAGGAACAGCGCGTAGGTGAAGACGATCAGTCCGAGCGTCCAGGTGCCAGCCTCCGGCAACGTCAGGAAGCGCGCCAGCAGCGGCGAGAGCGTCGAGATCACATAGAGCCGGAAGCTCCAGGGGACCGAGGCGAGCGAGCGCGCGGCGCCGGCGTTGAGTCCGGCGAGGATGAACACCAGCAGCAGCCGCGGTAGAAACAGATCGGTTTGAAAATACAGCCAGCCCGCCGAGCCCCAGATGAAACCGGCAATGACGACGCTGAGGAAGAAGGCCTTGCGCCAGGCCGGGAGATGCGCGTCATCGGGCGCGAGGCGCGCGAACGCGACGCCCATCCCCACGCGGGCCAACGTCACCAGCACGATGGCACCGAGCCATTTGAGGTGCAGCGACCACGGCTGGGTGTTGAGCGCGCCTGCCACGAGGATGAGGGCGAGGGCGACGTTGGAGAACAGGCCGAACCCCGCCGTGCGATACAGCATGCGGGTCATCTCGGCCTCGACCTTGCGGTCGATGGTGGGAGAGATCGCGGCTTCGTTAGCCGGGGCGGGAACTGAAGCCATTGGGGGGATGATGACCGAGGCGCGGGAGGAGCAAAAGCCTATTTGTTTCGGACCGTGCGACCGGACAGAAAATAAAAAACCCGCGACGGTCAGGTCGCGGGTCGAAAGAGTGGGAACGCCGGGCGGAGTTTAGGCCTTCTGGACGAGGCCAGCCTTGATGGCCTTGACGGAGACCCAAAGGCGCTTGGTGCCGCCATTCGGGAGCTTGACGCGGATCCGTTGAAGATTCGGGCGGAATTTGCGCTTCGTGATGCTGGTCACGTGCGTGCCGATGCCCCCGCTCTTCTTGGACTGACCCTTGCGGTTGATGATCGAGCCCTTGACGGGACGGCGACCGGTGATTGCACAGATTCTGGCCATGATGATTTCGAGTTGGTTAAAGGATCAGAGGTAAAGGGTGGGGCAGAGGCGAAGCAAGGGGAATTTTTGCGGCGAAAAATCACTCGCGCAACGCGTGCAGGACTTGGAATTTCTGTCCAAGATGAGCTGGGTGCAGGAGTTGCATGAGGGCGAGTTTGCGCTGGCTGAACTGCGCCGCTTGGGCCGCGCTTGTCGCCGCGATGAAGGCGGCGGCATGGTGGATGAAGAAGGCTTCCTGCGACTCGACGAGAGGCGAATCGAGGCCGGCGCTCGCGAGCGCCGCCGCCAGCCAGTCCCAGCAAACATGGCACGTCAGGTCCTGCTCGCCTGGACGCGCGAGCAGATCGTTGGACTGCGTGTGACGGAAATAGGCGCGGGCGGTGCCGGCGGGCGCCGCCGCGGTCAGCTCGCGCCATGACTTGCCGTAGTCGCAGGCGACAAAGAGTCCCGTCCAAGGCTGTCCCGCAATCTGGGCCGCCAGCGTCGTGGCCGCGAGCGGTGCGTCGATGCGATAGCCTTCGGACGCGGCGGGCGGAAGAAAAGTGAACGGCGACGGCGAAGCGACTTCGACTTCGACTTCGGCGAAGGCCTCGCCTTGCAACGCGACGCCGAGTTCGCGCCATGCGCCGTGCCGAAAGACGAAACGTCGAAACGGTTGCGCGTCGAACAGCTCGTTCGAGAACACCACGCAGCGCCCGTCCAGCACCGCTGGTTCACCCACGCCAATCGTCCGCAGCGCACCGAAAGGGTGCGCCACGCTCGCGAGCACCCCCGCGTCTGTCTCGGCACCGATTTCGACAAAGGTGTAGTCGCGCGGGTTGCGCTCGGATCCGAGCAGGGTGGTGCACGCAGCAGCGATGAGTTCACCGAAGATCGGGCCGCTCGTGCTCGCGGTGAAAAAATCCGTGCCCGGTGCGTAGCCAACCCGCGACCGATCGCGGCGGTAATAGCCGACGACGGGGTCGTAGAGCGCGAGTTCCATGAAGCGCGCAAACGTCATCGTCCCGTCCGCGGCGGCGTGCCGGCGGAAGATTTCGCGAAACTCCGGGGAGCCCGGCGGCGTCGAGGGTGGAAGTGACGATCCCATTTACAAACTGATGCGGATGCCCACAGTGGCGGGCATGTTCAAACGGATTCTGACCCTGACGACAGGCGTGGTCCTTGGCCTGGCACTCGCCTGGGCGGGCCGGCGGGTCGCGGCCGCGTGGAGTCTGTTCCCGCCCCGCGATCTTACGAAGGCGTCCGCTTATGTGCGCGAGGTCATGCAGCTCGTGAACGAAAATTACGTCGACGAAAAGTCCGCAGCCTACGAGCAGCTCGCGAAAAACGCGATCCACGGCATGGTCGAAACGCTCGATCCGCACTCCGAGTTTCTCGAGGCGAAGGACAACAAGGAATTCGAGGAGGATCTTTCGGGCGAGTTCGGCGGCATCGGCATCGAGGTCGAGTCGCGCAACGGCCGCGCCATTGTCATCGCGTCCATCGCCGACACGCCGGGTTCGCGCGCCGGCATCCAGCGGGGCGACGTGATTGTCAGCATCGACGGCAAACCCGTCGAGAACTCCACGGGGGGCGACAGTGTGGTGAGCCAGCTCCGCGGCAAGCCGAAGACCAAGGTGGTCGTGGGTCTTTTCCGGGCGTCCTCGCAGAAAAATCTCACGCTCACGCTCCTGCGCGAGGTGATCAAAATCGCGAGTGTGCGCGACGTCCGCGTGCTCGAGGACGGGGTGGGCTATGTGCAGCTCACGGAATTCTCCGAGCATACGGGCGAACAGTTCGGCAAGGCCCTCGACCAACTCCTGGACCAAGGGGCGACGAGCCTCGTGCTCGATCTGCGCAACAATCCCGGTGGGTTGCTCGACGCCGCCGTCGACGTGGCGGAGCCGTTTTTCAAGAAGGGTGAACTGATTGTTTACACGCAGGGCCGCAAGCCGGGGGACCGCGAAGACATGCGCGCCGAGCGCGATGGCGCGCCGCTCGCCCTGCCGGTGGCAGTGCTGATCAACTCCGGAAGCGCGAGCGCCGCGGAGATCGTCACCGGCGCGCTGAAGGACACCGGTCGCGCCGTCATCGTCGGCGAACGCTCGTTCGGCAAGGGCTCCGTGCAATCGGTGTTCACGTTGAAGAATGGCGAGGGCCTTCGACTCACGACGGCGCGCTACTACACGCCGAGCGGGGTGAGCATCCACGAGAAGGGCATTGCTCCGCAGGTCGAGGTCATCATGACGCCCGACGAGGACGATAAACTCAGCCGCCAGCATGCCCGGCCCGATCTTTCGACGCCCGGGGAATTCAAGGAACGCTTCGGCTACGAACCGATCGAGGATCGCCAGTTGCAGGCGGCGCTCGACGTGCTGAAGGGCGTGCGCCTGCTCGGCACGCGCGCCGCGCTTCGCGTGACGGCGAAATGATTCTGGCGCTCGAAAGCTCGTGCGACGAGACGGCCGTCGCCGTTTTCGATCCGGCACGTGGCCTGGTCGGCGAGTGGGTGCACAGCCAGATCGCGCTGCACGAGAAACACGGCGGCGTGGTCCCGGACCTCGCCACGCGCGAACACCTCCGGCATTTTGCGCCGTTACTGGCGCGGGCGAAAAATGAAATCGGCCTGGAAAAAATCACGCAGGTCGCCGTGACCAACGGGCCCGGGCTGGCGGCGTGTCTGGCGATTGGCGTCGCCGCCGCGAAGTCGCTGGCGCTTGCGCTGCGCGTGCCGCTCACCGGCGTGAACCACCTGCGTGGACATGTCTGGTCGCCGTTCATCGCGTTGCAGGGGGAGGCACCGGAAAATTTCGCGGCGCGGCTGAGTGAACTCCTCCCGCACCTCGGGCTCATCGTCTCGGGTGGCAACACGCTGCTTTTCCGGCTCGATGCCGGGCGCCGGATCACGGTGATCTCTTCGACCCGCGATGACGCCGCGGGCGAAGCCCTCGACAAAGGCGCGAAGCTGCTCGGTCTTGGCTATCCCGGGGGCCCGCGGATTGAGCAGCTTGCGATGGGCGGGCGCGCGGATGCGTTTGATTTTCCGCGCGGCATTGGCCGGCGCGACGAACTGGATTTTTCCTTCTCCGGTGTGAAGACGAGCTTGCGCTACCTCCTCGAAAAAATGTCCGCCGACGAGATCCGCACCCGGACACCCGACCTTTGTGCCAGTTATCAGCAGGCCGTGGTCGACGCGCTCACGCGCAAGACGCGCCTGGCGCTGGAGCAGGGGGGATTCAAGAGCCTCGGACTTTCCGGCGGCGTGGCGAACAACCGCACCCTCCGCACCACGTGCGAAGCTGAAGCAAAGCGCGCGCGCGTCCCGTTCTTCGCCGCGCAGCCCCAGCATACGGGCGATAACGCCGGTATGATCGCTTTCGCTGCGTGGGCGGATCGTTCGGAGGCGGCTTCCGCTCCCGGTCTGGCCCTGACGATCGAGCCGAGCCTCGCACTCGCGTAGGCGCGCCTAAAAACCGGTCACTTGTAATCCCGCCGCAGATTACTCGGGAGAATGCCGAGCTCCTCACGGTATTTGGCGACGGTGCGGCGCGCGATCTTGATGCCCTTGTCCTGCAGTTTCGCAACGAGTTCCTGGTCGCTCAGGGGCGCGCCCTTGTCCTCGACCGACACCAGGTCGGCGATCATTTCCTTCACGCTCGTGTTGGAAACGGCGGCGCCGCTGTCGGCCTGGTAACCGGGCGTGAAAAAATATTTGAAGTCGAAGATGCCGTGCGGGGTCTTGATGTATTTGTTGGCGATGGCACGGCTGACCGTCGTCTCGTGGACGCCGACGACATCGGCGATTTGCGTCATCGTCAGCGGCTTCAAAGCGGAGACGCCGGTTTCGAAAAATTCCTTCTGCGCGTTGATGATTTCGCGCGTGATGCGCTCGATGGTGCGCTGGCGCTGCTCGATGGAATCGATCAGGAATTTGCCCGAGCGCATCCGCTCGCGGAGGTAATCGCGTTCATCCTTCGAGAGCGTGCCCTTGGCGATGAGATCGCGGTAGGTGGACGAGATGCGGAGGCGCGGGATATAATCGCTATTGAGGTGGATTTTCCACTCCTCCTCATCTTTTTCGACGGTGACGTCGGCGATGACGACGCGGTTATTGTCCTCCGCGAAGCGGCGCCCCGGCGCGGGATCGAGTTTGCCGATTTCCTCGATAGCGGACTGCACGTCGTCGGCGTCGGCGGAAAGTTTGCGAGCGAGCTCGGGAATGCGGCGGCGCGTGAGCAGATCGAAGTGATCGCGAATCATGCGCGTGGCGAGCGAGTGGCCGTGGCCCTGGACGGCGAGTTGGAGCAGCAGGCACTCGGCGAGATCTTTCGCGCCGATGCCGGCGGGCTCGAAACCCTTCAGGATCTTGAGCGCTTCCTGCACGGCTTCGAGCGGCAGGCCGGTTTGCAGCGCGACGTCAGGAGGGGTCTGCGTAAGAAACCCCCGATCATCGAGGCTGCCGACGAGGTGTTTCATCGCGGCGAGCGCGTCGGGCGGCAGCTCGGTCATCTCGGCCTGTTGCATGAGGTGCTCCTGCAACGAGGTCACGCTCACGAGCGAATCAAAAAAATGCTGGCGGCGCTCGGCGTCTTCCGACGTGTAGGGCTGCGCTCCGCCGGCGCTGGCCATGTGATCGCGCCAGTCCTCGTCCATCTTGCCGAGAATTTCGAATTCCTTGTCGCGGGAAAAATCCATCTCGTCGCTCTTCTTGACGGAGGACGTGTCGGTCGGCGCAGTGGCGTCGGTGTGATCACCTTCGGGTTTGTCGCCGTTGTCGGAGTCGCGATCGGTGGCTTCGCCGTCGGCCGGCTTGTCGAGGCTGACCCCCTCCATCGGCAGCTCCTCAAGGGTGGGATTGCTCTGCAACTCCTCCTGGATGACCGAACGGAGATCGAGCGCGGCCACCTGAAGGATTTTCAGCGAGTGCCGGAGTTGCGGCGCGAGGACGAGTGACTGCGTCTGGCGCTGACGGAGGTCTTGGCTAAATCCGGGCCCGCTCATAAGCTGGATGAAGATTTCTGGGGTTCATCTCAGATAGGAGGGCGCGAAGAAAGCGAAGGAATGACCGGATCTTTGACTCCGAAAAGCTCTTTGATGTAGACGCCGAGCTTTTCGTTCGTGGGGCCGTAACGGTCACTGTAGAGATACATTTCCAGGTCCGTCAGCATGTCGTAGGCGGACTGGTAACGCTTTTCGCGATCGCGCTGGAGCGCACGCTGGATGATCGCCTCGAGTTTCGGATCGATGTCCGCCCGCAGGGTGGAGAACTGGGGGATCTGCATCGTCAGGATGTTGCGGCGCGACTGGGCGCGGTCGGAGGACCGGAAGATATTTTTCCCCAGCAACAACTCGGTGAGCACGATCCCGAGCGGAAAGAGATCGGCGCGCGCATCGGTGATCGCGTAGTTGGCCTGCTCCGGGGAGAGATACTCATCCTTGCCCGCGATGACCTTGCCTTCCTCGTTATACATCAGGTCGAGGGCCTTCGCGATGCCGAAGTCAGTGAGCTTCACGTCACCCTCGAGCGCGACCAGGACGTTCTTCGGTCCGATATCGCGGTGCACAATGTTGAGGTGGCGACCCTCACGGTCGCACTTCATATGCGCGTAGGTGAGCCCGCGGGCAACGCGCGACACGACGAACGCCGCCAAATCGGTCGGGAATTGTTTCCCGAGCTTGCGGTGTTGCTCGATGAACTGCTCGAGGTTCACGCCGCGCACATACTCCATCACCATGAAATACTGCCCGCCGACCTGGCCGAGGTGGTAGGTCTGGACGATATTGGTGTGGATCAAGTCGGCGACGAGACGGGCCTCGCCGATGAAATTATTCTGGAACTCCTCGATCGCGGAATACTCTTCGCGGATGAGTTTGACGGCGACGACCTTCCGGAAATTGCCCGCGCCGAGTTGGACGGCCTCGTAGACGAGCCCCATGCCGCCCTCAGCCAGCTTGCGCACCATCTCGTAGTGCAGCTCGTTGAAAATATGCTTAATCGAAGCCACGGACGTCCAGAAAAGGGCGCGCATGTGTCGCTGGCAAGTGCGCAAATGAAATTCGGCGCGGAATTTGCTGTAACCTCGTTTGACACGATCGCGCGCCATCCTACGATCCGGGTGTGATTACGCTGACTCCTCGCGCCGCGCAGCAAGTGCGCACGATGCATGCGGGCCTCGAGGCCCCGGCGAAGCGGCTGCGCGTGTTCGTCGAGTCCGGCGGCTGTTCCGGCTTTCAATACGGGATGTCGTTCGACGAAAAAAAGGACGGCGACGCGGAGATCACCAGCGAGGGGGTCTCGATGCTGCTCGACGCGACGAGCCTCGCCTATCTCGACGGGTCCGCGATCGATTTCGACGACGGGCTGCAGGGCAAAGGATTCGAGATCAAGAATCCCAATGCCCAGAGCACCTGCGGCTGCGGCAAATCTTTCAGCTGAATTCGCGACCACTCCGGTCGCAATTTTATCCTGAGTGGAGCGAGAGATCGGCGGGTTCGCTATTTCACGGCTTCGTGGAGCGCGACGGCGCAGAAGGTCATTCCCTCGGCAGACACGTGGGAGAATCCCGCGGCCCGAATCTCTTCGGCCAGCGCGGCGCGGCCCGGAAAGGTGGTGATGGTGTCGTTGAGGTAGTCGTAGGCCGCGCGGTCGCCGGTGACGAGACCGGCCACGCGGGGAAGAATATGTTTCAGGTAGAAGAAATAGAAGGGGCGGACCCACGCGTGCGGTTGCGAGAATTCCAGCACGAAGAGCCGCCCGCCGGGCCGGAGCACCCGGCGCATCTCGCACAGGCCACGCGCGCGGTCGGCGAGATTGCGCAGGCCAAATGAAATCGTCACGGCATCGACGCTTTCGTCGGCGAGGGGCAGGGCGAGTCCGTCTCCTTGGCGAAAAGTGACGTTGTGGTAGTGGCCGCTGCCCGCGTCGGTTTTTTTGAGTTCCGCCTCATCGAGCATCGGCTGGCAGAAATCCATCCCCACAATCCGCACACCTGCGGGGAGCCCCCGGCTGAGGGCAAACGCGACGTCCCCGCTCCCCGTCGCGAGGTCGAGGACGTCACGCGGATTTAGACGCCGGACCGCGGCGACGAGCCGCCGCCGCCACCAGACATCGATCCCGCCGCTTAAGAGCCGGTTGGCCAAATCGTAGCGACGCGCGATGCGCCCGAACATGGAATTGACTGCAATAGGGTCAGGCATCGGAGGGAAGAGTGCTCAGGAAGGAGGCCGAGAAAGTGTGTTAAGTGAACGAGTCATAATGGTTGACGCAATTTCACGCGTGTAAATACTTGGAGGCGCTTCAGTTTCACGGCTACAGATAAGAATCAGCGAAAGGATTCCCCTATGTCCAACCTGACCAAACGCGAAATCGTGCTGGAGATCTATCGCAAGACGGGTTTTCCGCAGAAACAAATTGTCGACACCGTGCAACAGACGTTGGACATCATCCAACGCGCGTTGGCCAACGGCCGAAACGTGGAGCTGCGCAACTTCGGCGTGCTCGAGGTGCAAGTGCGCAAACAGCGCATCGGCCGCAATCCGAACAAGTCCGAGGCGGAGGTCATCATTCCGCAACGCGCGGTGGTGAAGTTCAAGTCGGGCAAGATCCTCAAGCAGCAGCTCAAGAAGATCGATTTGGTGAAGTTGCAGGCGGGCACGGATATCGTCTGAGACGGGTTGGGCGGTCGCAGGCGCAGGGAACGACGCTGGCGGGCGCGTTGCCGTTTTTGGTTCGCCCTGCGCGCGCGCGCTTTGCAACGTCACGGCCTCGATGGCCACGTTTCAAACTCTGCCCGGATTTCGCGAATTTTATCCCGAGGATCTCGCCCGCCGGACCCATATCTTTCGGCGCTGGCGGCAAGCCGCCGGCACCTACGGTTTTGCGGAATACGACGCGCCGGTCCTCGAGCCGCTCGAGCTCTACAAGACCAAATCGGGCGAGGAAATTGAGGGGCAGCTCTTCAACTTTGTCGACAAAGGGGACCGCGCCGTCGCGTTGCGGCCGGAGATGACGCCGACCGTGTGCCGGCTGGTCGGCGCCAGGGCCAACGCCCTCAAGCGGCCGATCAAGTGGTTCAGCATCGCGGAATTCTACCGCTACGAACGCGCGCAAAAAGGCCGGCTCCGCGCCTTCTTCCAGTTCAATGCCGACATCTTCGGCGAGGCCGGCCCCGAGGCCGAGATCGAGTTGATCGCGCTCTTGATTCAGTGCCTCGCGGGCTTCGGGCTCACCAAGGACGATTTCTACGTGCGGCTCAGCGATCGCGATCTGTGGTTTTTCTACCTCGAGGCGCTCGGGTTCAACGAGGCGGAGGCGCGCGAGTTGCTCGGCGCGATCGACAAGGTCGAGAAGATGGGCGACGACGCATTCCAGGCCTACGCGGAAAAGCACGGCGCGCTCACGGCGGAAAGGAAAGAGGCGGTCCTCGGGTTCATGAAAATCCGCAGCCTCGATGCGCTGGCCGCCGAGATTGCGCGGCTGGGGCAGGATAAATTGCAGGCGCGGCTCGCCGACTGGCGCAAGGTGCTCGATGGCCTCGCGGCCATGGGCCTCGGCGATTTCATCCAAGTCGACCTGAGCGTCGTGCGCGGGCTCGCTTACTATACGGGCTTTGTCTTCGAGGCCTTCGATCGCAAAGGCGATCTGCGGGCGCTCGCCGGCGGCGGCCGTTATAACGATCTCATCAAGAAACTGGGCTACCCCGATCTGCCGGCGGTCGGCTTCGCGATTGGCGATGTGACGACGGGGCTGCTACTCGAGCAGCGCGGACTGATGCCGACGTTCGTGCAGGCGCCCGATGTTTACTGCGTGATCGGCGGCGCGCCGGAGCGGACGGTGGCGTTCGGCGATATCCAGGCGATTCGCGCCGCGGGTTTTCGCGTGGACTATCCGCTGAAGGAGGTCGCATTCGGCAAACAGTTCAAGGCCGCCGCGGAATCGGGCGCGAAGCTCGCGCTGATTTACGGCGGCGACGAAATCGCGAAGGGCATCGTAAAGCTCCGCGATCTCACGGAACGCAGCGAACGCGATGTGCCGCGCGCCGAGGTTGTGTCCACCGTGCGGGATTTTTTCAGCGGTGGCTGAGTTCACGGGTCAACGTTTCCGCGTGCTGCCCGGCCAGTTTGCCGTTTGCCGTCTCGAGCGCGACGCGCCGTGGCCGGCGTGGGCGCGGGGGGCGTTCGTGAGCGTGACGGCAACAGAGGACGAACTCTCGGTCGTGTGCGAGGCGGCCGCGGTGCCCTCCACGATCACGGCGGATCGGGAATGGCGCGTGTTGAAAGTCGTCGGGCCGTTCGCGTTCACGACCGCCGGCGTGCTCGCGTCGCTCGCTGCGCCGCTGGCCCAAGCCGGCGTCAGCCTGCTGGCGATCGCGACCTACGACACGGACTATCTGTTGGTGAAGGCCGAGGCACTGGAGCGGGCAGTCACGACGCTCGAGGCCGCCGGCCACACGCGGGCCGAATAAGGCGATGCGTTTGTCGGGCAGGCTTTACGCCTGCCACAATTCGAAAAATGGCAGGCGTAAAGCCTGCCCTACGTGAGCTCCGATTGAGGCTACCAAACCTGCGGCACCGTTTCCTTCGGTTCCGCCATGCCGAACGCCGTGCGAAACTCGGGGAAATTTTGCACCGGTCCGAGCACGCGCCAGCGCACGGGACTGTGGACATCGCTCTGGATGTGTAGCCGGACTTTCTCAGGGCGCTCGTTCGTGCGCCAACCTTGGGCGAATGCGATGAAGAAGCGCTGGTCGGGCGTGAAACCATCGACCGGGGCGAGCCGCTTACTCGCGGTCGCGAGCCGGAACGCCTCATACGCCACGCGCAGGCCGCCGACGTCGGCGATGTTTTCCCCGAGCGTCTGGTGTCCGTCGATGTGCAGGCCGGGCAGCGGCTCGTAGGCGTCGTATTGCTTCGCGACGAGCTCGGCGAGCGCCTCGAATTTTTTCACGTCGGTGTCGTTCCACCATGGCTTGAGATTGCCCTCCCAGTCGTATTGGCGGCCTTGGTCGTCGAAACCGTGAGTCAGCTCATGACCGATCGTGGAGGCGAGGGCACCGTAGTTGGTGGCATCGTCGGCGTGCTCGTCGAAGAACGGCGGCTGGAGAATGCCGGCGGGAAAACACATTTCGTTCAACGTCGGATCGTAGTAGGCGTTGTTGGTCGGGGGCGTCATGTGCCACTCGTCGCGATCGACGGGGTGGCCGAGCTTGGCAAGCTGGCGGCGAAATTCGAAGCGGGCGCTCGCGAGAATGTTTGCGACGTAGGAGACGCGGGAAATTTCGAGCGCCCGATAGTCGCGCCATTTGTCGGGATAACCGACCTTGGTGCGCATCGTCTCAATTTTTCGGTAGGCCACCTGCTTCGTCTCCTCGCTCATCCACGTCGCGGCGGCGATGCGGTGGCGCATGGCGGTGAGATGAAACTTCACCATCTGCAGCGCCCGCGCCTTCGCGTCGGGGCTGAAGGCGCGCTGCACATAAAGCTGCGCGAGATCCTCGCCGAGGTTTTGATCGGTCGCGGCCATCACGCGCTTCCAGCGCGGGCGCAGTTCCGTCGTGCCGGAAAGTTTCTTGCTGTAGAACGCGAAGTTCTCGTCGACCAACACCCGCGGGAGATAAGGCGCCGCCTGGTGCAGCAACTGCCAGCGGAAGTAAGCGCGCCACGCGGCGATCGGTTCCGATTTGATCAGGCCACCCAACGCCGTGAAGAATTCCGGCTGGCCGATGAGGACGGTTTTCTCCGAGACCGGAAAATTCAGCTCGGAGAAGAAGACTTCCCAGCCGAAATCAGCCGTGATTCTGGTCAGGCCGGAGCGCTCGAACTTGTTGTAATTTTTTTCGGGGTCGCGGCGCTCGACGAGGGTGCGGGAGGCTTTCGCGAGCTTGGTTTCCAGCGCCATGATCGTGTCCGCCGCCGTTTTTGCAGTGGTCGGCGCGTCGCCGGCGAGTTCGAGGAGGCGTGCGATGTGAGCGACGTAAGCGGACCGGATGTCGGCCGCCGCTGCGTCGTCGCGGAAATAGTAGTCGCGCTCGGGCAGACCGAGTCCGCCCTGAGCGAAGGCGGCGATCATCGCAGTGGTGTCCTTGTCGTCGACCTGCACGCCGAAACCGAACGCCGCATCGATGCCCTGCGCCTGCAGCCGCCCGATGAGTTTTGTGAGATCGGCCGGCGTTCTGAGCGCGGCGATTTCAGCGAGCCACGGCTGCAATGGCTTCAGGCCCGCGGCCTCGATGGCGGGTTCGTCCATGCCGGCGGCGTAAAAATCGCCGACGCGTTGGGCCACCGTCCCTTTGGCGCCGCCCGATTTCGCGTAGGCTTCGAGAATCTCCTTCAACAAGGCAAACGTGCGCTCGTCGATCTCCTGGTTCACGCCGTAGGATGAGTATTCACCGGGGATCGGCACCGCATCGAAAGCCCCGCAGGCGTAGGTGTAGAAATCTTTGCCGGGTGACACCGACAAATTCATGTAACTGCGATCCACGCCGACGATCGGGCGGGCGGGCTCGGCGGCGGAAGCGGCGAGCGCGAGAACGAAGGCGACGAACCACGCGACGGCGACTTTCATTTTACGAGGAGATTTTTGGGTCCAAAGGCTTCGCCGAGGAGCGCGGGCAACGCGGTGTCGATGCGCTTGGCGGAGTTGCAAACGCTGACGACGACGGCGTCCGGTCCGAATTCGTTGATCACCTGGCGGCACGCGCCGCACGGCGCGGTGGGCGTGGCGGTGGGCGTGTAGACCACCACCGCGCAAATCGTGCGCTCCCCGGCGCTGGCGGCCGTGAAAATGGCGGAACGCTCGGCGCAGTTGCAGAGGCCGTAGGACGCGTTTTCGACGTTGCAGCCCGAATAGACTTTGCCGGAGCCCGCGAGGATCGCGGCGCCGACGCGAAATTTCGAATAAGGCGAATAGGAGCGTTGGGCCGCGGCGCGCGCCGCCTTCTCAAGACGACGAATCGTGGTAGAGGGGATTTTGACGGACATGCGCCAACTGTTCGCGGGAAAAGCCGGCGGGGTCAATCCGCGGCGCGCCGGCGGATGGCGGCGAGTTCAGAGCTTCATTTCCGCTTTCACCGCCGCAAAAGCCCGGATCGCTTCGTCCAAATCCGTCCGCGAGTGCGCCGCGCTGACCTGGGTGCGGATCCGGGCGGCGCCCTGCGGCACGACCGGATAAAAGAAGCCGATGACGTAAACGCCGTGCTCGAGCATTCGAGCGGCGAATTCCTGCGCCAGCGCGGCGTCGCCGAGCATCACGGGCACGATGGGATGCGTCCCGGGCTTGAGCGTGAGGCCGGCCGCGGTGAGGCCGGCGCGGAAAAGCTTCGTGTTCTCCTCGAGCCGGTCGCGGAGCTCGGTGGAACGCGACAGCAGTTCGAGCGCGGCGAGCGAGGCCGCCGTGATCACGGGCGCGAGCGTGTTTGAGAAGAGGTAAGGGCGCGACCGCTGGCGGAGGAGGGCGATGATTTCCTTGCGACCGGAAACGTAGCCGCCGCTAGCGCCGCCCAGGGCTTTGCCGAGCGTGCCGCTAATGATATCGATGCGGCCCATCACACCGCAGTGCTCATGCGTGCCGCGCCCCGTCTTGCCCATGAAGCCCACCGCATGGCTGTCGTCGATCATCACGATCGCGCCGTATTTGTCGGCCAGATCGCAAATTTCACGCAGCGGCGCGATGAAACCATCCATCGAGAAAACGCCGTCGGTCACGATGAGCTTGAAGCGCGCTTTCGCCGCGTCGGCTTCGCGCAGTTTGGCCTCGAGGTCGGCCAGATCGGAATTCTTGTAGCGATAGCGCTGCGCCTTGCAGAGCCGGATGCCATCGATGATCGACGCATGATTGAGTTCGTCGCTGATGACGGCGTCTTCCGCGGTCAGCAGCGTTTCGAACACACCGCCGTTGGCATCGAAGCACGACGAGTAGAGAATCGTGTCCTCGGTGCCGAGAAACGCACTGAGCTTGGCCTCGAGTTCCTGGTGGATCTCCTGCGTGCCGCAGATGAAACGCACCGACGAGAGCCCGTAGCCCCAGCGATCGAGCGACGCGTGCGCGGCGCGGATGAGTGCGGGGTGATCGGCGAGACCGAGGTAGTTGTTCGCGCAAAAGTTCAGCACCTTGCGTCCGTCGGAGACCGCGATGTGCGCGCGCTGCGGGGTGGTGATCACGCGCTCGCGTTTGAACAGCCCGGCGGCCTCGATCTCGCCGAGCGTTTTCTCGAGGTGGGCGCGGTAGTCGGCGTTCATCATCACTCCCAGCTCAGAACGATTTTTCCGCTCTTGCCGGAGCGCATCAGGTCGAAGCCTTGTTGGAAATCCGTGAAGGGAAAGCGGTGGGTGATCACGGGCGAGATATCGAGGCCGCTTTGGATCAGGGCCGTCATCTTATACCACGTCTCATACATCTCGCGGCCGTAAATACCGCGGATCGTGAGCATGTTGAAGACCACCTTGTTCCAGTCGATCGCCGCCTTCTCGGGCATGATGCCGAGGAGCGCGATGCGGCCGCCGTGCGCCATGTTGTCGATCATGTCAGCGAGGGCGCGGGGGCTGCCGGACATTTCCAAGCCGACGTCAAAGCCCTCCTTCATGCCGATGTCGTGCTGCACGTCGGTCAAATTTTCCTGGGAAACATTCACCACGCGCGTCGCGCCCATGCGTTTCGCTAGGGCGAGTCGCACGGGGTTCACGTCGGTGACGACGACATGCCGTGCTCCCACTTGCTTTGCGATCGCGGCCGCCATGCAGCCGATCGGGCCGGCGCCCGTCACGAGGACATCCTCGCCGATCAAATCGAATTGCAGCGCGGTGTGCACCGCATTGCCGAGGGGATCAAAACACGAGAGCACCTCCAGCGGAATCGCCGGATCAACGTGCACGGCGTTGGTCGCGGGGATGCAAAGATACTCCGCGAACGCGCCGTCGCGATTCACGCCGACGCCCTGGGTGTCCTTGCAGAGGTGGCGGCGGCCCGCGAGGCAGTTGCGGCACACGCCGCACACGATGTGGCCTTCGCCGTCGACGAGATCGCCGGGCTTGAAGCCGTGGACGTTCGCGCCGACCTGTTCGATGACGCCGACGAACTCATGGCCGATCACCATCGGTGGCTTGATGGTTTTTTCGGCCCACGCGTCCCAATTGTAGATGTGGACGTCGGTGCCGCAGATGGACGTCTTCTTCACTTTGATCAGGACGTCGTTGATGCCAGGCGCCGGCACGGAAACCTCGACGAGATCGAGTCCGGGACCGGCGCGCAGCTTGGCGATGGCGCGCATTGTCTTCATGCGGGAAAAGTAGCGAACACGTTGCGGCTGTCGAGCGGCGGACGTGTCACGTGGCGCGGAGAGAGGCAAGCGCGCGCGCCGGCGTGCGCGGCCGTTGCGGCCATCGCGGGGTTGCCGCTGGGCTGAAATCCCCGGCGCACTCGGGCTGGGAGTGGGTCAGGTCAAAGCCCTGGCTCACTCCGATCCGGTCAGTCGCTCACTGCGCGAGCGAGGTCACGAGCAGGATGGCGAATTGGACGCCCTTGTAGGAATCCTTCGAATCGAAACTTTCGTTCAAGGAGTGGGCGTCTTTGGCGCTGCCGCCGCCGCCGATCGTGATGCCAGGGATCTTGAGCCACATCGCGGCGTTGGCGTCGGTGGCGCCGGACACGAGCAACGGCCGCAGGCCGACGGCCCGGACGGCGCCTTGCGCCGTGACGACGATCGGCGACTCCGGCGGCGTCGCGCCGACCGGACGATAGCCGATGACTTTCGGATCGACGGTGATCGTGCCGTTGTTTTTCCACCGCTCGTTCTCCTCCTTGACGGCCTCGTCGACGAGGGCGAGGAATTTTTCCTTGATGGCCTCGAGCGACTGGGCGTCCGTCGAGCGCATGTCGATTTCGAACGAGCATTCGAACGCGATCGAGTTCACCGACGTGCCGCCGTTGATCACGCCGACGTTGAAGGTGGTCTTCGGATTCGAGGTCACTTGCATGGCGTCGATTTTCGCGATGGCGCGGCCGAGAGCGTGGATGGGATTCACGAGGCCGAAGGCGCCCCAGCTATGGCCGCCCGGGCCCTTGAACGTGACGCGATACCGGTAGCTGCCGATGCCCGCAAAAACGATCGACTCCGGGTTGGAGCCGTCGATGGAGATGAAATAGTCGACCTGATCCTTGAGTGTTTCCTGGAGCAGGTGCTTCGTGCCGCGGAGATCGCCGTTCCCTTCCTCACCGACGTCGGCGACAAACGTGATCGTGCCGGTGGTCTTCACGTCGGTCTCCTGCAGCGCGCGGATCGTCCCCAGCAGCGCGGCCAGCCCGCGCGTGTCGTCGCCGATGCCGGGCGCCTTGAGCACGGTGCCTTCGCGTTTCACGCGGACGTCGGTGCCCTCGGGGAACACGGTGTCGAGATGCGCTTCAATCAGGACGTTGGGCCGGGGGAGGGCGCCCGGGCGCGTGCCGATGACGTTGCCGATTTTATCGATGAACACGTTCCGGAGGCCGTATTGCTCGAAGAGTTTTTTCACCGCCGCGGCGCGGACTTCCTCTTTGAACGGCGGCGCCGGAATCTCGCAGAGCTTGACCTGTAGCTCGAGCATCTCCGGTTCGTTTTTCAACGCGGCCGCGAGCGCCGCCTTGATCGCCGGATCGTTTTTCGAAACGGCCGGATCGGCGGGCACCGCGAGCCCGGAGGCGAGCGGAAGCATGAGAGTGGTGAGGAGGAGGGAGCGGAGATGACGCATGGTGAGAGTGAGGGGAGGAAAGTGAGCAGTCCGCGTGCCGCGGCAAGGAAACGCAGAACACTCAGCCCCGGGGAAGATAGAGAAGGAGAAGGCAGACCGGGATCAATCTTTAGATGGGGGAGGAAACTGCCAGAGGGGAGAGGAAGGATTGAATCCGCGTTCATCCCCGCGATCCGCGGCAAACGTTTCAAACGCCCGCCCGGCTGGGCATCATTCCGAATCTTTTTTCTCGATGTGAAACCGGTGCAGCACGTGATGCATCAAGGGCGCGAGAATGATTCCGGTGGAGGAGATAAACACGACGCCGGAAAACAGCGCGTAGGCCGACGCGAAAATTTTGGCGGCAGGCGAGGGCAGGTCCCCCACCGGCCCCATCCCCCCGAGAATCATCGAGGCGTTCAGGAGCGCGTCGACCCAGGCAAACCCGGCGATGAAATGATAGCCGAAAACGCCGAGCAGGAGCGAAAACGCGATCACGCTCGCGGCCAGTGCCCACGCCTTCACATAACGGTGATAAAACGGCTGGCCGCTTGGCATGACCGACTTGTTTCGGGCGGAGGATTTAGAGCTCGTTGAGGGCATCGTGGCTTTTGGATAAAACGAATGGTCCGCCGCCGTGAAGCTTTCGTTCCCTTGGGGTGGGTGCTCACCCCATTTTTCGCCGCGACTCGCTCCGCTATAAATGACGATTCCCCCTTCCGCGCCGGGTCCCGCGTTTGTCGCCCCGTGCCTGAGTTCGCGGTGAAGGCTGACTACGACATTGCGACCGCCAGAAATCGCCTTCTCGGAGCGGTGGATTATTTTTCCCCGACCGGAGCCGGGCCGGCCGTGCGCTGGCTCACCGTGATCGTGCCGTTGTTTTCCAGGATGGCGCAGTGGACGTCCGCAACGGACAGGCAGCCGGATTGGCGCAGGGCGGCGTTGAGCTCGTGGTGGGTGAGTTGGGCGCGCGCCATCACTTTCTCGAAGAGCTTGCCGTTGTGAATCAACACCTCGGGCTGGCCTTCGATCAGGAGTTCCAGGCGCTTGTTGCGATAGGTCAGGTAGCCCAGGCCGAGATTCAACGCGATCAGGGTGGTGGCGGAGACGAGCCCGCCGAGCACGGAGTTGTCGCCGCCGTTCATCGAATTTTGCACCGCGTTGGACAGCACCAGCAGGAGCACGAGATCGAATGGCGCGAGCTGGCCGACCTGCCGCTTGCCGGTGAGCCGGAGCAAAACGATCAGGAAAACGTAGACGATGAGCGAACGGAGGATGAGTTCCCACCACGACACGGATAAGGTCCACATGGTTAGCGATGCTTTCTAAACTGGCGCAAAAGTCGAACGTGTCGTGAAGCAAAACCATGGGAGAATCCGGTTGTTTTAACCGGAGCCCAGCCGAGCAAAGGCAGCGCTAGGCTCCTTCCTCGGCTTGTCCTCGGTCTGCCTCCTGCGTTGCGCGACGGCGGGACGGGCGGACGATGACAAGACAAACCTCCCACGCCCGCAGACCGGAACCTTGCCTTGTTCTCCGGTTCAGTCCCTTCAATCACCATGCTCTTGCTGAAAAAACCTCTGACCGACGGGCTGCGCGCGATTGCGGTGTTTGAGGCGGCCAAAGGGGCCCTCGTGCTGCTCGCGGGGTTTGGCGTGCTGGGGCTATTGCATCGCGATTTGCAGGCGATCGCGGAGCGGCTGGTCCGGTTCAGCCATTTCAATCCCGCCAGCAAATATCCGCGGATTTTCGTGGAGGCGGCGGATCGCGTGACCGACGCGCAACTCTGGTGGTTCGCGGCAGGGGCCGCGGCTTATTCGACTGTGCGGGGGTTCGAGGCTTACGGGTTGTGGAAGGGACGTGCGTGGGCGGAGTGGCTGGCGCTGATCGCGGGCGGGCTGTATGTGCCGGTGGAGTATTATCACCTGTGGCATCGCTTCACGTGGATGAAGCTGGCCATCGTGGGGGCGAACGTCGGCATCGTCCTGCTCATGGCGTATGCGCTGCGTCACCGCGCGCAGCAGGCGCGGGAGCAGGCGGACAAGAGCAGCGTGGTGTGAGGCGTTGGCGTTGAGCGGGAGGCGCTCCGAGATATTTCGAACGACGGCGTCAGCAAGACGGACGCCCTCCTCCCATCGGAAGTTGATCGCCCGATCGTGACTCCGAGCGTTCCGCTTGATGCTGATCGCTTAAAGCCGCAGCGCGCACCGTGGGGCGAGTAGGTTATCACCCCGTATTCGCGCGGCGAGGGACCGATCATAGTTGGGCATGATCATGGAGCTGCTGATTCGAGGGCGGAAAGACCCACCGCGCTGCCCGGGCAGCTCGGCCTGATGCCATGACGAAACCGCTCAAGGATATCCTGATGATCGAGGACAGTGCGACCGACGCGGCACTGGCGGTCCTGGCGTTCAAGCGCGCGAAGATTGCCAACCCGCTGCACCTCGCCGCGAGCGGGAAAGAGGGGTTCGATTTTTTATTGGGCACCGGCGCCCGCGTCGGGAGTGCGCCGATCCAATGGGGGCTGATCCTGTTGGATCTGGGTCTGCCGGACATGACGGGGCTCGAGTTTTTGCGCCGGCTGAAACGCGATGAGCGCTTCCGCGCGATCCCCGTGGTGGTGCTCAGCCTGTCGGGCACCGTGCCCGGCATCCTGCAAGCCATGCGACTCGGGGCGGAGCACTATATCGTCAAGCCGATCGATTTCGAAAATTTCATCCGGATCGCGACGATGCTGAAACTGCATGTCGGGCTGGGCGGGCCGCGGGCGGCGGCGGAGAACGCGCGTTAAACCTCCCCTGAAAACCAAAAACAAAATTGCCGCTTCGCTGGGCGGCGCGGTGTTGCTCGTCACCTTGGTGGCGGTGACCTCCTTCTGGGCTTTCCAGCAGATCAAGCGGGAGGCGGACGCGCGGACGGAGTCGTTCGTCCTGCTGAATCGCGCGAACGATTTGCTGGCCGCGATGTTGAATGCCGAGACGGGGCAGCGCGGTTTTTCGCTCACCGGCCGCGAGATTTTGCTCGAACCTTATCTCTCGGCCCGGGATCAGGTCCCCGGCCGGGTGGACGATTTGCGGCGGCTGTCGTTGAATCACCCGGCCCACCGGCACGCGGAAAACATGGCGCCCCTGATTGCCACGAAGATGACGGAACTGGCGCAGATGATCGAATTGCGCCGCGGGCAGAATATGACCGCGGTCATCGCGCTGGTCGGCGGTGATCAGGGCAAGCGGACGATGGATGCGATTCGCCTCGAGATTAAGGCGTTCACGCAATTGGAGCAAACCGAGCTGGCGGAGCATGAGGCCCAATTCCAACTGGATTTGCGCCGGCTCTTTGCCGTCATTGTCGCCGCCAGTGCGTGCGCGGTTGTGCTCGCGTTGTTGTTCGCCTACGTGATTTACCGCGAGACGCAGCACGAGCTGAAAAATCGGGTGCACGTGGAAACGCAGCGACTGCTCGATCTGCAGCGGGAGACGAACCAGCAACTCCGGCGGGCCGAGGAAGAGCTGCGGCAGCTCAATGCCCAGCTCGAGCAGCGCGTCGCTGAGCGCACGTTCCAGCTCGAAGCCGCCAACCGGGAACTGGAAGCGTTTTCCTATTCGGTCTCGCACGATTTGCGCTCGCCGGTGCGGGCGATCGACGGATTTTCTCAGGCGGTGCTGGAGGATTTCGGGCCGCTCCTGCCGGAGGAGGGACGGGATAATTTGGGCATCATCCGCCGGGCCGCCCAGCAGATGGGCGTGTTGATCGACGACCTGCTGGCCTTTGCGCAGCTCAACCAGCAGGAGGTCAACAAGCGCCCGATCGACACCGGCAAAGGCGTGCGTGCGATTCTCGATGAACTGGGTTTCCCATGGCCGAAACGGGCGGTCGCGTTGCAGGTCGGTGATTTGCCGGCGTGCTCCGGCGATCCGGCGCTGTTGAAACAGGTCTGGGTCAACCTCCTTTCGAACGCGCTGAAATACACGCGCAAGCGGGAGCGCGCGGCGATCGAGATCGGGTGCACGCAAGTCCACGGCGCCGACGCCTTTTTCGTCCGCGACAACGGCACCGGTTTCGACATGAACCACGCCGACAAACTTTTCGGGGTCTTCCAGCGCTTTCATCGCGCGGAGGACTACGAGGGCACGGGCGTCGGCCTCGCCATCGTGCAACGCATCGTCAACCGCCACGGTGGGCGCGTCTGGGCCGATGCCGCCGTCGATCGGGGCGCGACCTTTTATTTCACCCTCGAAAAGGAAACCAAATTATGAACGAACCCAACCACCCCACCAATTCGGACCTGTTGCTCGTCGAAGACAGTCCGGACGATCTGGCGCTGGCGATGCGTGCCCTGAAGAAAGCGAATCTCGCCGACCGGGTGCACGTCGTCCGCGACGGCGCCGAGGCGCTGGACTATATTTTCTGCGCCGGCCTGCACGCCGCCCGTCGGATCATCGACGGCCCCAAGGTCATCCTGCTCGATCTGAAACTGCCGAAGATCAGCGGACTGGAAGTGCTCAAGCGCATCAAAGGCGATCCGCGCACGAAGATCATTCCGGTGGTGGTGCTGACATCGTCGAAGGAGCAGCGCGACGTGATCGAAAGCTACCAGCTCGGGGTGAACGGCTACATCGTGAAGCCGGTCAATTTCGAGCGGTTCACCGATGCCGTGCGTGAGCTCGGCATGTTTTGGCTGCTGCTGAATCAGCCGCCGATCATGTCGGAGTAGCCAGGACGATTTATTTGTCGTCGGGCGCGAGCCAAATTGCCGCCCGACAAAATACCGCCGATCGATCGCAGCTCCGAAATTTGCGCGAACGGCTTATTCGCTGAGAGCTGCGCGACGATCATTTCGCCGCGCTGAGTTGCGAGTCGCGGCGCCGACGCTAGCCTTCCGACCATGCGACGGCTGCAGATGATCCGACGGATGGTTTTTGATGGACGGGGGAAACCGCCAGCGCCGGCGGCGCGGCCGGACCCGACGACGTGGTCCGATGCGGAAATCACGGGCAGCGTGCTCGGGCACTCCACGGTGCTCATGAATTTTCTCGGCGTGCGCCTCCTGACGGATCCGGTTTTTTCGACCCGCGTGGGTCCGGGGATTTCGCCCCTGGTGCTCGGGCCGAAACGCTATTTGCAGCCGGCGTTGCGGCCGAAGGATTTTGCCCCGCCCGAGGTGATTCTGCTCAGCCACGCGCATTTCGATCATCTCGACAGCGCGAGTCTGCGGAAATTTCCGCGCGACACGCCGATCGTCACGGCGCGCGACACCGGCGACATCCTGCGTTGTTGGCGGTTTAAAAACATCCACGAGGTCGACTGGGGTCAGACCATCCAACTCCAGACGCGTGGGGGTGAGCTCGCCATCACCGGACTCGAGGTCGCGCACTGGGGCGCGCGGATGATGCGCGACGACCATCGCGGCTACAACGGCTACCTGCTGGAGCGCAAGGGCGCGTCGGTGTGCTTCGCGGGCGACACGGCCTACACGCCGGCGTTTGCGCGGCTGAACAATCCGCGGCGCCCGCTCGATCTAATGATTATGCCGATTGGCGCGTATGATCCGTGGATTCGCGCGCATTGCAGTCCGGAGCAGGCGGTGGCGATGGCGAATCAGGCGGGCGCAAAACACTTCGTCCCGATCCATCACGAGACGTTCAAGCTGAGCCAGGAACCGATGGATGAACCGGCGCGGCGGTTGCGCGCGGCGCTGGCGGGCGAACCGGGGCGGCTGCTGGCAGTGAGTGTCGGCGAAACGTTTCGTGTGCCCAGCGGCGCGTAGCGGCGCTGCGGTCGGCCACAGGCCTGGAGCGATCGGCCTGACGCGATCAGGGGTCGGTGGTCGGACGACTTTTTCCCAGGGATTTTTCATTCGCGAAGGGTGCGATCTCCCGAAGCATGCTGCGGCTTGGTTGGGCAGTAGCCGCGAGCATGAGCGAGTGGTGGTGCGTCCGCTCGCTCACGCTCGCGTCTAACGCAGGAACGCAACGATCACTCGATCCGTCGACGCACACGGGGCCGGTGATTTTCCGCTCCCCGCCCGTGCGGCTTTCCAATCCGGAAACGAACGGGCGGCGCGTTTGGCGGAAAAAGGAGTGGTCGAAGCCATCACTTGGGTGAAGCTTTAGCCGGCATCAAAAGTAAACCTTTCCGCCTCCCGAAATTTGGGGGTGGCAGGTCAAGGCAGTTTGCGCTCAACAATTTACCCAGACTCCTTTTCAGTTCCGCCACCCCGATGCGCCCTCCGCGAATACCAGCACTCAGTTCCGGCGAATAACACTGTTGGGCAAAGAAGATGAAGAACGTTTCTCCACTGCGTAAATTTTTAAGCGCGCGTGCGCGTGCTGAAGGGAAGCGCACGACGCTCGTTGCTTTCGCGATGTTCTCCGTGCTGTTCGGGTGCTTTGCGGTTTGGCAGTTGGATTTGGCATGCGACGCATGGCGATGGGGTCGCTACGGTCGCGCGATAGCTCTATCGGTTGCCGCCCTTCCCTTGCTAGTATTTGCAGCAGGTGCCGCGATCGGCCCCGTCGCGTTTGTTGTGATCTGGTGCCGCAAAGTAACTCGGCCATGAAGAAAGAGCCCAACCAGCCGCCAGAGCCAACTCGGGCCTTCGGCCCGAGTGGCTCATCTTGAACGTTAGGCAAAGCAGGCATGTCACTCCCTCCTATTTCCCAACGAATCGTTGAGTTTGCTGGCGCGGACCTCCCGTCGCCAGAAGACGCGGAGACATATCTCAAAGTTCTCGAGTTCGCTCAGATGGCATGGAATTACTCGATTTTCTCTCCCGACAGTGAAGCCGCGAGGGTCATCGACAATGGTTTACTGCGTATGCCTGCTCCAGTCCGAGCGTCGGTGCAGCATCGGCTCCTTGAGTGGGTCGAACGCAAGAAGAAGTTGTTTCCCGAGGACCGCAGGATTATCGCGCGACTCGGCATCAAGGATGGTAAGCGGCGCCTGACGGTCGAAGCAGCGAGCTATGACTACGACAATCCCAAGAGAAAAACGGCCTAACCAGGCGCCAGAGCCAACGGCCCCGAGCGGCCGTGGCTCATCTTGAACGTTAGGCAAAAAATGAAGACTTGGACGCCCCTCTGGATCATTTTCGGCGCTACGGCGTTCTTCTGGACCGAAAGCCACTTTGGCTCGCCAGTTTGGGAGTTCCTCATCCTATACAGCCCCTTAGGCTGTATCATGCTTGGCATCGATTGGCTCGTCGGCGATCAGCGCTGGGAAGCGCTGATCACGATCGTAT